>DASZWS010000259.1:0-10518 GCA_035546515.1 Vitreimonas sp. | reverse complement strand
GCGCCGTCCGCCGCCGATGACCTCAAGTTCGTACAGAACGGCATGGTCTTCGCCTTCAGACCAGAAGCTCTTCACATCGGCGTGGCAAAATGGGCAGTGCCGATTTGAGCCAAAATTGTTGATGCGGCGCGAAACCCGCTCCACGCGCCGTCCCAGCACGTTGCTCAGTTGTTGTACCGGGTTCGTCATCTCAGCCGCCTCCCGCTGCGGCCTGCAAACGCTGCGCCGTCAGGGTGGGTTGAAATTCAAGTTCAGATGGACCCTGCCAGCAGGCAAGCGGTGTCCTTCAGAAGTTTGAGGAGTTGCGACAAAGGCCGGGACCAAAGCGATCGCCGCATCCCCAAATCCATAGTGGGTGGGCGCCTCGCTGACCACGGTGCAAGTGAGGTGCTCGTTGCCGGCAACCCAGCAATCCATATTCACCAGCCCAGACTGCCGCGTAGCCCTCGCAGCTGCAGGATAGTTGCGCTCAAACGCACCAGCAGTCGGGCGATGACGCCAGAAAATGCCCTTAGAGACACCATTCGGCAGAGCTGCAGCCGGCGGTGGAAAATTGACAATCAAGAAAACATCTCGATCTGCGGTGTCGCGTCCATTGCCATCTTGAGGCGCAATACGCGCCGCGCTCGCCGCTGAGATGGCGGCGTCTAAAAATCCATCCTGAAGCGGAGACTGTGGTGAACGGCAGCCCGACAACACATCGCGCTGCACGTGGCAAAACAGCGGCACGAAGGCTTGATAGTCTGCATTGGAAAAGGCCGCAGGCGTCACGCCTTGTGCAGGCAGGACCGTCCAGACCGGATTGGTGATGTAGCCGGGATCGGCGTCGTCAGCGACCGCCGCGTTTGACAGAGCCAAAGCCAAACCCAACGCCAGAACAACCAAACGCTGCATTTTTGGGACCCTACACCCCGGCAAAGCGCCGTCCAAGCGCTTGCTTCCGGAACCGAAATCCGTATGGTCCGCGCCTTCGCGATCCGCGGCCTCAGGGGCATCCGCTGCCTGGGGTCCATCGTTTGGACGGGTTCTTCCCCCGCCCGGGCGCCGCGGGTCTCCAGGAAGAGGAAAACATGGCTTTATACGAACACGTGCTTATCGCGCGGCCCGAAATCTCGCCGCAACAGGTCGACGCTCTCGTCGAAGACATCACCAAGCAAATCAAGGACAGCGGCGGCCACGTCGGCAAGACCGAATACTGGGGCCTGCGCAACCTGACCTATCGCATCCGCAAGAACCGCAAGGGTCACTACGCGATGCTCAACCTCGATTGCCCGGCCGCGGCTGTGCACGAGTTGGAGCGCCGTCTGCGCATCAATGAAGACGTGATGCGCTTCAAGACCATCCGCGTCGAAGAGCTCGACGAAGAGCCCTCGCCGATCCTGGCGCGCCGCGATCGCGAAGAACGCCGCCGCGCCCGCCGTGAAGGCCGCGAAGGCGAAGATGGCGTGATCGATGATGACGGCGGGGAGGATTGATCCATGGCTCAGAAAGCTCAAAAGGGCGCGCCCAAGTTCAACATCTCCAACATCCCGGCCCGCCGTCCGTTTGGGCGCCGGCGCAAGGTGTGCCCGTTCTCCGGCGAAAACGGCCCGAAGATCGACTACAAGGACGTGAAACTGCTGCAGCGCTTCATCTCTGAAAAAGGCAAGATCGTGCCGGCGCGCATCACCGCAGTCTCGGCCAAGAAGCAACGCGAACTCGCCCGCGCCATCAAGCTGGCGCGTGAACTCGCGCTGCTGCCGTTCGCGGTTCAGTGAGGAGGATCCAGAGATGCAAGTGATCCTGCTCGAACGCGTTGAGAATCTCGGCGCCATCGGCGACGTGGTGAAGGTGCGCGACGGTTTCGCCCGCAACTTCCTGCTGCCGCAAAAGAAGGCGCTCCGGGCCAACGACGAAAACAAGAAGCTGTTCGAAGCGCGCCGCGCCGAGATCGAAGCGCGCAACGCCGAAACCCGCGCCGCCGCTGAAAAGGCTTCCGGCAACATCGACGGCAAGAGCTACGTGCTGATCCGCCAAGCGGGTGAAGCCGGCCAGCTCTACGGCTCGGTCTCTTCACGCGACATCGCCGACGAGATCGTCAAGTCGGGCGCCAAGATCGACCGCGCCGCGGTGGTTCTCGATAAGCCGATCAAGACCATCGGCATGTACGACGTGCGCGTGCGCCTGCATGCGGAAGTCGTCGTCACGGTGAAGGTCAACGTCGCCCGCAGCCCGGACGAAGCCGAGCGCCAAGCACGCGGCGAAAACGTCATCGCTTCGGCCGTCGAAGCCGAACGCGCCGAAGCCGAAGCGCAAGCCAAGGACCTCGCCGCGTCCGCCTTCAAGGACGACGGCCCGCGCGAATAACGCGGTACGCAATCAACAAGAGCCCGCGCATCGAAAGGTGCGCGGGTTTTTCTTTGCGCGACGTCGCGCTTCGACAAGCTCAGCGTGACGCGATTGCTAACAGTAGCGTCAGCCTGAGCCTGTCGAAGGCCGACGCCGGTCCGGCGCTCGATTCTTTCATTCCACGTCAACAACAAAGAATTGCGGATGACGTCGGAAAACTCGCGCAAAGGTTTCGCGTCGTAAACGATTGCCGCGCCGAATCGCGGCATCCTCGCGGCAATGTCGACTCAGCCGAGCCTTCCCCTGGCCGTTCCGACCGCGCCGCAGCCGGCGCGGGTGATGCCGCACAATCTCGAAGCCGAACAGGCGCTGTTGGGCGCCATCCTGTTCGACAACGAAACCTTCAACCGCATCACTCCGCTGCTGCAGGAAAAGCATTTCTTCGATCCCGTACACGGGCGCATCTTCCGCGCCTGCTCGGAAATGATCGCCGCCGGCGATCTTGCCGATGGCGTGACGCTGAAGGAGCGCTTCGCGCGCGACGGCGGCATCAAGGAAATCGGCGGCGCAGTGTATTTGATGAAGCTGCTGGACGCAGCCGCGCCGCTCTCGGCGCAAGCTCAGTCCTATGCCGATCTGATTTACGATCTAGCGCTGCGGCGCGAACTCATCCGCGTCGGCGGCGTCATCACCGATCTCGCGGAGAACCCGCCCGAAGATCACGACGCCAAGGACATCATCGAAGAAGCAGAACGCACGCTGTTCACGCTGGCTGAAAGCGGCGCCGCCAATAGCGGCTTTTCGCCGTTCTCGCGCGCGCTGACCACGTCCATCGAAATGGCTGCCGCCGCCTACGAGAGCAAATCCGACGTCTCCGGCATCGCCACAAATTTCGAGGATCTCGACCGCATGCTGGGCGGCTTGCACTCGTCGGATTTGATCATTCTCGCTGGCCGCCCCTCGATGGGCAAAACCGCGCTTGCCACCAACATCGCCTTCAACGTCGCCAAGAACCGGCTCGCCTACAGCCGGGCGCCGGAAGATGAGAAGCCCAACGAGAAAGGCGGCGTAGTCGCGTTCTTCTCGCTTGAAATGAGCGCCGAACAGCTTGCCACGCGTCTTTTGTCGGACGCCGCCGGCATCGAGAGTGACCGCATCCGTCGCGGCAAGATCAATAAAAGCGAATACGAGCGCCTCGCCGACGAAGCCGCCAACTTGCAGCAGCTGCCGCTGCACATCGACGAAACCGGCGCCATCGGCATTGCGCAGTTGCAAGCCCGTGCGCGCCGCTTGCAGCGCACCTTTGGCCTCGACTGCATCGTTGTGGATTATTTGCAGTTGGTGACCGGCTCATCGAAAAAGAGCGATGGCCGCGTGCAAGAAGTCAGCGAAATTACCCAAGGCCTGAAGGCGCTGGCGAAGGACCTCAAGGTCCCCGTCATCGCGCTCTCACAGCTTTCACGTCAGGTCGAAAACCGCGACGACAAGCGCCCACAGCTTTCGGATCTGCGGGAATCCGGCTCCATCGAGCAGGACGCAGACTCAGTCCTGTTCGTTTATCGCGAAAGCTACTATCTAGAACGCGCCGAGCCACGCGAGGGCACCAACGAGCACATCGACTGGATGCGGCAAATGGATGAAGTGCGCAACCAGGCCGAAGTCATCATCGGCAAGCAGCGTCACGGTCCGATTGGCAAGGTGAAGCTCTTCTTTGACAGCCGCTACACGAGATTCGGAAACCTCTCGGCCCGCACCGTTACCTAGGCGGCTGGCGCGGCTGCGCGTCGATACCGACGCAATCGCCGAGAACTGGCGTTTCTTCAAAAAACTCGCGCCGAACGCAGCAGTCGCAGCTGTGGTCAAGGCCAATGGCTATGGCCTTGGCGCGGCCGCAGCGGCAAAGGCGCTCGCCGAAGCCGGCGCGCGCATCTTCTTCACCGCGACCTCGAACGAGGGCTACGAAATTCGCCGCACCTTGGGTGAAGGCCCGCAAGTGATGGTGTTGAACGGCCCGACAGATTTTGATCTGCCGCTGTTTTCGCAAGCCAAGCTCACGCCGGTCCTCAACTCGTTGGCGCAAATCAAAACCTGGAACGCCAGCGGCCCGGCGGCGCTGCATATCGACACCGGCATGAACCGGCTTGGCATCGGCCCGGAAGAGCTTCCGCATGCGGCAGTGGCGCTGAAGGACACGACGCTGGCGCTGGTGATGAGCCACCTCGCTTGCTCGTCCGATGTGAAGCACGAATTCAATGCCACGCAGCGCGCGCGCTTCGTCGATGCAGCGACGCTGTTTCCGAAAGCGCCGCTCAGCCTCTCCGCCACCGGCGGCGCGCTGATCGGCGCGGACTATCATTTCGATTTGCTACGTATCGGCGTGGGCCTCTACGGCTCAGGTTCGCTGGACGCCGACAACCCCACTCTTTCTGTGGCGGCGACGATCGACGCACCGATCCTCCAGGTGCGCGACGTCGAAGCAGGCGACACATTCGGCTATGGCGCGACCTTCACAGCGACAAAAAAGATGCGCACCGCCACCGTCGCCGTCGGTTACGCGGACGGCTTCTTGCGCTCGCTTGGCGGGCGCGGCTATGGCGTCCTCGACGGGCGAAAAGCGCCCATCCTGGGACGGGTATCGATGGACCTCACCATTATCGACGTGACCGATATTCCAACCGCGCTTCCTGGCGCGATGGTCGAATTCCTCGGCGCCAACGCACCGCTTGATGACGTCGCGCTGTTGGCGGGCACCGCATCCTACGAAATCCTCACCACCTTCGCAGGCACGGTGCGCCGGAGCGGCGTGCGCGGATGAACCCTCTCGCTGCAATTGGCCGCGCCGTCTTGGACATGCTGGCGGAAGTCGGACGCTTCGCTGCGTTCGTGGGCCGCGCCATCGCCGCGATTTTCTCGCCGCCGATCTTCGTCGGCCAGTTCTGGCGCCAGTGCGCCAGCGTCGGATACTTCTCGCTGCCGGTGATTGGCCTCACCGCTGTGTTCATCGGCGCAGCCCTGGCGCTTAACATCTATGTCGGGGGCGCGCGGTTCAATGCCGAACAGTTCGTGCCCAACATCGTCGTCCTGGGCATCACCCGCGAACTCGGGCCTGTGCTTGCCGGCCTCATGCTGGCGGGCCGGGTATCGGCGGGCATCGCCGCCGAGATCGGCACCATGCGCGTCACCGAACAGATCGACGCGATGACGACCCTATCGACGGATCCCTTCCGCTTCCTAGTCGCACCGCGCGTCTTGGCGGCAACGTTGTGTCTTCCGCTTCTGGTTGTTGCCGCCGACATCATCGGCGTGATGGGCGGGTACCTGGTCGCCGTGAACAGCCTTCACTTCAACGGCGCGATCTATCTGCACAACACGTTTCAGTTCCTGAAGCCGCAAGACGTGATCCTCGGCCTCACTAAGGCCGGCGTGTTCGGCTTCATCATCGCCAACATGGGCGCGTATCAGGGCTACAACAGCCAAGGCGGCGCGCTCGGCGTCGGCCGCGCCACCACCAACGCCGTGGTCGGCTCCATCGTATTGATCCTCGCGGTCAACTACCTCGTCACCGCGTTTTTCGTGGATTGAGCCGATGACCGCGAAACTCCAACTCGTCGGCGTGAAGAAAAAACTGCGCGGCCTTCAAGTGCTCGACGGCGTCGATATCGACGTCGCGGCGGGCAAATCGCTCGTCATCATCGGTGGCTCGGGCGTCGGCAAATCGGTGACGCTCAAGTGTGCGCTCGGGCTGATGACGCCCGACGCCGGCCAAGTGCTGGTCGACGGCGCTGACGTGACGCGCATGCCGCAACAAATTCGCGCCCGGGTGATGCGCAAGTTCGGTATGTTGTTCCAGGGCGCGGCGCTGTTCGACTCGCTCACTGTTTGGGAGAATATCGCTTTCAGGCTGATCTACGCCGATGGCGTGTCGCGAAAAGACGCACGCGAGCGTGCGATCGAAACGATGCGCAAAGTGCGGCTCGCGCCCGAATTCGCCGACGTGCGCCCCATCGAGCTCTCCGGCGGCATGCAGAAGCGCGCAGGCCTCGCGCGCGCCATCATCGCCAAGCCCGACATCCTGTTCTTTGACGAGCCGACCACCGGCCTCGATCCCATCACCGCCGACGCCATCAACGATCTGATCGTCGACATGGTCCGCGATCTCGGCTGCGCCGCCGTCTCCATCACCCACGACATGGCCAGCGCGCGCAAAATCGCTGACGAGATCGCCATGCTTTATGCCGGCAAGATCGTCTGGCGCGGGCCCGTTGCCTCGCTCGACAACAGCGGCAACCCTTACGTCGACCAATTCGTCGCCGGCCGTGCGGACGGGCCGATTCAGGCGGTGGTCTAGCCGCGCAGCTTCGCCGCGTCGGCGACTATTTTGGCGTGATCGAATGCAAGCTTCTCGCTTGGCCAATCGTCCACGAAGTTCGCAGACGCAGCATCGTCGCCGCCCTTAACCTTGGTCGTGCTGGGCCGCACGAGAAAGGCGCAACTCACGCTGTGGCCGCGCGGATCGCGCTTGGGCTCGGAGTACACGCCAACGAGCCCGATGATTTTGCCTGCGATCCCGGTTTCTTCGCGAAGTTCCCTCAAGGCCGCCTTTTCTACGGTTTCTCCCACGTCAACAAAGCCGCCTGGCAGCGCATAGGCGCCCTTGAACGGCGAATTTGCGCGCCGGATCAAAAGCAAACGGCCGGCGCGGTCAAACACCACGCAATCGACGGTCAACAGGGGCGTCTTCGGTCTCATTCGCAAATTCCCCTCAGCAGCGTCGAGCGCTCTGAATGTAAACGGCTGGCGCGCAGCCTGCTCCAGTTTGTCGCGGCATGAGGTAGTAGACCCATCGGCGGCGTCGATCTTTAGTCTCCTTGTCCGGAGGGGGACGTCGAGCATTCCGGAGCGTTCGGCCAAGGCCGTTCGCGTCGGTATGCAAGCGTGGACTACACGGCGGACGTAACGATGCTCAAGGTCATTGGCGCGGGTCTGAGTCGGACTGGCACGCATTCGCTGCATGCTGCGCTTGAGCAACTCGGCATGCGCTCCATTCACTACGACACTGAACGGCTTACTGACATCATCGACGGTAGCGAGCCGCATCCGAGCTTCCGCCGCTATGATGACGTCGATGCGGTGATCGATCTTCCCGCGTCGCTCTTCTTCAAGGAACTCGCCGACGCCTATCCCGAAGCGAAGGTGGTGCTCACTGTCCGCGATGTTGACGATTGGTGGCGCGGTGTGAAGCGGCACTTCGAGGTTAACTACGTCGCCAATGAACGGCTGCTACGTCATCGCGTCGTTCAAGCCGTAGGCGTGCCGTATCGCGAGCGGCCGGAGGATGGCTTCCGCCGCTCGCTGCGCCAGTATGCTTATGGCTCAACTGTGCCCACAGAGTATTTGTACAAAAAGCGTTTCATCGAGCACAATCAGCTGGTGCAAACGCTCATCCCGCCAGCGCGGCTTCTGGTGATCGACATTACCAAGGGCGACGGCTGGCAGAAGCTCTGCCCATTCCTCGGTCTCGACACGATGACCTCACCGTTCCCGCACTTGTTTGCGGCCAACGATCTACATCCCGAAGAAGCCGAACAGATCGAAGCCACGCACCAGCACTAGTTGAGCTGACGGCGAAACAGCGCGATCAATTCGCGGTGCGCGCGTTCGGCAGCGTCGCGGTTGTAGATCGGGAAATCCGCCTTGGTCCAACCGTGCTTGGCGCCTTCATAGGTCTCGTGGCGATAGTTCACATGCGCCGCGTCGAACGCTTGCTTCAGGCGCGCTTCCATTTCCGGCGGATAGCTGTGATCTTCCACCGCCGCAGCGACATACACTTCAGCCTTGATCTTCGGAGCCAGCAGATGCGGGCTCGTTTCTGCATCGCTCGCCAGATTGCCGCCATGGAAGCTCGCCGCGGCAGCAATCCGATCCGGGTGGGTCCCCGCCGCTGTCAGCGCGATTGCGCCGCCCATGCAATAGCCGGTCACGGCGATCTTCTTGCCTTTCACGTCGCCGCGCGTGTCCAGGTGAGCAATGAAGGCGCGCGTATCTTCCACACCGGCCTTTTGCGGGTTGGTCGATGCAAAGTACGGCCCGAGTTTTTCGCGGAAGGCGCCGCTCGCAAAAATCTCGGTCGGATCGAACGGCGCATACGCGCCCATGCGATAGTACAAATCCGGCAGCAGCACGAGAAAGCCTTCATCGGCGATACGCTGCGCCATGTTTTTGAGGGTCTGCCGAATGCCGAGACCATCCATATAGAAGATCACCGCCGGCCAGGGCTCGGTACCGCTTGAGGGCGTGCAAACTGTGGCGGGGCACACGCCGTCTTGCGTGCGGATTTCGATGATCTCTTGGGCCATGATGGTCAGCCTTTCAGATTGCGCGCGCGATGACGCTGTCCAGTTGTTCGGGCGTGGTTGTCGGACCGAACCGTGCCACCACTTTGCCCTCCTTGTTCACCAGAAATTTGGTGAAATTCCATTTGATGGATTTGGAGCCGAGAAAGCCGCGTTTCTCACTTTCCATGAACTTGTACAGTGGGTGCGCGTTCGGCCCGTTGACGTCGATCTTGGCGAACACCGGAAACGTCACATCATAGGTGAGCGAGCAGAAGTTCTTGATCTCCTCGGCGTCGCCGGGCTCCTGCTTGCCAAACTGATTGCACGGAAAGCCCAGCACCTCGACGTCCTTAGCGGCATATTTCCGGTGCAGTTCTTCGAGCCCCTTATATTGCGGGGTGAAGCCACACTGGCTGGCGACATTGACGATCAGCAGCGTCTTGCCGCGGAACTCTGAAAGCGAGCGCTCCTTGCCGTTGATGTCGCGCGCTGTGAAATCATAAACCGTGGTCATACGCGCCCTCGCCGTTTTGTGTGCAACGCTGCAATGGCGCCGCCTCGCAACGCACGCAAGCAGATGCCGGACGCGCGGAAATGCTCCTTCGCACGTGAGCTCAACGCCTTTGTGCCACCGCTCGAGGCCCACGAGGCGTCGTACTTGGCCGCGTCCGCCAAAATCCGGAGCTTGTCCCGAACCAGCATTTGTTCTACATATGTTCTCGCCTGCTTCGCGGGCGAGCCGGAACCGCAGACGAATCCGGGTAGGCCCGAAGGCGGGAGAGCAGCGATGGCCAAGGCCGACCACGTTTTCACCTGCCAGTCGTGCGGCGCGATCTGGCCCAAATGGGCGGGCAAGTGCGACGCCTGCGGAGAGTGGAACACCCTGGTCGAGGAAGCGGCCGGCCGTTCGGTGGTGCCTGGCGCGCTGGCGGCGCCGACCGGCAACAAGAAGAGCCGCGCCGTCAATTTCGTTGAGCTAACCGGCGAGACCGATCCGCCGCCGCGACTGGAGACCGGCATTTCGGAATTCGACCGCGTTTGCGGCGGCGGCCTCGCGCAAGCCTCCGCCATTCTTATCGGCGGCGACCCCGGCGTCGGCAAATCTACGCTGCTTTTGCAAGTTGCCGCCGCGCTCGGCCGAAAGGGCCACAGCGTCGCCTACGTCACCGGCGAAGAGGCCGAAGCGCAGGTGCAAGACCGCGCGCGACGGCTGAAGGCCGCGGATGCGCCGGTGCAGCTCGCGGCCGAAACTGATCTCCGCAAAATCCTCGAAGGCCTGAAAGCGCTGAAGCCGGACGTCGTCGTGGTCGACTCCATTCAGACATTGTGGGCCGATGGCGTCGAGGCCGCGCCGGGCACGGTTGCGCAAGTGCGTGCGTGTGCACACGAACTGGTGCGCTTCGCCAAGAAGAGCGGCTGCGTGCTGATCCTCGTCGGCCACGTCACCAAGGACGGCCAGATCGCCGGCCCGCGCGTGGTGGAGCACCTCGTCGACGCCGTGATCTATTTCGAAGGCGAGCGCGGCTTGCCGTTCCGCATCCTACGTGCGGTGAAAAACCGCTTCGGTCCCACCGACGAAATCGGCGTGTTCGAGATGGTCGAACTCGGCCTCGTGGAAACGCCAAATCCTTCTGCGCTCTTCCTGGGCGCCAATGGCGAACGCGCCAGCGGTGCTGCGGTGTTCGCGGGCGTTGAAGGCTCACGCCCCGTGCTGGTGGAAATCCAAGCGCTTGCCGCACCCAGCGCTTACGGCACGCCGCGGCGCGCCATCGTCGGCTGGGATAGCGCGCGCCTGGCCATGATCCTGGCGGTGCTGGAAACGCGCTGCGGGCTCTCGTTCGCAGGCCGCGACGTG
>DASZWS010000258.1:0-3961 GCA_035546515.1 Vitreimonas sp. | reverse complement strand
GGACGCGACCACCATGAGGCCGGCGAGAATCCAGAGCTTCATGGCCTCCCCCTCAAGCGTCTCGTTGCAGTTGCGCCAGGCTTGCCGCCGCGATGCCTTGGCACGCACGCTGGGCCAACCCGCCAGTGTTTTCCGCCGCTGCGGCCGCGCGCGCAATCTCGCTCGCGGCTTTGTGAGCTTCCGCGGCCGCTTCCGGTGACTGGCGCGTCGCTTCGCTGTTCAAGCGGAACTTGGCGAGGCTCACGTCAGCGTCGGGATGTGCGGCGTCTTGATAGGCCGTGCAGCGCACAGCGCTGACAAACTCCGCGCTCGACATCCGCGGCGCGCCCGCGCCCGCCACCAGCGGGATCGCGACCATCGCTGCGGCGCTGGTGGCGATTAAAGCGAAACGCATGACATCCTCCAGGTCGGCTCAACCCATCCCGTCGTGCCGATTTCGCTTTGGAGATGCCGGCGTCTGAAGCCTCGGATGCATCCTTAATGCGAAATCAGGTATATATCGAAATACGATAAGACACATCGACAGTCAATGTGAATTTATTGAAAAACAATATGGCGTCGATGGGCGGGGAATTTGCTCTTGGTTTTCCAGAGCGTTAGCTGGGGGCATGGCCGACGCCCCACCGATTTCGACGCCGTGCAGGAAAGTCTGCATCGTCGATGGCGTATCGGGGCTGTGCCTGGGCTGTGGCCGCACGCTCCCTGAAATCGCCGCCTGGGGATCACTTCCAGAGGAGCGGCGTCAGGCCATCATGGCGGAATTGCCTGCGCGGCTCGCGGCCAATCCGCCCCGCTGATGTGGCCTGAAATCATCTATCTCTTGCTGGTCGCGTTCCTGTTCGGAAGCGCCGCGATCGCTGCGTCGCGCGCACGCCGCCCAGGCGCGTCCGGCCCGGGTTGGCTCGTGTCGCTGCTGATCTGGGCCGGCGTCATCGCACTCATCACCGTGCTCTACGAAGGCGCACAATTCTGGGGCGCGATCGGCGCCATGCTCCGCTAACGTCGCTAGGCCGCTTCGGCCGGCGCGCGCGCAACTTCCGCAAGCGCGGCATGCACGACCTCGACGCCAGCGCCGCGGCGCACGCCTTCTTGCGACAACACACGCCGCCATAAGCGCCCGCCGGGCTGAGCCGCAAATAAGCCAAGCATATGCCGGGTCATCGAATGCAGCGGCACGCCCTCGCGCAGGTGCGCCTCGATATAGGGGATGTACGCGTGGACCGCGGCGACCCGGCTGTTATTCGGCGCGGTGCGGTCAAAGACCTTCGCATCGACGCCGAGCAAAATCGCTGGGTTCTGATAGGCGGCGCGTCCGAGCATGACGCCATCAAGTCCGTCGCTCTCGGCTTGCGCATGATGGAGATCGCGCAGGCCGCCGTTTAGAATGATTTCCAGTTCAGGGCGCGCGCGCTTCAGTTCGCGCACCAAAGCATAATCAAGCGGGGGCACATCGCGGTTTTCCTTCGGCGACAAGCCTGAAAGCCAAGCCTTCCGCGCATGCACGATGAACGTGCCGCAGCCCTCGCGCGCGGCAAGATCGACCAGCGCGAACAATGCTGCGCGCGGATCCTGATCATCGACACCGAGGCGGCATTTGATGGTCACAGGCGTTGCGCCGGCGCCCGCCTGCGCAGCGGACCATAGCTGCGCCACCAACTGAGGCTCGCGCATCAAGCAGGCGCCGAAGCGGCCCGATTGTACGCGGTCGGACGGACAGCCAATGTTGAGATTGATCTCGTCATAGCCAAGCGCGGCGCCGATCTCTGCAGCCGCGCGCAGCTTCGCAGGATCGCTGCCGCCGAGCTGCAGCGCGAGCGGATGTTCCACCTCCGAGAACCCCAACAAGCGCGTGCGGTCGCCATGGATCACGGCGTCGGCGGTCAGCATTTCAGTGTAAAGCAACGCTTCGCGCGTAAGCGCGCGGTGGAAGGTCCGGCAATGCCGGTCAGTCCAATCCATCATGGGTGCGACTGAAAAGCGGCGATCTATCCTATTCATTTTACGTGCTTTTTTAGATGGCCACTCGTCCACTGTCATATTGGACCGCCAGGGACGCTCCTCAATTAAATCAATCTCGTAGGTGCTAACAAACCTCAACGCATTTCGCCGATCGCTGTGTGGCCGGCGCAGCGGTGATGATGAGCGCTTCTTCGAACGCGATACCACGAACGCGATGGCGCGCATAAACGATGATCGAGCCCGCACCTCAATCCGGCAGGCAATCGCCACATCGCAACGCAAGATGCACAGTGCACGGACAGGCGCGCCAAGCCGGGGCCGTTTTAGCGAGACCGGCGCGCCTACCACGATGAGCGGGCGTTTGAGAGGCACCGCTTTGTGAGGGTCCGGATATATGCAACTCGGGGCGACAGCGTCTTTGCTAGCAAAAGCCGGCGCCGTCTCGCGCCCCCGAAATCGGTACCTCTACCGCTAAAGTCGTTCCCACTTGCGAAACCTCGAGTCCCAATGAGAGCATTTTAGACGCCACGCGAGTGTGCGTTGGCGGATAGGCCACCAACGTAAGACGTGCTCTCGACTCGCTAGAATGGAGTATCCAGTCTTTGCCGCGTCTTGAGCAGACCACGTGGCGGAATAACGCGCGCGAAGCGCCTTGCTCACGCGAGAGTTTTTCTCTCAGGGATGTCGCCAGCAGTATTTTTCGCCGCGGTTGCGTGAGACACCGTCACGAGCACCGAAAATAAGGTCGCTGCGTTTCCGTCCGTCACGTCAACCTTCAAGTCGGTTGTTTCGCACAACAAATCTGGTGCGTCCTTCAGAAGTTCACCGGCCAATCGGATGGCGGTTGTCCGGGCGGCGGAAACATCGACAAGGTCTATCCCTTCTGCGTCGGGCGTGCGCTTGCCGTTGGTGGTGTGGAAGAAATATCTGGGCAAAGCAACCCTCCAGAGGAGCCGGACAATACTGACATAGCACTGACGGGCGAAGAGAAAATGGGCGCGGCCGCGCGGACGCTAGCGCTAGCCCGAGTCCCGCACATCCTTCGCTGGCGCCAGGTTCAGAGGATAGACGCCGAACAGCGCCCGATACTCCTTGGCGACTGACCCATAGCATTCGCATGCGGCGTTCTCGAGGCCCGCGCGATCAAGGATAGTAATGCGTCCGTGCTGATAGCGAATGACGCCTGCTTTCTGCAGCGTGCTGGCGGCAATGCTGACGGTGGATCGTCGGACACCCAGCATCACCGCGATGAGGTCCTGCGTGAGCGACAATTCCGCCACCCCACTTCGATCGTGGGCGGCCAGCAGCCAGCGCGCCAACCTTTGTCCAAGTTCATGATGGGCGTTGCACGCCGCTGTCTGGGCCACTTGGACTTGAAAAACATGGGTGTAGAGCAACAAGAGATCACGCAAATGCGATGAACGAGCGACCTGGTCCTTCAGCGCCGCGCTCGTCATGCGATAAGCGGCGCCGCCGGTTTGGCACATGGTTTCGGTATAAGAGTTGTGAGCGCCGAGAATGACGGAAACGCCGGCCACACCTTCAACGCCGATCAGGCCAATTTCCAACGGCTGGCCGTCTGAGAGCATGGATAGTGCTGAAATAAATCCACTCTCTACAAAGTAGACGTGCACAATCGGCTCGCCAGCGCGGTGCAAGCTTTCTCCGAGCGCCAGCTCAACGCGTGACAAGTGCGGGGCGACGGCCGCGAATTCAGCCTTCGGCAGCGCAGCGAGTATCCGGTTCTTGACCGCCGATTGAAGGGGACCTGACAGGCATTCTCCAACGCCAGCGCGGGGAGCACACACGTCTCTCAGTCGGCGCCACGCTCAAATCGAAACGGCCGATGGCGTTCATCTAACATGCCTTTGCGAAGACGACCAGAATTGGACTGCGGGTCAAGCGCAATGGCGTCGTGCCGGATCACGCATGCAGAGAACACCGAAAGATGCCGCACGCGATGCGGGAGCCCTGCGTCGGATGACGAGCGACGAAGCAATCG
>DASZWS010000257.1:0-2625 GCA_035546515.1 Vitreimonas sp. | reverse complement strand
CCATCCCACCGGCCTCGTGTTTCAGCACGAAGACGGCAAGACCTACTACATCCCGTATCCGCCTGACCCGGCCGATGCGAACGCCACGCACGATCGCACGCACCAGGTCATCAGCCTGATGATTCAGCTGCTCGGCATGCTGCAATCGCAAGACAACGTGCCGCAAACCGCAACCGTGCGCGTCGTCAATTGACGGTGCGCGTCGCAGATATGGGCGCCGCTGCGGCCAGCATGCCTGCGTCCGCGTGTGCTGCATCCGCGGTGTAGGCCGCCAACGAACAGAACGGCCAATGCGCGTCGCTGGTCAGCATGTCGACGCCAAGCGTCGCCGCCTCTTCGAGGAAGGCTGCGTTCTGAAAGCCGTGCACCACCAGGCGCATGCCCTGGCCGCGTACGGAGCGGGACCAGAACCTGATGTGCTCGCGCATTTTGTCGGCGCGCGCCGTCTGTTGCGCGCCGGCAAAGCCGGGCAGATGAAAACCGGCCGACCAGGCGCCCGCGGCGCCCACGCTGGAGATGGCGTGATCGGTGTAGTGAAAGCCCAAGCTGACTTGCGCAACCAGCCGGCGCAGCGTGGCGCACCATTCGGTAATCGAGATCAGCGGCGTGCCGCGCTCGATTTCCGAAATGCCGACGAACAGCCGCTTGCGCACGTCGCTCTCTAGCCCGCCCAGCCAATTGAAATAGACTTCGCGTGAGCGCCGTGATTGCAGCACCGTCGAATGCACTGTGACCCCCATCGGCACGTCGGTGTGCGCCATGCGCGTTAGGGCTGCGTCCAGAACGGCGATGTCGAGCTCAAGATAGTCGCGCCGTTCGTGGTGGCGGCCATCGAGAATGAATTCCGGATTGTAGATGATGCGCCGGCCGCCGGCCGCGCGTTGCACGGGCGCCGCCAAAAGCGCGCCGACCCGCGACTCGCGCGCAAGCAGGAGCGGCGCGAAAGCGATGTCCTCGCCGTGCGATCGCGCGACGATCGGCGCGGTGCTCTCATGTGTGCTTGTAGAGATCAGCTCGTTGACGGCATCTGTTGTCAGCGAGCGGTTTTTCACCTCTGGCCGCAGCGCACTGAATGCGTCTTCGCCGAGATAGAAGGCCAGCAACGCGTCGCGCATTTCCTGGCAGCGTCGCTGAGTGTCGCCCGGGCGGCCCTCGGCCAGCATGATGAGGAAGCCGTCGCCGGCGGGGATGATGACGTCGTCGGGTCCGCAATGGCGCGAGAGAATGGCGTGCGAACCTGACTGCACGCGCTCGCGCATACGCGGCCAGCGCGTCCCGGCGGCTTCGCGAATTTCGTCGAGGCCGATGACCTTGACCTGCGCGGCTTCGATGGAACTTCCGTCACGCGACATGGCGCGAAGACGGTCGGTGACTGTCGACAACTCGGTGTTTGACATTCCAACCCTCCTTTCCCGCTTACCGCATGCGTTTAGGATTGCTCCAGCAAGCTTGCTGCTTGATGAATTTAACCACGTTTTCAAAGACCTAATCCGCGATGACTAGGCCAATCGGAAGGGAACTCTGGCGTTTGCAGAATGCCGCTTGTCTTGCTACATCCGCGCGGCCCGCCGAGGAGCGTTGCGACGGCAAGTGCCGCCAGGCTCGACGGGCTTCCACGTTTGGAAACGACGCTCGCCGCTTTCTAAGAGGAGGCGCGCGATGAGCGCACGAGATTACGTTGTGAAGGACATGAGCCTGGCGGAGTGGGGCCGCAAGGAAATCGAAATCGCCGAAACCGAAATGCCCGGCCTGATGGCCGTGCGTAAAGAGTACGGGCCGAAGCAGCCGCTGAAGGGCGCGCGTATTGCCGGCTCGCTGCACATGACCATTCAAACCGCGGTGCTGATTGAAACGCTGCAGGCTCTCGGCGCTGAAGTGCGCTGGGCCTCGTGCAACATCTTCTCGACGCAGGACCACGCCGCGGCGGCGATCGCCGCCAAGGGTACGCCGGTGTTTGCGGTGAAGGGCGAGAGCCTTGCGGAATATTGGGACTACACCCACCGCATCTTCCAATGGCCGGATGGCCAGTACGCCAACATGATCCTGGACGATGGCGGCGACGCGACTTTGCTCTGCGTGATGGGGCCGAAGGCGGAGAAGGACGCCGATTTCCTCGAACATCACTCCAACGAGGAAGAAGAAGCGCTGTTCGCCACCATCAAGAAGACGTTGAAGGCGAAGCCGGGCTTCTACGAAGCGATCTGCGCATCGGTGAAGGGCGTCTCGGAAGAGACCACCACCGGTGTGCATCGCCTCTACCAAATGGCGCAGCGCGGCGAGTTGCCGTTCCCGGCTATCAACGTCAATGACAGCGTCACCAAGTCGAAGTTCGACAATCTCTATGGCTGCCGTGAATCGCTGGTCGACGCGATCCGCCGCGGCACCGACGTGATGCTGGCGGGCAAGGTTGCGGTCGTCTGCGGTTATGGCGACGTCGGCAAGGGCTCGGCCGCTTCGCTGCGCCAGGGCGGTGCGCGCGTGAAAGTGACGGAAGTCGATCCGATCTGCGCGCTGCAGGCGGCGATGGAAGGCTACGAGGTGGTGACCATGGAAGACGAGGCGCCGAACGCCGACATCTTCGTCACCGCCACCGGCAACAAGGACGTCATCACCGTCGAGCACATG
>DASZWS010000256.1:0-6820 GCA_035546515.1 Vitreimonas sp. | reverse complement strand
GATCACGAGCGCGATTCCAACACGATCGAAGTGTTCATCGGCATTCTGCGCCGGAAGATCGGCTCCGACCGCATCATCACAGAAAAGGGCCTGGGCTATCGGCTGATCGATCCGGCGACTGAGCTGCAGTGACGTTTTCGCCGGGGGCCTTGTTTCAAAACTTCCTGACGCTGATCCGCCGTTCGCTGCGGGCGCGGTTTCTAACCACGGCGATCGTCAGCTTGGTCGGGCTCATCCTGGTCGCCGTTGTGGCGCAAGGACTGTTCAAGCAGCAGCTGGTGCGGTTGCTCATCGATCCGGAAATCAACGGCGTCATCGAGAACCTGATCGCCAGTGCGGGGCAAGATCCGTTGGCGCAGCGTGTGGCGCTTCAGGACATCCCCTTCGATCCGCGCTACCAACGTCCCACCGCGCGCCGTTACTACGAAATCGCGGCGATCCAACCGGACGAAACGCTGCAATATCAGCTCAAATCGGCGTCTTTGTTCGATATCTATATCGAGCTTGATCCGGCCACAGTTCGCCGTCTGGTGGGGCCGGACGCGCCGCGCGGCACGCAATTCTTTGATCGTCCGCGCGGGCCCGACAATGAGCCGCTGCGGGTTGCGGCGCGCGCGACGCAGATCACTGGAATGAGCGGGCGCTACCTCTTCATCGTAGCCGTGGCGCCGCGCGAAACAGTTGCACCCGCCGCAAATCTTGTAACGCTGGTATTCCTGGCGTTCGCCGCGTTTTGCGCCGCCATGGTCGCCGGTGTGACGGCCTTGCAGATACGCTTTGGGCTCGCGCCGCTGGCGCGTCTGCAACGCGATATCGCCAGTGTTCGCCGCGGCCAGATCGACCGCTTGAGCGGCGACTACGCCGCCGAGCTGCAGCCGGTCGCTGAAGAGCTGAATGCGCTGGTTGAACACAACCGCGAGGTCGTGGAACGCGCCCGCCGTCATGTCGGCAATCTGGCGCATGCCCTGAAAACGCCGATCGCGGTGCTGAAGAATGCGGCTAGCGGCGACAACGACGACGCCGTGATGAAGCAATCCATCGAAGAGATGGAGGGGTTCGTGGAGCGGCAGCTGCGTCGAGCGCGGGTCGCCGCGCGGGCGGAGGCGCGCGCGGGCGCCCAGGCGCCCACGATCGCTTACCGCACGCCGGTGCTGCAGAACCTGAACGACCTCGCGTTCATGATGGAGCAGAAATACGACCACCTCAAAGCGGTCGATATCTCTATCGAAGCCCAAGGCGACGTGACCTTCCGCGGCGAACGCGAAGATTTGCTCGAGATGGTCGCCAATCTCGTCGACAACGCCTGCAAGTACGGGCGGAGCACGGTCGTCATCACGCTCTTGCCGCCGGGCGAGGACGGCATGATGGAGATCGATGTCGAAGATGACGGTCCCGGCCTCGCGGAAGCGGACATGAAGCGCGCAATGGAGCGCGGCACGCGCCTGGACGAAGCGGCTCCTGGGCAGGGTCTCGGGCTCTCCATTCTCAAAGAGACCGTGGACCTCTACGCCGGACAGCTGCTCTTTGAGAAAAGTCAACTTGGCGGGCTCAAAGCGCGGCTAAAGCTGCCGGCAACCGACTAAAATTATCTCCTGCGGCGCTGCCGCCGATTTCACCTTCGTGCAAAGCACGCTAGGGACCGCTCGTGCCGACATCGACCGCCGTATTTCTGGTCGCAGCGCTGATGACCGCGGCTGCCGCGTTCTGGGTGTTGTATGCCTACCGCCACGCTGGCGGAGGCGAACGCTCGCCGCGCGGCGCTCTGGCGATGTGCGGCCTGGTCGCGCTCATCGCGCTCGGCGCATACCTCTTCGTCGGTCGTCCCGAGTTGCCGGATGCGCCTTATCAGGCGCGCATGGCCGCACTGAAACAGCGTGACCCCGGCACTTACACGTCGGAAGAAGCGCTCGCGGTGCTCGACCAAGCCGCCCATGCGCGTCCGCACGATCCGCTACCTTACTACTATTCCGGCTTGATCCTCTTCAATCAGCGCAACGCCCAGGAAGCCGCCCGCGCGTTCGACGCCGCCTTGCGCCGCGATCCGCATCTTGGCGAAGCTGCGCTTGGGCTTGGACGCTCTTTGGTAGCGATCAATGACGGCCGCGTGACACCGGATGCGCTGCAAGCGTTCCGCCAGGCGGGAACGCTCACGGAAGACCCTGCGCCCTG
Source organism: Vitreimonas sp. (assembly GCA_035546515.1). Classification (GTDB taxonomy): domain Bacteria; phylum Pseudomonadota; class Alphaproteobacteria; order Caulobacterales; family Aquidulcibacteraceae; genus Vitreimonas. The sequence goes on along the minus strand of DASZWS010000256.1, from coordinate 4,651 downwards.
GATTTATCAAGCGATGGCGGCGATGCAGGAAAACAATGCGGCCGACGCCCGTAAGTTTTGGGGCGAGGCGTTGTCGCGTATGGCGTCTGACGATCCGCGTCGTGAAATGGCGCAGCGCATGAGCAGAGGGCGCCAGTAATGCGGCGCAGAGATCAGCGCTTGATGATGCTCGGCGCGGCGGGCGCGGTGTTGGTGCTTGCCGCCGCGCTGACGTTGGCGGGGCTGCGCGATTCCGTTGTGTATTTCGTCTCGCCGTCTGAGCTGGCGCACAAGGCTGTGCCGGGCCATCGTCTGCGTTTGGGCGGGCTCGTCGTCGAAGGCACTGTGCGGCGAACCGCCGACGGCGCGACACATTTTGAAGTGACAGACGGAGGCGTCCAGGTCGGCGTGCGCTACACGGGTTTGCTGCCGGATCTCTTTCGTGAGGGACAAGGCGTTGTCGCCGAAGGCGTGTGGACGCCCGGCCAGGAATTCCAAGCAGAACGCATCCTGGCCAAGCACGATGAGCGCTACATGCCGCGTGAAGTGGAAGAGGCGCTGAAGCGCCGCGGCGAGTGGCGAGGTACGCCATGATTGCCGAGATCGGCGCCTTCGCCTGCTGTCTCGCGTTGGCGCTTAGCCTCGCGCAGGGCGCGTTCGGCCTCTACGCGTCGCGCCGCGATTCACGCGCCGCGGCGGTGACAGCAATTTCGCAGGCCGCTTCCGCTGCGTGCTTCATCGCCTTTGCCTGTCTGATCGCCGCCTTTGTGCGCTCTGATTTTTCCATCGCCGTCGTGGCCAACAATTCGCACGTCGACAAGCCGCTGCTCTACAAAATCGCTGGCGCGTGGGGAAACCATGAAGGCTCGATGCTGCTGTGGTGCACGGTGTCGGCGTTTTTTGGCGCGGTGCTTGCGAGCGCGCGCGGCGGTCAAGGCCTCAGCCTCTGGTCGCGCGCCGTTGGCGTGCAAGGTTTGGTGACCGCCGGCGCGCTTATCTACACGTTGTTTCTGTCCAACCCGTTCGCGCGCTTGGAGCCGCCGCCAATGATCGGTGCGGGGCTCAATCCGCTGTTGCAAGACCCCGCTTTGGCGGCGCATCCGCCGATGCTGTACCTGGGCTATGTCGGCATGAGCGTGCCGTTCTCGCTAGCGATTGCGGCGCTGCTTGAAGGCAAAGCAGATCAAGCGTGGGCGAAAGCGTTGCGCCCATGGACGCTGGCCGCATGGACGTGTCTCACCCTCGGTATCGCACTCGGTTCGTACTGGGCCTATTACGAGCTCGGCTGGGGCGGTTGGTGGTTTTGGGATCCGGTTGAGAACGCGAGCTTCATGCCGTGGCTCGCGGCGTGTGCGTTGGTGCATTCAGCGATCGTCACCGAACGGCGCGGATCGTTGGCGACGTGGACGATCCTGCTTGCAATCATGGGCTTTGGACTGGCGCTCTTGGGCACATTCCTGGTGCGCTCCGGCGTGCTCACGTCCGTGCATGCGTTCGCCGTAGATCCGAAGCGCGGCATTGCTGTCCTGGTGTTGCTTGCGGTGGCGCTGGGTTCGGGATTTGGACTCTACGCGTGGCGCGCGCCGAAGCTCGGCCAGCCCGCCGGCTTTGGCGCGATCAGCCGCGAGAGCATGCTGGTTTGGAATAATTTCGGCCTTGCTGTCGCTGCCGGCGTTGTGCTGATCGGCACCGTCTATCCGCTGGTGGTGGAGGCTGTTGGCGGCGGTCTGATCTCCGTTGGTCCGCCTTTCTTCAATCTCACCGTTGCGCCGATCCTCGCGCTGCTCTTCGTCGTCCTGCCGTTCGGCCCGATGCTGACATGGCGTGTTGGCGACTTTGGCGCTGCGGCGTCGCGATTGGCGCCGGCGGCACTACTCGCCGGGATAACGTTGCTTGCGACGCTGGCGCTTTCAGGATGGCGAGCGATCCCTGCCATCGGCTTGGCCATTGGCGTCTGGCTCATCGCCGGCGGCGTCATTTATTTCTTCGCACGTCTCCGCCAGGGGGACGGACGCGCAAAGATTGGCGCGTTGTCACTCGCCGTGTGGTCGCTGACGCTGGCGCACATTGGCGCGGGTGTGCTGACCATCGGTGCGGTGGCGGAGACGGCGTTTCGCGCCGAGCAGGCGGTGGCGCTGGCCCCCGGGCAAAGCGTAGATTTCGCGGGACGTCGCATTAGCCTGCTGGAGGTTGGCGATGTCGAGGGCCCGAACTACACCGCGACGCGCGCTCAATTTCGCGTCGAACACGATGGCGCGGTGCAATCGCTGTCGGCTGAGCGCCGCTTCTATTGGACCTCGCCAATGGCGACGACCGAGGTTGGCATTCTCACCGGTCTTGATGGCGATCTCTACGTCGCACTGGGTGAGCCGGTGCGCGACGCCGCAAATTCCTGGGGCGTACGACTCTACCGCAATCCGCTCGTGCAGTTCATCTTCGGCGGCGCACTCATGATGGCGCTTGGCGGCATGTTGAGCCTCATCGCCCTGGCGCGGCGCAGGGGGAAACGGCGATGAGCCTGCTGGCGCTCGTCATTGCTGCCGCCGCCCCCGTCGCGCTCGGTCCGGCGCAGGAAGCGCGCGCCCAGTCGCTTGAAATGGAAATACGCTGCGTCGAGTGCCAGAACGAGCCGATCGCCCAATCCACGGCCGACATCGCCGGCGACATGCGCGAGCTGGTTCGCCAGCGGATTGCCGCGGGCGATAGTGATGACCAAATCCGGAGCTTCTTCCGCCGCCGCTATGGCGACTTTGTTCTGTTCCGGCCCCCCTGGGACGCTCGCACTTGGGTGCTGTGGGGCTCGCCGGCATTGTTAGCTCTTTTGGGCCTCGGTGCGCTGATTGCGTCGGCACGACGCAGACCGGATGAAGCGCTGAGCCCGGAGAGCGACGAACGGTAAACGTCGCTTTTCCAAGCGCCTGCGGCAAAAGGCTTCCGCCCGAGACGGGCGCGATCTAAAAAAAGCCGCCGAGTTCTGGCCAGCTAAGTCGCAACTTCGCCTAAAAGGGCTCTTACGCGGCCAAACGGCAAGCTTATCTAGGGGTTGGGCCTCGCGCGGTCTCCCCCCACACAACATCTCGTTTTGAGGGTCTTAATGTCCGACGCCAGCTACGTGAAGTTTCTCCGCCGTACTCTGATGGCCGGCGCCGCCGCCACCGCTTTGTTCGCCGGGTTCGTGGCCGCCCCGATGCTGGTTTCGGCGCATGCGCAGGAAATTCAGGCCGGACCCGTCGCCCCTCCCGGCGGCGCGCCGATGAGCTTCGCCAATCTGATTGAGCGCGTACGCCCAGCCGTGGTTTCGATCCAAGTCAAACAACGTCCTGACGCCGCCGAAGGCGCGCAGGTGGAAGGCCTGCCTCCCGGCTTCGAACAATTCTTCCGCGGCCAGCCCGGCCGTCCGCAACCGGCCCCCACCGCGCTTGGCTCAGGCTTCTTCATCGACGGCAATGGCACCATCGTCACCAACCATCACGTGATTGAAGGCGCCGAAGAAATCACCATTCACACCAGCGACGGCCGCGATCTTCCCGCCGACATCATCGGCTCCGACGAGCCGACCGACTTGGCCGTGCTCCGCGTGCGCGGCGGCGGTCACTTCCAATATGTGACCTTCGATGACGCCAGCCACGTGCGCGTGGGCGATTGGGTCGTCGCGGTCGGCAACCCGTTCGGTCTCGACGGCACGGCTACTGCCGGCATCGTCTCGGCGATGGGTCGGCGCGACGCCGGTTCTTCGGCTTATGTCGACTACATGCAGATCGACGCGCCGATCAATCGCGGCAACTCGGGCGGCCCGACGTTCGATCTCGCCGGCAACGTTATCGGCGTGAACAGCGCTATCTTCTCGCCGACCGGCGGCAATGTCGGCATCGGCTTCGCCATCCCCTCGAACATCGCCAGTCAAGTTGTGCAGCAATTGCTACACGGCGGCCACGTCTCGCGCGGCTGGATCGGTGTCTCAATTCAGCCTCTGGATGAGGATATCGCGCACAGCGTCGGGCTCACCGACGCGAAGGGCGCGCTTGTCGCCAGTGTCGTACCGGATGGGCCGGCTGCGCGCGCGGGCCTGCAGCAGGGTGACGTCATCCTGACGATGGACGGGCACACGGTCGACGACAGTCGCGACCTGACGCAACGTGTCGGCGCGACTGCGGTTGGTCACACGTCGCGCCTGGAAGTTCTGCGCAACGGCGCGCGCCGCACCATTTCGATCCAAATGCGTGAACGTCCGAGTGAACAGCAACTCGCCAGCGCCACGCAAACGCCGCAGGCGACACCGCCTGCGCCAGGCGTGCAGCAAGGCTCGCTCGGCGTCACTGTGCGCCCCATCACGCCAGAAGATCGCACCCGCTATCAGCTCGCGAACGACGAGCAGGGGCTTGTCATCACTGCGCTCTCGGACAACAGCGATCTTGTTGATAAGGGCGTGCAAGTTGGTGATCTGATCCTGCAGGCGGGTGGACACGCGGTTCGTACGTCGCAAGAATTGACGTCGGCGATAAACACCGCACGTTCCGCGCACCGTCCGCTGTTGCTGCAAGTGGAAGGCCGCGGCGGGCGTCGCTTCGTAGCCGCGGATGTCGGCGAAGGGTGAGGGAGATGCGCTCAATGCGCGTTCTGTTGGTAGAAGACGACTCGGACATGGCCGAGACGCTGAAAGCGTCTTTGAGCG
>DASZWS010000255.1:0-3577 GCA_035546515.1 Vitreimonas sp. | reverse complement strand
CAGTGAAGCTGGGAAGATTCAGGATCTCGGCGTCACCACGCTTGAGAGCGTCGAATCCATCGTGCCGACCTATCTTTGGCGCTATCGCCCGTATGGGCAGTTTCAAACCAAGCAGAATGAAGCATGAAGGCCTGGGTCGCTTCGCTTTGCGCGCTGGTTACAGGCATCGCCACGCTGGCGATCCTCGTTGGCTTTAGTCAGCTTCCGGAAGTCAAAGCGGCCTACCCCAATGGGGATTTCGCGACGGCGCTTTCCGCCTTTCAGAGGGCGAGGTCGATCGATCAGCTGACGGCGCTGTTCGGCAATCCGCCGGACGGCGGCAAGCTGGCGGCGATGACGGCGGGCAACACGCTCGATCTCTACGGCTTCATCCCAGTGTACACGATCTTCCTGCTCTGGGGCGCGATCATGCTCGGAAAGGGGCGTGCATTGATGTGGTTTCCGATCGTCGCCGTGCTGATTGGCTGCGCCGGCGACATCTACGAAACCAGTTCGCAACTGGCGATCAGCACCGATTGGTCCAAGGCGGCGTCGACGCAGCCGCATGTCGCGATCGGATGTTGGATCAAGTTCTTCGGGCTCGCCGTGCATGGCCTCGGCTGCAGCGCACTGTGTTTCACGATTGAGCGCAAGCGTTGGATTCTCGGCGTGCTTGGGCTGACCCCGATTGTCGGCACGGCCGTGGAATTCTTCCATCTCGCGGAGATTCCGACCTTGATGACGGCGACGTTCAGCCTGTTTTGGGTTGGCCTTATTGTCGTGGCGGCGATTGAGCTGTTTCGGACTACGCGGACAGTTCAGGCAGCAAGTGCTGCGGCTTGATGCCGAAATCCGCGGTTAGGTGCTGCGCGACGATGTTGCGGTGACAGACGCGCCAATCGTGCTCTAGGCACATCATGCACACACGCCCCTTGGCGGCGAGCGACGCCGTCTCCGCGAGCGCCAGCTGCGCTTCCGGCTCGACCATCTTGGCTTCGAAGATGCGGTGCATGGTTTTTGTATCGCCGCGGCGCGCGGCTTCGCGCCCCGCCTTCGGCGTGCCCAGCGCCTTCATGTGAATGTAGCCGATGCCGGCTTCGCTCAGATGCGCCGCAAGCACGTTCTTTGAAAATCCGGCCCGGCGCGAGTTGGCAATCTCACGCACGTCTAAAAGCGTTTTGATCTTGGCGGCCTTCAGCGTGGCAATGAAGGCCGGAATGCCCGTGTGCTCGTACCCGATGGTCCAGATGTGCTTCAATGCAGGTAACCCATAGCCAGCAAGCCAAGCACGGCCGCGCCGGCGACGATGCGATAGCCGGCGAACGGCATGAAGCCGTTTTTGGTGACATAATCGAGGAACGGCTTCACCACCAGCAGCGATGAGATGAAGGCGAACACGAAGCCGACGGCGATGGTCGCGGCGCGGTCGCCGGTGAGATGGTCTTTGATGTCCAAGAAGTCGGAGAGGAACACCGCGGCCATCGTCGGCATCGCCAGGAAGAACGAAAACTCCGCCGCCGCGCGGCGATCGAGGCCTGCGAGCATGCCGCCGTAAATAGTCGCGCCGGAGCGGGAGACGCCAGGAATGAGGGCGACGCACTGGAAGAGGCCGACCATGAATGCGCGCCACACCGGCGTCTGCGATGCATCTTCTACTTTTGGCGTTGGGCGGAAACGCTCGACGATCAGCATAACGACGCCGCCGATCAGCAACGCCCAGCCGATCACCTCGGCGCTTTCCTGCAACACCGTCTTCACGAAGTGCTTGCCGAAATAGCCGATGGGGATCACCGGCAAGAAGGCGACAATGAGCATCAATGCGAAGCGCCGCGCTTCAGGCTTGGTCGGCAAGCCGGTGATGACGTCGATGATGCGCTGACGGTAAAGCCACATCACTGCGAGGATCGAACCCAATTGGATCATCGCCGCGAAGGCGTGGTCGGGATCGTCGAAATGCAACAATTGCTCGCCGACGAGCAGGTGCGCGGTTGAGGAAACCGGCAGGAACTCGGTCAAACCCTGCAGCACGCCGAGAATAGCGGCGTAAACCAAATTCATGATGTCCAAGGCGGCCCTCCCGCAGTGAGCGGCGCGACCATGGCGCGCGTCGCGCGGCGGCGAAAGGGGCTATTTCCACGGTCCGCCAACTGGCCGCACCTACTGTTGGGACGCGGCCTTGAAGGCGCCCAAGCGACGGCGCCATAAGGCCTGCGTGGACACCGCAGCCGCCCAGCCGATCTCCAGCGCCGATCACGCACGGCTGACGTCGCGCGCGGCGGCCCTATCGATCGGCGTTGCGATCCTGCTTGTCATTCTCAAGGCGTGGGCGTGGTTTGCGTCGTCGTCAGTAGCGATGCTGGCGTCGCTGGCGGATTCGACACTCGATCTCGCGGCGTCGCTGATTACCTATTTCGCCGTGCGCTACGCGGCGCACCCTCCTGATCGCGAGCATCGTTTCGGTCATGGCAAGGCCGAAGCGTTCGCCGGGCTGATGCAGGGCGGGCTGGTGGCGCTCTCTGCGGTGCTCATCGTAATTGAGGCCCTTCCGCGCCTGTTTGTTGCAGCGCCAGTGTCGCATGGCTTCGAGAGCCTCGCGGTGATGGTGGTGTCGATCGTGCTGACAATGGCGTTGGTAACGGCGCAGACGCGAACCATTCGGCGCACCGGCTCGGTCGCGACTGCGGCGGACCGCTTGCACTATGTCGGCGATCTCGCCTCCAATTTCGCGGTGATGATTGGCATTGGCGCCGGGGTCTATTTCGGTTGGGCCTGGGCTGATGCGGCGGCCGCGTTGTTCGTCGCGGCCTGGCTGTGCTGGGGTGCGCTGCATGTGGCGCGCGAGGCCGCTGACCACCTGCTTGATCGCGAATTGCCGGATGCGCAGCGCCAGCGCATCCGCGAACTGGTCGAGAGCGATCCACGCCTCGGCCGCGTACACGATCTGCGCACGCGCACCAGCGGGCCTTATACGCACATCCAGTTTCACGTTGATCTTGCGCCGACGCTGACGCTTGAAGAGGCGCATCACATCGTTGTGGCCGCCGAGGATCGCGTGCGCGCGGAATTCCCGACAGCCGACCTCATCATTCATCCCGATCCCAGAGGGCGGGCGGAGCCGCATGGCCACGAAGATTTCGAGCGCGCCGGTCACAGCTGAGCGCGTCAAGCGCGAAGCGCTGGCGCTCGGCTTCGATGCGGTCGGCATTGCGTCGGCGTGCGCGCCATGGCCGAACGGCGCGTGGCTGCAGGAATTTCTGGAGGCGGGACGTCACGGCGACATGGATTGGATGGCGCAGGATCGGCGCGCGCATCCGCAGGCGCTTTGGGCAGATGCGAAGAGCGCCATCATCGTCGGCCAATCCTATGCGCCCGAAGATGATTCATTGGCGCTGCTGCAGGACAAGCGCCGCGGGTTGGTTTCCGCCTATGCGGCGCGGCGCGATTATCACGACGTGATCAAAGGCAAGCTGAAGCAGCTCGGCCAATGGCTCGCGCGCGCAAGCGGTGCGGAGGTCAAAGTGTTCGTCGACACCGCGCCGCTGATGGAAAAACCACTGGCGCAGCGTGCGGGTCTCGGCTGGCAGGGCAAGCACACGAA
>DASZWS010000254.1:0-1920 GCA_035546515.1 Vitreimonas sp. | reverse complement strand
CACCCACCCGGCTAATCGAAAGCGACCGCTTGCGGCGACGGCCTGCCTTGGCGAACGCAACACTACCGGGCCGGAATTGAGCGGGCAGGCCAGTCGAGATTTTGTACGCGACGGCCTGCCGTGGCCCATTTGAGAGATTCGGCGGGCACAACGTTGCAACGCACCGCCGAGGCAACCAAATATCCCGGAAGCTGGTCCGGAGCCGCTTGAGACGGTCGAGGTCGAATGGTCGTCGCATGGATAGTCGAAATTCAAGGCGATGGTTCGCACGTCGCGCACGGGCTGTTCCGATTCGTCGCGATGCCCGGCTCTTGTGACAGGGTGTCGATACCGAGACGAGACAACAAGTTTGAGGTCATGGGCGTAGTGCTGATTGAGCACGTTCCAAGACAAATTGGGGAAGGGGCGGACAGCGACGCCGAGCCAACCGCGACGATCTACGTTCAATGGATCGGCGGGGGCGACGCCACTCGCACGTTGTTCAACTGAACGTCCGAGTTCGGCGAATAGCGCACGGTCTCGGCCGATTAAGCATCTCTTTCCTTCCGTCGGTTATGGGAAGCCATGAGCGACGCGGCGCTGATCGAGAACTTTCTGGAGATGCTCTCGGCGGAGCGCGGGGCGCGGCCGAATACGTTGGATGCGTATGCGCGCGATCTGGAGGATGCGCGCGCGGAGATGCGCGGCGGTTTGGGCGCGGCGCGGCCGGAAACGGTGGAAGCGTATGTGGCGGGGCTGGCCAAGCGCGGCATGTCGCCGGCGACGACGCGGCGGCGGATTTCGGCGCTGAAGCAATTTTATCGCTTCCTGCTGCAGGAAAACATTCGCGGCGACGACCCGACCACGCGGCTCGATCCACCGAAACGCGCGCGGACGCTGCCGAAGACGCTCTCAAGCGATGAGATCGCGCGGCTGATCGATGCGGCGGAGAGCGCGCGCGACAAGGCGCTGATCGAAGTGTTGTACGGTGCGGGCTTGCGGGTGAGCGAGCTGGTGGCGTTGCCGCTGCGCGCGGCGAAGGCGGGGCAACCGCACATGATCGTCGAAGGCAAAGGCGGCAAGGAACGCTTGGTGGCGTTGGGGCGGCCGGCGCTGGCGGCGGTGGCGGAACATCTTGCTGCGCGCGCGAGCACGCTGCCGAAGCATGAGGCGCAGCACGAAAAAGCGGCGCGCTGGCTGTTCCCGTCCGCGAGCGCGGCGGATGGCAAATTGACGCGGCGCCGTGTCGCGCAAATCCTGGAGGCGGCGGCGGTGAAGGCGGGCATCGATCCGGCGCGCGTCTCACCGCACGTTTTGCGGCACGCGTTTGCGACGCATCTGGTGGAAGGCGGCGCCGATCTGCGCACGGTGCAGACCCTGCTCGGCCACGCCGATATCGCCACGACACAGATTTACACACACGTCGCCGAGGGCCGGCTGAAAACCTTGGTCGAGACCAAGCATCCGCTGGCGCGGCGCCGCAAGGCGTGAGAAAATCCACGTTATGAGCCAGACAAACTTTGCGCCGGCTAGCCAACAACCGGGCCGTGGCACGGCGATTCTTGGCTATGGGCTCTTTTTGCTGAGCATTCCGAGCGCCGCGATCTTCGCGTTGATTGGCGTGATTGTGGCGCTATCGGGCGTCAGCACTTCAGCGCCGCTGCCGCGCGCGCATCTGCAGAATCAGGTGCACATTTGGATGGTGGCGTTCTGGTGGGCGGTGGCGCTTGCCCTGCTGGGCGCCGTCGGCATGCTGCTGATGCCGGTGCTGATCGGGTTCCCGATCCTGTGGATCGTGGGCGCTCTCGGCTTCCTGGTGATGCTGTGGTTTACGATCAAAAGTGCGTTAGGCCTGCTCGCACTCCTCGATGGGCGAGAACCTTAACGCCCATTCCCGCTTGAATCCGCAGACCGCACGTGGTCTTTTTGTAATCTCTGCTG
>DASZWS010000253.1:0-2109 GCA_035546515.1 Vitreimonas sp. | reverse complement strand
TTTATGCGGCGGTAATGCCAACCCGATCACTGGGTGCTCATCAGGAGTCGCAGCTCGCTTGTACGGCACGCTTTCAGCGCGCGGAATCCAGAGTCCTGTGGATAGCGCGCGAACATGGCTTGTTTGCAGTGCGCGGCTCATGCGCAATGACCGTGGAAGAGTTGTGGTGTGGGGTGGCGTCCAATGGTTGCGGAGAGTTCCGGTGCGCGGCGCACCAGGGTTCGGGAGTGTGTCTGTTGCGGAGCGGCTACTGCAACGCCCAGCCTTCCAGCATGCTGGGATGATTGGAACTTGCTCCCTGAGGATTTGCGCTCGTCAATCGTCAAAAACTACGGGCGCCGTCTGATCAACGAATACGCTGACGATCTGCTGGCCGCCGTGGCTTTTTGGCGCCAGGTCGGCGCGTGGCGCAGCAAGCTCCGCAAGAAGGTTTCTCCTGCGCCCGCGCCAAGCGCTCCCGCCGATCCGATTGCGAGCGGCAGCCGCAATGTCATTGCACTAGCGGAAGCTCTTGCGGAACGGCGACGAGCCTCCGTGGTGCAGACGATTCTGCATTCGGATGAGAAGTCGGAGTCGGAGGATGCGCTGGACCGGCCGATGACCGCAGCGCGATAAAGTACCGCGGCTTGCGCTTTGCTGTCGACGATCGAGCGGGGCCGGCGATCGCGTAAGCTAAGCGGCCCGATCCGAGGCGACTTTTTCGGGAACGCGGCGCACGCTTTCGAGCGCGTCCTGAACGCCGGATTCTCCCGCCTCGTGATATTCGGCGTCCTCGTTGACGTTCCAGATGTCGTAAAGCCGCGCGCCGGCGATGATGTTGCGTGCGGTCAGCATCGCCGTCATCATCGCATGGTCCTGATTGTTGTAGCGGTGCATGCCGTTACGGCCGACCATGTGGAGTGTCGGATATCTGCCTTCGAGGTCGCGCCGGATGATGGCGACGTTGTCGGCGTAATCTTCATCGTAGACCGGATAGGCCTTGGCCTGACGCACCACGCAGGCATCCACCACATCGTCGGGTGCAGCAAGCCCGATCTGTGCGATTTCCTTCTTGGCGAGCGCAATGAGTTCGCTGTCCGGCGCGTTCCACACGCCATCGCCTTCGAAGCAGAAATATTCAAGGCCGAGGCAGCTCATGCCCTCGGGCACCATTTCGGGCGACCAGGAACGGAAGTTCTGGACGCGGCCGACCTTGACACTCGGATCGTGGATATAAATCCAGTTGTCGGGAAATGTTTCGCCTTTGCGCACCATCAGCGCAACTGTGAGGAAATCGCGGTAGCGCAGCGCGCGTGCGTGCAGCAGCGAAATCGGGGTCGGCTTGATTCGCTCGACCAGTTCGCGCAGCGGCGCCGAGCTGACGACGTGGCGCGCCGTGTAGGTTTCGCGCCCGCCGCCTGCAACGGCGACTTCGATATGCCAGCGCTGTCTGTCGGCGTCGTAGCCGAGCGTCGCCAGTTCGCGGTCCATCATGATGCGGCCGCCGAGCGCGCGGATCTTGTGCGCCGCCGCCTGCCACATCATGCCGGGGCCCTTGCGCGGGTATTGGAAGCTTTCGATCAGCGTTTTGACGGTGTCGCCAACAGGGCCGGCTTTGCGGCGCAGCCGCAGCGAGCGCGTCAGCGCGTTGACGACGGCGGTGGCGAGATCGAGGCCCTTGATGCGTTGCGCCGCCCAATCGGCGGAAATCTCATCGCACGACATGCCCCAGACTTTCTCGGTGTAGGTTTTGAAGAAGATCTGGAACAGACGCTCGCCGAATTGATTGCGCACCCACTGATGGAACGTGCGCGGCTCCGCCAGGGGTCTGAGCTTGGCGCGGGCGTAGGAGGCAAGGCACGCGGCGCTGGTGAAGACGCCGAGCTTGAGGAGAGCTTCGAACGCCTTGAGCGGGTAGGAGAAGAATTTGCCGTTGTAGTAGATGCGCGACAGCCGCGGCCTGGTAATAAAATCGTCAGGCAACAGCTCCTGCCAGAGCGCAACGACTTCCTTCGATTTGGAGAAGAAGCGATGGCCGCCAATATCGAACAGGAAGCCTTTGTAGTCGACCGTGCGGCTGATGCCGCCCACATAGACCGGATCGCGTTCGATGATGACGACGGAACGGCC
>DASZWS010000252.1:0-13580 GCA_035546515.1 Vitreimonas sp. | reverse complement strand
CCGATCAGGATCGAGCCCGTCGCGCCGATCGGATGCCCGAGCGCCATAGCGCCGCCGTTGACGTTGACTTTGTCGCGATCCAGCTTGAGGTCGCGGATGAATTTTTCCGCCACCACCGCGAAGGCTTCGTTGATCTCGAACAGGTCGATGTCGTCGAGCGTGAGGCCTGCTTTATCCAGCACCTTCTTCGCCGCCGGCACCGGCGCGTTCAACATCAGCGTCGGACTGTCGCCAACATTCGCCATCGCCACCACGCGCGCCCGCGGCTTCAGCCCGCGCTTCTTTGCGTATTCCGGCGACGCCAACAGCACCGAAGCAGCGCCGTCAACAACGCCGGACGAATTGCCGGCGTGATGGATGTGTTCGATCTTCAGATCTGGATAAACTTGACGGATGAGGCCGCCATAAGTCGTGCCCTTCTCATCAAGCGGAATTTCCGCCAACGCCGCGAACGACGGCTTCAACGCCGCCAAGCCTTCGTACGTCGTCTGCGGCCTCGGAAACTCTTCCTTGTCCAGCGCCAGCGTGCCGTCCTCGCGGTAGACCGGCACAAGGCTCTTATCAAAATGCCCGCCCTTGATGGCCGCGTCTGCGCGTTGCTGACTAACGACTGCCAACTCATCGGCCGCCTGCCGCGAAATGCCTTCGAGCGTGGCAATAGCGTCGGCGCAAACGCCTTGGTGCGACTGCGGGTGCCTGGCGCGCAGCCGCAGATTGCCAGCATCCATAAATGGCGGCGACTTTGGATCGGCGGTCGACGCCGTGTAGCTCATCATCTCGGTGCCGCCGGCGATCACCAGATCTTCCATGCCGGACATGATCTGCGCCGCCGCCATGTTCACTGAGGTAATTCCCGAGCCACAGAAGCGGTCCAGCGTCACTCCGCTGGCGCGGGTGTCAAAGCCCGCATCCAGGAGCGCCATGCGCGCCAAGTCCGCGCCCTGCTTGCCGCGCTGCGAGGAGGTGCCCCAGATGACGTCATCGACTTCCGCTGTCTTCAAGTCATTGCGGTCGGCCAAGCACTTCAGCACCGCCGCCGCCAAGTGCTGCGGGTGGAAATCCGCCAGCGCGCCTTTGCCAACTTTGCCGATGCCGCGTGGCGTTCTGCAGGCGTCGATGATCAGGGCTTCAGGCACGGGCGTCTCTCCAATGGCGTTGTACTAAGCGGATGTCGGCGCTCACCTTATGCCGCTCAAGGCGCCAGGCAACCCTCGCGCACCGGCAGCTTGCTGCATGTCGCCACGGCGCTCCGTAACGTCATGCCGTCGCACGGGCTGCAGAAGCATCTGCCGGCGCTTTACCCGCGCGCCGTCTTGCGACATTCCTGTTTCATCACCGGCGCAATGCCACCATCAAATGAGGCAGGAGTCACGCTATGCAGCTCAAAGGTTTGTCGGCAGTCGTCACAGGCGGCGCAAGCGGGCTCGGCGCGGCGACCGCACGCTTGCTGGCCAAGGAAGGCGTGAAGGTCGCCCTCTTTGACTTGAACGAAGAGAAGGGCGAAGCAGTCGCCAAGGAAATCGGCGGCGTCTTTTGCAAGGTCAACGTCACCGACAACCAGAGCGTCGATGACGGTTTCGCCAAGGCCCGCGCCGCCATTGGCCAGGAACGCATCCTCATCAACTGCGCCGGCACCGGCAACGCCGTGAAGACCGCTAGCCGCGACAAGACCACCGGCGAGATCAAGCACTTCCCGCTCGAAAGCTTCGACAAGATCATTCAGATCAACCTCGTCGGCACCTTCCGCTGCATCGCCAAATCGGCTGCGGGCATGCTTACGCTCGACCCGATCGGTGAGTTCGGCGAGCGCGGCGCGATCGTCAACACCGCTTCTGTCGCCGCCGAAGACGGCCAGATTGGCCAAGCCGCCTATTCCGCTTCCAAGGGTGGCGTCGTTGGCATGACCTTGCCGATCGCCCGCGACCTCTCCGGCGAAGGCATTCGCGTCAACACCATCCTGCCGGGCATCTTCAACACGCCGCTGCTGCAAGGCGCGCCGGAGAATGTGAAGGCCGCGCTCGGCGCCTCCGTGCCGTTCCCGAAGCGTCTCGGCGATCCGAACGAGTACGCGAGCCTCGCTGTCGAGATGTGCCGCAACTCGTATTTCAACGGCGAAGACGTCCGCCTCGACGGCGCCATCCGCATGGCCCCGCGCTAAGGCGTCCGCACTCTTCGTCATTCCGGGGCTCGCGATAGCGAGAACCCGGAACCCAGGGGACGACAGACCTGTGTGCTTGCCCCTGGGTTCCGGATCGCGACTAGCGTCGCGTCCGGATGACGAGCTAAAAGAGTTTGCCCTTTAAGGCAGCTAGCGTCGGCGCAACCTCAATCGCACCTAAGCTTGGCCCCAGCGCCGCAAGCGCCGGCGGCAACGGCACCGTGCCGCCAATAATCGGCTCTACGACTTCTGGGAATTTTGCCGGATGCGCTGTGGCGACGATGACCCACGGTCCGTCGCCGCCTTTACCGCTCGCCCGATGCCGCGCCAACGCCTCCGCCGCCGTCGCCGTGTGCGGACACCAAACCTGATCCTCTTCATCAAAGCCCGCGCGAATTCGTTTGCGGATAGCCTCGTCCTCGATCGCGTACGCCGAGATCGCACCGCGCAGTTCGTCAACACCGGGAAACAAATGCCGCAACCGCTCAGCATTGCTCGGATTGCCAACATCCATCGCCGAAGCCAACGTTGCAACGCTCGCGCGCGGCCTCCACGCACCAGACTCCAAATAATCCGGCATGGTGCGATTGGCATTGTGCGCCAGCACGATCTCGCCAATGGGCAATCCAATATGCCGCGCCCACACGCACGCGGTCGCGTGACCCAGATTGCCGCTTGGAATCACAAATGACGGCGCGACGCTCTGCTCGTTCCAAATCGCCAGACTCGTTGCTGCGAAGTACGACATCTGCGGCAACAACCGCCCAACATTGATGCTGTTCGCCGACGCCAGCGCGAACGCGCGTTGCAATTCCGCGTCCGCGAACGCTTCCTTGGCGATGCGCTGGCATTCGTCGAACGTGCCTTCGACTGCGAACGCCTGAACGTTGCCGCCCCAGCACGTCAGCTGCCGCTCCTGCAGGGGCGAGACTAATCCCTTCGGATAAAGCACGCTGACGCGTATGCCGGGCCGGTTGTGAAATGCCGCCGCGACCGCGCCGCCTGTATCACCCGATGTCGCCACCAAAATAAGCAGTGCGCGATTATCGCTGCGCTCAATTCGGGCGACGCAGGCCGCCAGAAACCGCGCCCCAAAATCCTTGAACGCCGCCGTCGGCCCATGGAAGAGTTCCAACACAAACGTGGCGGGCCTGCGCAAGCGGATGAGCGGCGCAGGAAAATTGAGAGCATCCGCCGTGATCTCGGACAAACGCGGCGCGAGCGCGTCACCTTCAACGAATCCGGCGATGACGTCGGCCGCAACATTGGACAAGGCGCCCGGCGCCGGTCGCGCCTCGTATCGCGGCCACGCCTCAGGAACATAGAGCCCGCCGTCCGGGGCGATGCCGCGCAATAGCGCCGTGCTGAAATTCACCGGCTCACCGCCGCCGCGTGTGCTCACATAGCGCATGGCTTAGTCAACCAACCGCGCACCCGGCGAATCGATCTCGACGATCCAACCGTCGCTCTTGATATTGGTGCCCGTAAACCCCGCCTGCATCGCGGCGCGCACCCGCTCCGCATCCTCCACGCGCGCCAGCGCAAACATCGTTGGACCCGCGCCAGAGATCGAGCATCCCAGCGCACCCTCCTTCATCGCGGCCGCCCGCACCGCGGGCGCGCCCGGTATCAATGACTGCCGCTGCGGCTCTATGATCACGTCTTCGAGCGAGGCGCGAATAAGATCGAGATCGTTGTCGTAACATCCGGCGATGAAGCCAGCGAGGTTGGCTGTCTGCCACACGAAATCCGACATCGAGACGGTTGGCCTCAGAATTGCCCGCGCTTCCTTGGTCGCGAGCGACATATGCGGGTGCACCGCGACAGCGCGCACGCCGCGTGGCCCAGGAATCTTCTTCACCCGCGGATCATCGACACCCACCGTCAGCACCAAGCCGCCAAATAAAGAGGGCGCAACATTGTCGACGTGCAGCGAACCGCTGGCGACCTGCTCTCCCTGCATGGCGAACTTTAGCAATTGTGTTTTGTCGTAGCGCCCGCCCAGCAACGCATTTGCTGCGACCACCGCCGCAACCGCCGACGACGCCGAGCCACCGAGGCCCGAGCCCAGAGGAATGCCCTTCTCGATCTCTATGCTCACGCCAAAAGCGGGCTTCGCATCGTCGAGCATCGCTTCCAGTGCGCGCCCCGCCGTATTGTTGGCGGCGACAACGGGTAGATCGGAGACGGCCCCGCGAATGCCTTTAATCGCAACACCGCGCTCGGACGTCCTCGCGACCGTCACGCGATCGCCCAACACGTCGACAGCCAAGCCCAAAATATCGAACCCGACGGCGACATTTCCGATCGAGGCCGGCGCGAACGCAGTCGCGCGTTCCACTGCACTGCTCACATGCGCGCTCCGAGATACGAGGCGAGCCTAAGCAGATCGGCGAACACGCCGCCAGCCGTTACTTCCGGCCCTGCGCCCGGCCCCTGCACGATCAGCGGATTGGTGCTGTATCGGCGCGTGGTGTAGCGGACGATGTTGTCGGTCAGCGCCGTATTGGCGAGCGCCGCCTTCGGATCGAGCTCGACAATGCCGACGCTGGCCGTACCGTCCGCTTGCACGCGGCCGACATAACGCAGCGTCTTGCCTTGGGCCTTGGCGGTTTCGAAACGATCGCGCAGAAAGCCATCGAACTCCGGCAGGCGCGCCATGAAGGTTTCGGCGTCCACATCCTTCAGTTCGGCCGGCACGAGGCTCTGCACCTTCACGTCAGAGAGTTCGAGCTTCAGACCCATCTCCCGCGCCAGGATGATCAGCTTGCGCGCCACGTCGAGGCCGGAGAGATCGTCCGCCGGATTCGGTTCGGTATAGCCGCGCTGACGCGCATCGCGCACCACGTCCGAGAATGGCGTAACGCCGTCCCAAGTGTTGAACAGAAAGGCCAGGGTGCCGGAGAAAATGCCGTCAATGCTGATGATGTCGTCGCCCGTCTCGCGCAGCTCGCGCGTCGTCTGGATCACTGGCAAGCCCGCGCCCACGGTCGTCTCATAGAGAAAGTGCGCGTTCCCCGCAGCGCGCGCCGCCGCGATCCGATCCTGGAACGCGCTGTCGGCGCTACCGGCCTTCTTGTTGGCGGTGACGACATGAATGCCGCGCTCGAAGAAGGACGGATATTGTTGCGCTACATCGCCACTGGCGGAGCAATCGATGATCACCGTATGCGGAATGTGATCGGCGCGCACGTGATTGAGGAAGGCGTCGGCATCGAGTGCTGTAGCGCCGCGCTCGACCTCGCCGCGCCAATTCTTCAGATCGGCGCCGCCTTCAAAGAGCGCCATCCGTGTGGACGTACAAATGCCGCGCACGCGGAAATTCAGATTGAAACGCTTGCTGAGCCGCTCAGTCTGTGCGGCCAACTGGTCAAGCAGCACGCCACCGACTTGGCCGGCGCCGATCAGCCCGATCGAGACCGTGTGCGGCGAAAGATAGAAGGCCGAGTGCGCGGCGCGCAGGGCACGCGTCGCCGCCTCGCCGTTCACGACCACCGAAATATTCCGTTCCGAGGCGCCCTGCGCGATCACCCGCACGTTGACGCCCGAACGCCCCAGCGCCGTGAACAATTTCGCCGAAACGCCCGGCGTGCCGGCCATGTCCTCGCCGACGATCGCCAGCACCGCGAGATCGCGATCGATGGCGACGTCTTGAATTTGGCCCGTGCGCAATTCGCGATCGAAGGCATCGCGCGCCGCCGCTGCCGCTTTCTCCACCTGATGCTCCGGCACCGCGCAACAGATCGAGTGCTCAGAGCTGCCCTGCGAAATCAGGATCACCGATACTTCCGCTTCGCGCAGCGCGCCAAACAGACGATGCGCTGTGCCCGGCACGCCGATCATGCCTGAGCCTTCGAGATTGACGATGCCGATGCCTTCGATGCTGGTGACGCCCTTTACCGGCAACGCATGCTGGCGTTCGGCGCTGATCAGCGTGCCGGCGCCATCGGGTTTGAACGTATTGAGGATGCGGATGGGAATATTATTGGCGACCGCCGGCCCCATGGTCTGCGGGTGCAATACCTTGGCGCCAAAATACGCGAGTTCCATAGCTTCGTTGTAGGTGAGCCGGTCGATGATGGCTGCATCCGGCACGCGGCGCGGATCGGCTGAGAGCACGCCATCGACATCAGTCCAAATATCGATCTCACGCGCATTCAATAGTGCGCCGAAGATGGAGCCAGAGAAATCGCTGCCATTGCGGCCCAACGTCGTCGCCGCGCCATTTTTGTCCTGCGCGATAAAACCGGTGACAATCTGCAGGCCGCCTCTCGCCGCCACGGGCGAGATCGCCGCACGCGATCGCGCCCAATCGACCATTGGGCCGAGCGGACCCTGCTCCACCGTCACCACAGTGCGCGCGTCAAGCCATTCGACAGCGCCGCCTGCTAAGCCACGTTCCTGTGCCGCAGTGGTCAGTAATTTCGAAGACCAAATCTCGCCGTAGCCGACAATAAGGTCGCGCACATTGGCCGCCGCCGAACGCGTGAGCCCTACCGTGCTCAGCACTGGCCGAATGTCCGCGAGGTCCGCATCGTAGGCAGCCAGATACTCGCGCGCCGCTTCTGCCGATAAGATCTCGTTGGCGATTGCCGCATGCCGCATGCGCAACGCCGCCAACGCTGGCTCTACGTCGCCGCGCTTTTCCGCCAGCGCCACCAAGCCATAAAGGTCGTCGGTGACACCCCGGCAAGCAGAGACAATCACCGCGCTCGGCGCCGGCGCTTTCGTTGCCAGAATATCCAGCACGCGCCGGAAGCACGCCGCATCGGCGACGCTGCTGCCGCCGAACTTATGGACGATCCAGCTCACGCGCGGCCGCCCAGAAAGATGTCGCCGCGTTTCATTTCGCCGCTTCCAACTGCTTCTTCGTGCGCGCCTTGGCGGACGGCGCCGGCAGCACGGCCAAGGCCCGCGCCAATACCGCCCACAAATCTTCCACGTGCTCGAGTCCGACGGAAACACGCAACAACCGATCGTCAATCCCGGCCGCCGCGCGCGCCTCGGGCGCCATCGAGGCATGCGTCATACTGGCGGGATGGGCGATTAAACTTTCCGTGCCGCCCAGCGATTCCGCCAGCGTGAAGATTTCCAGCGCCGCGATGAAATCGCGCACGTGCTCCGACGCGGCGGCGATCTCGAAGCTTAGCATCGCGCCAAAGCCGAGTTGCTGCTTGGCGGCAATCGTATGGCTCGGATGGCTCTTCAGGCCGGGATAATGCACGACTCGAACCGCCTCATGTTGCGCCAGGCGTTCGGCGATCACGCCTGCAGTCGCCTGCTGACGCTCGATGCGCAGGTTGAGCGTACGCAAACCGCGCAGCGTCAGCCATGAATCGAACGGCGCGCCGGTGACGCCGGTGCAATTGGCCCACCATCTGATCTGCTCCGCGTCCGCCGCGTCCGCCGCGATCACTGCGCCGCCGACGACGTCGGAGTGGCCGTTGAGATATTTCGTCGTCGAATGCACCACGAAATCCGCGCCTAACGTGATCGGCTTCTGTAACGCCGGTGACAAGAACGTGTTGTCCACCACCACCTTCGCGCCCACCGCTTTCGCCTGCTTCGCCAGCGCCGCGACATCCACCACGCGCATCAGCGGATTGCTGGGCGTCTCGATCCACAGCAAAGCCGGCTTGCGCGCAAACGCTGCAGCGAGCGCTTTCGGATCGTGCTGATCGATGAAAGCGACTTCGATGTGCTTCTGCTTCGCCCGGGCCGTGAACAGCCGCCACGTCCCGCCATAGCAATCGTGCGGCGCGATCACCAGCGAACCCGGCTCGATCAAATTGAGCACCAGATCGCACGCCGACATGCCCGAGCTTGTCGCCACGCCGCCTGCGCCCTGCTCGAGCTGCGTCAGCACCTCCACCAGCATGTCGCGGTTCGGATTGCCCGAGCGGCAATAGTCGTGGGCGCGCTTCTCCCCGAAGCCCGAGAAACTGTAGTTCGACGAAAGATAGATCGGCGGCATCACCGCTCCGTAACCGACGTCGGCGTCAACGCCGGCGGTCGAAATCAAAGTATCGTCATGCTTCGGCATGGGCTTGCCCCTCTAGGAAAGCGGAAATGATGGCGCCGAGCCGCTCAGGCTCTTTCAAGAATGCATCGTGGCCGTACAGCGACGGCAGTTCGTGGAATGCGGCGAGGTTTGGCAGGCGCGCAGCCAATGCTCGCATTTCAGAAATCGGCACCAGCTGATCGGTCGGGCATGCAACCAAAGCGGTTTGTGTCTTCACCGCTTCCGGCGTCACCCAACAGCGATCAATGGCTTCACTCAGCGAAAGCCAACGCTCCGGCGCCATGTGATCGACATACGCCGCGCCCCGCGCGACAAGGTAGCGATCCAAGTC
This sequence comes from Vitreimonas sp., assembly GCA_035546515.1. Taxonomy (GTDB): domain Bacteria; phylum Pseudomonadota; class Alphaproteobacteria; order Caulobacterales; family Aquidulcibacteraceae; genus Vitreimonas. Next base: position 5,069 of record DASZWS010000252.1, on the reverse strand, counting down.
GGACTGGCCGGCCGCGTCGAGCACCCGCTCGAAGCGGCTGCCGAACTCGTCAGCGCTGCGATAGGTGATCATCGCCAGCTGCCGCGCAAGCGCCAGACCTTCGGCAGGCTCGCCATGCGCGATCGCATAGTCGACAATCCGCCGTTGCACACCGCGCCAGCCCGCGGCCAAAGGCGCGGGCTGATGCGCGGCGGAAATCACGCAAAGCCGTTCCACCCGTTCCGGCGCCAGCGCCGCCAACGCTAAGCCAACCATGCCGCCATAAGAGGCGCCCACGAAGCCATGGACGCGCTCAACACCCAGCCCGTCGAGCGCGATCAGCAACAGCCGCGCCTGATCGGCCGGCGTAATGGCGACCCGGTGGTTGTCCACCGGCGAGAAATCAAAACCGACCACCTGGTACTGGTCGAGATCAATGCCGCCACGGTGTCCGACCACATCCCTCCACCAGCCATCCGGCCCGCTGAGCGCGCGCCCCGCCGATATCCCTCCGGCGGCGATCACCACGGGGCCGTCAGCGCGGCCATGCAAGCGCAAGCGGACCTCGGCGTCCGGCAAACGCGCGCCGGTCTCCAGCCGGAATTCACCAGGAATGGCGATGCAGACGTCGACCGCGTCGTCACCAACGCGCACCTCGGCGCGCGCGGAAATGCGCTGGTTTTCGCCGGTTTTATGCGGTCTCGCCGCAGCGCGTACAGCCGTCATCGTCGCCCTCTTGGGTCGGGCGATTTGGAGGCAAAGCGTTTTCGGAAATCGTGGGATCGGCCAACTGGGCTTCACCCGCGCTCTCTTTAGCAGGTGTCGCCTGCAAGCTGAGCATCAAATCGCGTTAGGCCACCCATACCGCAGCTGCGAAGCCTTGTCACTAGCGATGAGGAGCGTGCGGCGTCAGCGCTCCAGATAGGCCGCCGTCGCCATCCCGCCCGCCGTGCAGACGCCGATGATCGCCTTCTTCGCTTTGCGCCGGCCGAGTTCCAGCAAGGTAGAACCCAGATAGCGGATGCCGCTCATCCCGTAGGGATGGCCGAGCGCGATAGCCCCGCCGTTGACGTTGGTTTTCTCCCACGGCGTACCGAGTTCGCGCTGGTTGTAGAGCGTGGTCACCGCGTAGGCTTCGTGCAGCTCCCAGAGATCGATTTCGTCCTTGTTCAGCCCGTGATGCTTCATGAGCTTTCGGATTGCGGGTGTGATGGCGATGCTCATCTCTTCCGGCGCGACAGAGCCCAATTGCATGCCGCGAAAGAAACCAAGAATTGGCAGACCGCGTTTGGCCGCGAGATCAGCGTCCATCATCACCACGGCGGCCGCGCCGTCCGACAGTTGCGAGGCATTGCCTGCCGTCGTCGTGCCGCCTTCATAAACCGGCTTCAGCTTTGACAGGCCCTCCAGCGTTGTGTCTGGCCGCGGCCCTTCGTCGTGATCGAGCGTAACATCGACCAGCTTGCTTTCGTTGGTCGCCTTGTCCGTCACCTTCATTTGCGTGGCGAACGGAACGATTTCCTCCACAAACTTGCCCGCTTTGCGCGCTGCCTCTACGCGCGCTTGCGAACCCACGACGTATTCGTCGAGCGCCTGGCGGCTGATGCCGTACTTCTCGGCCACGAAATCCGCGGTCTGGTTCATCGTCCACCACACCGCAGGCATCTTGGTTTGCAGCGGCTCATAGAAGAAGCCGTTGAAATTCAGGTTGAACTGCACCAGCGAGATCGACTCGACGCCGCCCGCGATCATCACTTGCGACTCACCGGTGGCAATCTTGTTCGCCGCGAACGACGCTGCGCTCAGGCCTGAACCGCAATAGCGGTTCACAGTAATGCCCGGCACGCCCACGCCGAAGCCGGCGAACAGCGCCGCATTGCGCGCCACGTTGTGGCCGGTCGCGCCTTCAGGCAGGCCGCACCCCAGGATCACATCCTCAACTTCGCCAGCTTCGATCTTGGCGCGTTTCACCGCCTCCTTCAGCACGTGCGCAGCCATGGGGATGCCGTGAGTCTGGTTGAGCGCGCCGCGCGTGGCTTTGGCGATGCCGGTTCGGCAATAGCTGACGACGGCGACATCTTTCATGGCGGACCTCTCTGTGACGCTGCATACATAAGGCAACGCCGCGATCCGCGTTAGCCGCCGCTTGCCGCTTGCACGTAAAAACTTTTGCGACAATGTGCGCGCGGGGGTTAGCGATGAAGCGCATAGCGCTTTTGCTCTTCGCGGCGGCGCTCGGCGCCTGCGGGCCGCAGATTGGCGGCCTGCAAAAGGGCGAAACCGGTCGCGTCGTCCGCGTTTATAATGGCGATACGCTGCTGCTCGATTCCGGCCTTCGCGTCTTCCTCGCCGAAGTCGACGCGCCGCGCGGCAAACAAGGCTACGCCAACCAATCGCGCGCCGAACTTGAAGCGCTGGCGCTTAATCGCACTGTCGAACTCGCCTATGGCGGCACACGCCGATGGGTGCGCCCACCGCCGGCCACGGCGAACGCTGGCGCGCCAACGACAACGGCGCCCGCGAGCACTGCCACAACCGCACGCGTGGAACCAACCGGCCCTCTCGCCGGCCAGACGGCCGTCGCCCACGTGTTCGTCGAAACTGAAGGCGGGCGGTGGTTCTGGCTACAGCATGCGCTCGTCGGCAAAGGCGCCGTGATCGTGCGCCCACGACGCGACAATCACGCGCGAACATCGCAACTGCTGGAGGTCGAAGCGCAAGCGCGCGCTGCTCAACGCGGACTGTGGGCGCAGCGCGACGGGCGCGTGCTAACGGCGCAAACCGCCACGCGCGCCGCGAAGAGTTACGACGGCGCCTGCATGAGCGGCCAGGCGCCCTATCGCGTGCTCGAAGGCACGGTGCATGAAGCGCAAGCCTCAGACACGCACGCGGCGCTGGTCATCGATGGCGGCAGCGCGGACGCGCCGTTCAGCGTCACCGTGTTCGGAGACAATTTCGCGCATTGGGACGGACCGGTGCTGGCCAGTCTCACTGGCGCACGCATTCGGGCGCGCGGCGGACTTGGCGTGTTCGATGAAAAGCCGCAGCTGTGCCTGGAAAATGGCGCCGAACTCGAAGTGCTGCGCGCCCGCTAGACGCCAACAAAACCAGCTTCCACCGGATCGGCCACTCGCGCCAGCAAAGCGCGCTTCAGCTTGGCGAGTGCGTTACCCTCGATCTGGCGCACGCGCTCCTTGGAGATGCCCAGCTGCTCGCCGAGCGCCTCCAAAGTCTTCACCTCTTCCTCAAGCTTGCGCTCGCGGATGATGAATCGTTCACGTTCATTGAGGTCACACATTGCATCTTGCACCAGATGTGCGCGTGCTTCGGCGTCGTGACTCAAGGTGACGACCGCTTCGGGATCGGCGGCGTGATCGGCCAGAAAATCCTGCCACTCGCCCTCGCCGCTGTCGCTCATAGGCGCGTTGAGCGAGCGATCCGGCGCTGAGAGGCGCGACGCCATCGACTCGACATCGGTCTCCGAAACCCCCAGGGCGTGCGCGACCTTGGCGCGCCCAGCCGCCGTCATAGTCGCATCGCCGACATCGCCGATGCGCGCGCGAAGGCGGCGCAAATTGAAGAACAGGGATTTCTGCGCGGAGGTCGTGCCGGTGCGCACAATCGACCAGTTGCGCAATACGAAATCCTGCATCGCCGAGCGCACCCACCACGACGCATAGGTGGAAAAGCGCACTTCCCGATCCGGCTCAAAGCGCATCGCCGCTTGCATCAGGCCGACATTGCCCTCCTGCACCAGATCGCTCATCGGCAAACCGTAGTGACGGAAACGCGCCGCCATCGCCACCACCAGCCGCAAATAGGACGTGATGAGTTCGTGCAGCGCCCGCTCGTCGTGTGCGTCGCGCCAGCGCAGCGCCAAATCGTGTTCGTGCGCGGCGTCCAAGAGCGGCGCACGCATCGCCGTACGTATGTAACGTTGCGCGCCGCGTTGCAGGTCGAGGGTTTCCGTGAGCGCCATGTCTCTATCTACGCCCTCGCACCGGCGCACTTTTGTCGCCGCTGTCGCAAACACCACCGCATGGGTCACGAACGCGGGAAGCGGGAAAAAGTGCCATGCACAAACGAAAAGGGCCGGACATGCCGCCCGGCCCTTCCCGACATCCGTTCGTGGCGCGATTAGGCGGCGGCTTGCGCCTGCTTCTTCGAAGCGAGCGACGTCGTCAGCCGGGCCACCGCGTCGTCGCGGCTGACTTTTTCGACGGCTGCGAGTTCGCGGGCCATGCGGTCCAGCGCGCTCTCATAAAGCTGGCGTTCCGAATAGGATTGCTCCGGCTGGTCGCTGGCGCGGTGCAGATCGCGCACCACTTCGGCGATCGACACCAGGTCGCCCGAATTGATCTTCGCTTCGTATTCCTGGGCGCGGCGGCTCCACATGGTCCGCTTAATGCGGGCGCGGCCTTGGAGGGTCTTCAACGCCTGATCGACCACTTCGCTGGAGGCGAGCGGACGCATGCCGCAAGACCGTGCTTTGGTCGTGGGAACCCGCAGGGTCATTTTGTCCTGCTCGAATGAGATCACGAAGACATCGAGATCGATGCCGGCGACCGCCTGCTTCTCGACGCCCATGACCCGGCCCACGCCGTGCGCGGGATAAACAATGTGGTCACCAGGACGAAACGAAGTCGGCGGATTGGCGGTCTGCATGTACTACTCCAGGTCTTATTGTTGGAGCAGTTGGGTATTCCGTTGCGTCACTTCAGCCCGCACGACGTAAAAGGCGGACGGAACAAACCCCGTCCGCGATCCTGCCGCCCCTTGAGCTAACTGATTGACGCTCTTGAAGATTCCAACTGCCGCACGCCACTCCGGGCGCACTCAATTCTGGCTCTTCTATAACACAGTTTTAGGCCGTTCGGAAGCGCCAAGCCGTCGCAAGATCAGTTCCCGTCCCCCGGCTCTGGGCTGAAGTATTTCTCGTATTTGTCTTTTTCGTCTTTGAATTGATCCGCGTCGGCGGGCGGAGTCCCTTTACGGGTAATATTTGGCCATACCTTAGCGAACTCGGTGTTCACCTTGAGCCATTTGCCGTCGGGAGCGTCCTGAGAGTCAGGTTTTATCGCATCCACCGG
>DASZWS010000251.1:0-2203 GCA_035546515.1 Vitreimonas sp. | reverse complement strand
AACAGAACCGCCGGAGAGCACCAAAGCATCGATCGCGTCCGCCAGCGTTTCCATCGCCAGCACATCGGTTTCGCGCGTGCCCGGCCCGCCGCCGCGGACATCAACCGCACACACGGCGCGGTTTTCCGGCACGATCACCGTGACGCCGGTGAGCGCTGCGGCATCTTCGGCGCAGCCCACGGTCAAACCCGCCACGTCGCAGAGAGAATTGAGAGGTCCTGGCCGCGCCATCGAGGCTTCCGCGTTTGTCAAACCTGCTTCGGCGTGTAGGAAGCATGGGCATGTTTGACAAGCAAAGACCACGCAGAAGCGCGTTTGCTCTCATTTGCGCTATCGCACTAGCAGCCTGCGTCACTGACTCCCCGCAGCAAAGCGGCGCCCCGACTGGCGAAGCCATGGTCGCCGCCGCCAACCCGCACGCGGTGGACGCGGCCATGCAGATGCTGCGCGAAGGCGGCAGCGCTGTGGATGCGGCCGTCGCTGCTGAAGCCGTGCTTGGTCTGGTGGAACCGCAATCGTCCGGCGTCGGCGGCGGCGGCTTTATGATGTTTTACGACGGCCAGACGATGCAGGCCTACGATGGCCGCGAACGCGCACCCGCGGGCGCCACGCCGACCATGTTCCTTGGCGACGATGGTCAGCCGATGAATTTCCTCGACGCACGCGCCAGCGGCCGCTCCATCGGCACGCCGCTTGAGTTCGCCATGCTGAAGCTCGCGCACGACGATCATGGCCGTCTGCCGTGGGCGCGTCTCTTCCAACCCGCCATCGACCTTGCCGAGAATGGCTTCGAGGTTTCGCCGCGTATGGCGCGCTTCATCGCGTTCTCGGGCGGCGTCGAGCGGCTGAAGCAGGACCCGCAAGCGCGGGCATACTTCTTCGATCGCCGCGGCAATCCTTGGCCCGCCGGTCATCTGCTGAAGAACCCGGCCTACGCCGCAACGTTGCGCGCCATCGCAGAACAGGGCCCCGCGGCGCTCACCACGGGCGAGATCGCCAACGACATCGTCGCCGCCGCGCAGCGCGGCCCGCGCGCCGGCACGCTCACGCTTGCCGATCTGCAAAATGCGCACGCACGCCGCATCGATCCTGTGTGCGGCGCCTATCGCATCTATCGCGTCTGCGTGCCTGGGCCGCCAAGTTCGGGCAACGCAACCGTTGAAATACTCGGCCTCTTTGCGCGGGCGCGGCCACACCCCGAAGGCGCCAGCAGCGTTGACGATTGGTCCGCGCTCCTGTGGGCCAGCCGCCTCGCGTACGCCGACCGCGACCACTACATGGCCGACGATACCTTCGTGCCGACGCCGACGCTGCCACTGATCGCGCCGGCGTATCTCGATCAGCGCGCGCAACTGATTGACGTCGCCCACGCGCCCACCAGCACCCCGCCGGGTACGCCCACCACCGATCAGCTCCGCAACTATTGGGGCCGCGATTGGAGCGACGATCCTGGCACCTCGCACCTTTCCATCGTCGATGCCTGGGGCAACGCTGTCTCCATGACCTCCACCGTCGAAAGCCCGTTCGGCGCCCAGCGCATGGTGCACGGCTTTGTGCTCAACAATCAGCTGACCGATTTCTCCTTCCAGCCCACCATCAACGGGCGCCCCGTCGCTAACGCGGTCGCGCCCGGCAAAGCGCCGCGTTCGTCGATGTCGCCGGAGATCGTCACCGATGCGCACGGGCGCCTGGTGCTTGTCGCCGGCTCGCCAGGTGGTTCTTCGATCATCGACTTCGTCGCCCGCGCCACCGTCGCCATTCTCGATTGGAACATGACGCCGCAAGACGCCATCAATCAGGGCAACATCGTCGCCCGCTCCGCGCCAGTGACCGTTGAGGATACGCGCATGCCCGCTGGCGTGCTTGATGCCCTGCGCGGGCGCGGCTGGACCTTCCGCACCTCGCAGCTCGGCGAGGAGAGCGGATTCCATATCATCCAAGTGACGCCAAACGGCCTTGTCGGCGGCGCCGATCCACGTCGCGAAGGCGTGGTGCAGAGCATTCCCGCGCCTGCGGTCGCACCATAGCGGACCGCCGACTTCCGGGGCATCTTTGGCCCGCGCACCCCTTCGACAAGCTCAGGCTGACGCCATTTTGCAGCTGCGCAAATCTCGAAGTAGCGTCACCCTGAGCTTGTCGAAGGGTGCGCGGGCCAAAGATGGCGCTTGGAAGGCGGCGGTACGCCTAGGGCGTTGGCGCGGGA
>DASZWS010000250.1:0-4138 GCA_035546515.1 Vitreimonas sp. | reverse complement strand
TGTCGCCGTAATTGTCGTACTCTTGATAGACCTTCCAGCTCACGCCTGCTTGTTCGAGGCGCTCGGCGTAGGTTTTCCATTTCAAACCACCGAACAGATGGCTGTCGTTCTGCGGCAGCGCCGACCCGTTCAGCTCCAGATACGAATTGCGCACCGCCAGCACGCCGTCATAGCCCGCGCTCAGGCCGCTGGTGCCGGTGAACAGGAAGTTGCGGTTGGGTGATGTCGGCCCGAAGATCGAGCAATGATAGCCGTCACATATCGTGAAGGCGTCGGCGAGCGCGTAATAGAACGGCAGATCCTCGCGCGTGAAATAACCCATGGTCATCGCCGACTTGGCGGCAATCCAGGCATCGTAATTTTTCCAGCGCGCGTGCGAGCCTTTCCAGCTGTGATCGAGGCTGCCCATGTGCGCGGCGCTGGTGGCGTTGATATCGAGCCGGAATGGCTGCACCGCGCCGCCATGCGGATTGGGCTGCTTCCACACGCTGTCGCCATTCGGCAGCATCAGCGGGCGCGGATCGGAAAAGCCGCGTACGCCGCGCAGCGCGCCGAAATAGTGATCGAACGAACGGTTCTCCTGCATGAAGATCACGATGTGCTCGACATCGCGGATCGTGCCGGTCGGCGATGACGCGGGAATGGCCAGCGCTTTGGCGATGGTTTCGCCGAACGCTTCCGCCGCGAGCGCGGCCGCGCCCATCTGCAACACCGTGCGCCGTGACAGTTTCATGGAGAAGCTCCGCCGAACCCAGCCAAGCTACGCCAAGACACGCGCGGACACTATGGAGCCCGGGCGCCACTCGCCGGCATTTGCGCCAGCGTCGGCCTTCGACAAGCTCAGGCTGACGCCATCAAAAAATCACGCAGGTTCAAAGTAGCGTCACCCTGAGCTTGTCGAAGGGTGCGCGGGCCAAGGTCGCCGGGCGCTCCATGCTAACCGGGCCAGCGCAGGCCGACGCGGCGGCGCTGCTGCAAGGTCTGCTCGGCCCGTTGCAACGCCCTGAGCGCCACTTCCGCCTGTTGCAGCGAATCCGTTGAGCGCAGGGCATCCATCGCCAGGCGCAGGCGCGCGGCGCCCTCTTCCAGCTTGTCGCGCGCGCCTTCGCGTTCGCCCAAAGCCGTCAGCGCACGGCCGATTTCCTGCTGCGCGGCGCCCCAAGCGCTCGGGTCAGTGGTGCGATCGACGCGATCCAGATAGGCTTGGCGTGCATCCAGCGCCTTCTGCAGCCATTTGATATGGCCGCCGCGCTCGCCCACGCTCAAAGCGCCCGACGCGAAGTCCGACAAAATGTCGAGCTGCACGCTTTCGCTAAGGTCAGGCGACTTCGCCTCGACCATTTTGTCGAGCGCTTCCACGATCGGCTGCAACCGCTCTGGCTTGAAATCTTGCGGACGGTGCAGAACCGGCCGCGCCTTGCGCGCCAATTCAAATGCCAGCGCCCGCTGCACCACTTCGTTCGGGCGCCCCGCGCGCCAGTTGAGATGGAATTCCTGCACTTCGTGCACGCGTCCGTAGCTGGGCAGCGTCGTCATGCGCAGTTCGAGTTTGCCGAGCAGGTTGCGCTTGCCCCACAAGATCACGTCAGCGGCCGAACGCTCCAACGCGTCGGACGCTTCAACCGCAACACGGCGGCGGCTTTCCGGATGCGCATTTGATGGCAGCGTCTTCAGTTTGATCGGGAAGAGATCGACCTGCACGTTCGGCTCGAACGAGAACATGCCGAAATTGTCTTCGACCGCTTCCTTCATTTCCTGACGCGTCAGCAGACCGCCGCCTTCGATCTCGCCGATCAACACCAGCGCGCGATGATCCTTGGCGCGTTTAAGCGCTTGCGCGCGCAACGCGATACGCGCGGCGCGGCTGGCGCGGAACATGCCGGCCATAACCCAGAACGCACTGATGAGCACCGCCGCCAGCGCCATCGACATGAAGAACATGAAGACGTTCGGCGACTGCACGAACGCCTCTTGAAACTCACGCGGCAACAGCCGCATGAGCTTTGACGCCAGATCCGGCGCCAAGGCAGAGGCGTCAGCAATATTAACCATTTAGCCGTCCAAAGTCCCGGGCAAGCTCCGACCTGTAGCCCGCCGTGCGGCGTCGCACAACGGCTCCAGGCGCCGGAGCTGAGTCGAAATCCTGCCCCCTCTCCCCGGGCGGGAATAAGGCGTGTGGATTAGGCCACGGTTTAGGGCGTTCCGTGCGCCGCCGCGGCCGCTTTCGCCCGCGCCACCATGTCGTTGATCTCGCTTTGCGAGGGCGCATGGGCGGTGGTGAACTGGACGCCGGCCGGCGGGGTGAACAAGCTCGGGTCCTGTGGGCCGCGCCGGATCGACGTGGTGTTGAAGACCACTTCGCCGTTCATCTTCATTTGCAGCATGATCCCGTCGTTGGTGACGCACATGGAGCGCTGTCCCGCACTTGTGTCGGCGCTGCCTGCGGGCGGCGCCACCTCCCATTCCGTGCCGCTTTCGCCAGCCGCTGAGCACGTTCCCACCTGATGGGCGCGATTGGCCATGTCGGCGCGCCATTGCGCGACTTGATCCTGGGTGACAGGGCTCGCCGATTGCTGCGTGAGATCGATGCGCGTAGCGATGGTGCGCCCCATCATGTGCGCGAGTGTAAAGCCCTCGTGGGTGTCGTTGTTCACGACCATGATGGTGTCGCCCATCGGACCCTTCATTTCGGTGCGCACCTTACCGCCGTCGTGATAGCTGACCTGCGGGATGGTCTGACCGCCAATCGTGAGCGTGCCCTCTTGGCGGAACGCCACATTTGAGGCCGTCGGGAAGCCGCCGCCACCAGATGCTGTGGCGCCGCTTGAGCCAGCGCCATTCCCTGCCGTTGAGGCGCCGCCGCCTGGACTGCACGCAGCCAGCACCAACACCGAAACCGCCGCCAACGCCGTCGCACGCATGATTCGCCTCCCCTGTGGCTGTGCCTCTGCTTAGCATGCGCTCTGACGGCGGTAAGCCTGCCGAGCCCATTCGTCGCAAAACTTTGGCCTCCGCTCGTAGCCGTTCCGCACGCGCCCTTGCTCCTGCGTGTGATGACCCGCCAAAGTGTTCGCTGATTTCGGGGGACTTTATGAAACAGCATCTCATGGCCGTGTGCCTGTTGGCGCTTATGCCGCTGGCGACCAGCTGCCAAACTTCATCCACAGGCTCGGCGAGCGCCGCCGCTTCAAGCGCCTCGCAGTACCAAGCCGCCCAAACGGAGGTCGCGCGCTTGACCGCTCTTGCCAACCAGAACGTGTTGCTGGCCCCGTGGCAGGGCCCCCATGGCGGTGTGCCGCCGTTCGACCACGCCGATCCAGCGCAAATTCCCGCCGCTCTGCAGCTCGGCATCGCGCTCCAGACCGCGGAAGTGAACGCCATCGCTTCGAACCCCGCCGCGCCGACATTCGACAACACCATGGCCGCACTTCAGAACGCCGGGCGTCACTTGGGCCGCGCTACCACCGTCTTCGGCGTCATGACCAGCAGCGAAAACACCGCCGCGGTGCAGGCCGTCGACGCCGAGTGGTCGCCAAAGGTCACCGCCGCCTACAACACCGTCACCTTCAACCGCGATCTCTTCCACCGCATCGACGATCTCTACCAGCGCCGCGCCACGCTCGGCCTGACGCCGGAGCAATTGCGCGACCTCGAATTGACGCACGCGAATTTCGTCCGCGCCGGCGCGGCGGCAACGCCTGAACAGCAAGCGCGTCTCGGACAAATCAATGAGCAACTTACGGCGAAATTCTCGGAGTTCGATCGCCACCTGCTAGCCGACGAAAACACCGCCATCTTCATCACCCGCCGCGCCGACCTCGCGGGTCTGCCGCAAAACGTGATTGATGCGTTGGCGCAAGCCGCGACGGACCGCCAACACCCCGGACAATGGGCTGTGGTGAATACGCGATCGAGCGTCGATCCGTTCCTCACCTTTTCCTCGAACCGCGCGCTGCGCCAGCAAGTCTGGACGACGTTCAAGAACCGTGGCGACAACGGCGACGCCAACGACAACAATCAAACCATCCGCGATATTCTCGCATTACGCGCTGAACGCGCACACATCCTCGGTTTTCCGACCCATGCGCATTATCGCATGGACGACACCATGGCCCACGATCCGCAGAACGCCATGGAC
>DASZWS010000249.1:0-10062 GCA_035546515.1 Vitreimonas sp. | reverse complement strand
TTGCCGAACGTCTTGCGCTGCTGCGCCCATTCCGCTGCATCCGCCACGCAAACCCGCGCACTCGCCGTCGCGCCCGACGCCATGCCTAAGCGCTCGCCGTTGAAATTGCGCATGATGCCGGCAAAGCCCTGGTTCTCCGCGCCGATCAGCTGATCGGCCGGCACTTCCACGTCCTGAAAGTAGATCGCCGCCGTATCGGACGCCCACCAGCCCTGCTTCTTGAGCGACGTACGCGTGACACCCGGCGCGTTGAGATCAATCAGAAGCAGCGACACACCGCCTGCACCGTCGCCGCCGGTGCGCACCGCCGTTGTCGCGTAGTGCGAGGTCATGCCACCGGTGATGTAGAGTTTCGAACCATTGACGACATACACATCGCCACGCCGCTCGGCCTTGGTTTTGATATTGGCGACATCAGAGCCCGCATCTGGTTCGGTGATCGCCAAACTGATTTGCATTTCACCACGCAGCACCGCGGGCGCGATGCGATCCTTCATCTCCTCCGTGCCGATCGCCAAAATCGGCGGCAGCCCGATGCCATGCACCATCAACGCGGCGGAAACGCCGCCCGCACCCATGCGCGCCAATTCTTCGCTGGTGACAATGCCGTGGAAGCGATCGAAGCCTTCGCTCCAGCCGCCGTATTTCTCCGGATAGCCGGCGCCTATAAGTCCAAATTCCGCGGCTTTGCGAAACGCTTCGCGCGGCACCAGCCCCGCTTCGTCCCACGCGGTCACGTGCGGCATCAGCTCGCGCTCGACAAACTTGCGCAAACTCGCGCGCCACGCTGCGTGCGTTTCGTCCATGAACGGCGACGGCGGCCTGAGCGAGTCAAAGTCAAGCGGCATCGGTCATCTTCCCTATTTCAATCTCTTGGGCGCGATCCGTCGCACACTCCATCACGCCCGCCACTTTTTCGCTAGGCAGGCGCCGCTACGGACGCCACAACAAGCGCCTCAGTTTGGGGAGCCACATCATGCTGACGCGCCGCCTCTTCGCCACTTCGAGCCTTTCGCTTTTGGCTGTCGCCTGCGCGAGCCAGAGCTCCAGAGCGCCCACTGCTGCGTCTGCGCCCGCCGCGCCGCGGCCGCAACCAAAGTTCGGCACATGGGGCGTCGAACTCGGCAACCGCGATCTGAGCGTAAAGCCTGGCGACGACTTCAACCAGTATTGCAACGGCCACTGGTTCGCGACCACCGAGATTCCCGCCGACCGCTCCAGCTGGGGCTCAGGCTCTATTCTCGGCGAACAGGTGAACGCCGACGTCAAAGCGCTTGTGCAAGAAGTGGCTGCGGCCGGCGGCGCGCCGGGCTCGAACGAACAGAAAATCGCGGATTTCTACAATGCCTTCGTCGACACCAACGCCATCAACGCCAAGGGCCTCGCGCCCGCGCAAGCCGACCTCGCCGCCATCGCTGCACTACGCAACCATGAGGAGCTCTGGGCATGGGTCTGCAAGCCCGGCAATCCGTCCAACTTCCCCATCGCCATGTACCCCAACATCGATGCGCGCGACCCAGACGCGTATTGCATCACCATCACCCACGCCGGCCTCGGCTTGCCAGATCGCGACTACTATATCCGCACCGACGGCACGTTCCCGCACCTGCGCGAACAGTATAAAGCGCACGTCCAAACTCAGCTGGCCAACGCTGGCATCGCCAACGCCGCATCGAAGGCGGCAGCCATCCTGGCGCTGGAGACGCAGATCGCACGCCGCCACTGGGAGATTGCTCGCCGCCGCGATGTGGTCGCCACCTACAATAAGAAGACGCGCGCCGAACTGATTGCGCTCAACGCGCGCTTCCCGTGGCAAGCCGGCCTCGACAGCGCCGGCATTGGCGCGGTGCCGACGTTCGTTGTCGCCGAACTCGACACCATGCGACCGCTTTCTCAGCTCGTCTTGGCGACGCCGCTCGACACTTGGAAGGCCTACCTCACCTTCCACTACATCCACGGCGTCGCGCCGCAACTGCCGGCCAACATCGACGACGAAAACTTCGCATTCTTCGGCACTATCCTGAACGGCCAACCACAGCAGCGCGAACGTTGGAAGCGCGCTGTCTCGGCGCTCAACAGCTCGCTGGGTGAGGCCGTGGGCAAACTCTATGTCGACCGCCACTTCCCCGCGAGCTCGAAGGCGCAAATGCAGCAGCTGGTCGAGAATATGCGCGCAGCGTACGGCAACCGCATCGATCAACTCGATTGGATGAGCGCGGAAACCAAAGTCGCGGCGCGTGAGAAACTGCGCACCTTCCGGCCCAAAATTGGCTATCCGGACAAATGGCGCGACTACTCGCAATTCGACGTCCGCGCCGGCGATGCCTTTGGCAACGCCCTACGCTCGGCGGCGTATGAATGGAATCGCCAGATCGAGCGCATCACTCAGCCCACCGATCGCGACGAATGGTACATCACCACCTTCACGGTCGATGCCTATTACAATCCAACCTGGAACGAGATCGTTTTCCCGGCCGCGATCTTGCAACCGCCATTCTTCGATCCCGCCGCTGACCCCGCCGTCATCTACGGCGGCATCGGCGCCATTATCGGCCACGAAATGGGTCACGGCTTTGACGACCAAGGCGCCAAGCAAGATGCGCGCGGCGTGCTACGCGATTGGTGGAGCGCGGAAGACGTGCGCCGTTTCGGCGAACGCACCAACAAGCTCGCCGACCAATACGACACCTACTCGCCGCTGCCTGGCATTCACGTGAACGGCCACCTTACACTCGGCGAAGACATCGGCGATCTCGGCGGCCTTCAAGTCGCGCGCGAAGCCTACAAACTCTCGCTCAACGGCCAGCCTGCGCCGGTGATCGACGGCTTCACTGGCGACCAACGCTTCTATCTGAGCTACGGCCAAATCTGGAAACGCAAGACCAGAGATGAGGCCTTGCGCAACTTGATCCTTGCCGACCCGCACGCGCCGCCGCAGTACCGCGTCAACGGCGTCGTCCGCAATCACGACGCTTGGTACGAGGCCTTCAACGTGCAAGCCGGCGACAAGCTTTACCTCGCGCCCGCAGACCGCGTCGTCATTTGGTAATCCCTCTTCGGTCGCATTTGACTAGGATTGGGCCTCGCTACGCCAGATAAGAAGGTTGGGGAGACCACATCATGCTATCACGCCGTTTGTTCACGACCTCGAGCCTTTCGCTCCTGTTCGTCACCGCTTGCACGCGCACGTCAGCGCCGCCGGCGCATGCCAAATACGGCGCCTTCGGCCTCGATCTCACCAACCGTGATCTCAGCGTCAAACCCGGCGCCGACTTCGACGCCTACTGCAACGACACTTGGTACAAGAACAACCCATTCCCCGCTGACCGTTCGCGGTTCGGATGGGACACCATCCTCTCCGACCAGGCCGACGCCGACGTGAAGGCGCTGGTGCTCGAAGTCGCGCAAAGAGGCGGCGCGCCAGGCTCCAACGAACAGAAGATTGCCGACCTCTACAACGCCTTCATGGATGTCACCGACATCACCGCCCGCGGCCTCGCGCCCGCCAAGCCGACGCTTGGCGCCATTGCCGCGCTGAACTCTCCGTCCGAGGTGTGGGCGTTCGTCTGCGCGCCCACCAGCGCCAATGTGGATTTTGGTTCGCCATACACGTTCGAATTTCCGATCCAGCTCTATCCGACGATCGACGCCAAGAACCCCGACAAATACTGCATCACCGTCACACACGCCGGTCTCGGCCTCCCCGACCGCGACTATTATCTGCGCAACGACCAGAACTTTCCGGCGCTGCGCAATCAATACAAAGATCACATCACCAAGCAGCTCACCAATATCGGCTACGCCAACCCGGCGCAGAACGCCGCCGCCATTCTCGCACTCGAGACCCAAATCGCGCACCATCACTGGGCGGTTGAGCGCCGCCGCGATGTCGTCGCCACCTATAACAAGAAGACGCGCGCCGAGCTGATCGCGCTGAATTCGACTTTCCCGTGGGATGCGGGCTTGCAAAGCGCTGGCCTGGGCGGTCAGGGCGATTTCGTCGTCGCTGAACTCGACACCATGCGGCCGCTTTCGCAGCTTGTGATGGCGACACCGCTTGCAACCTGGAAGGCTTATCTCAGCTTCCATTTCATCCGTGCCAACGCGCGGGTGCTGCCAGCAGCGATCGACGACGAAAACTTCGCCTTCTTCGGCAAGATTCTCAACGGTCAGCCCGAGCAGCGCGACCGCTGGAAGCGCGCCGTAGCGGAACTCGACAGCGCCCTCGGCGAAGCCGTCGGCAAGCTTTACGTCGAGCGCCATTTTCCGCCTTCGTGGAAAGCGTCGATTCAAGAACTCGTCGAAAACATGCGCGCAGCGTACGGCGCCCGTATCGACGGCCTCACCTGGATGTCGCCGCAGACCAAAGTTGCGGCGCACGAAAAGCTGCGCACCTTCCGTCCGAAGGTTGGCTACCCGGATAAGTGGCGCGACTATTCGGATTACGACGTCCGCGCCGGCGAAGCGTTCGCCAACGCCCAGCGCGCCGGCGCTTACGAATGGAAACGTCAGATCGCGCGCATCAATCAGCCCGCCGATCGTGACGAGTGGTACATGACGACGTTCACGGTCAACGCCTACTACAATCCCACCTGGAACGAGATCGTCTTCCCCGCCGCCATTCTGCAACCACCCTACTTCGATCCCAACGCCGACGCCGCAGTCATCTACGGAGAGATCGGCGCCACCATCGGCCACGAGATGGGCCACGGCTTCGACGACCAGGGCGCTAAGCAGGACGCACAGGGCGTACTGCGCGATTGGTGGAATGCCGACGACGTGCGCCGCTTTAGTGCGCTCGGCGACAAGCTGGTGGCGCAATATAACAAGTTCGAACCGTTGCCGGGCATCCACATCAACGGCCGTCTCACACTCGGCGAAAACATCGGCGACCTCGGCGGCCTGCAGGTCGCGTACGAGGCCTACAAGCTGTCGCTCAAGGGGCAAGCCATGCCGGTGATCGACGGCATGACCGCCGACCAGCGCTTCTTCCTGGCTTACGGCCAAAGTTGGATGACCAAGACGCGCGACGAGGCCTTGCGCAATCAGCTCCTGTCGAACCCACACTCGCCGGAAAAATATCGCATCAACGGCGTCGTTCGGAATCTCGACAACTGGTACACCGCCTTCAACATCGGCCCAGACGACCCGCTTTATCTCAAACCGGAGGACCGCGTGCTGATCTGGTAGCGCTATCGTCATGGGCGCACTAAGGTGCGCCCATGAGCGAGCATATCCTGATCGAACGCACAGGCGCGGTTCTCGAAATCCGTTTCAACCGCCCCGACAAGAAAAACGCCATCACCAACGCCATGTACGGCGCCATGGCCGACGCGTTGGAGGCGGCCGCCAAGGACAACGACGTCCGGGTCATCCTCTTCACCGGCGCGGGCGACTACTTCACCGCCGGCAACGATTTGCAAGATTTTGCCGCGCAAGGCGCCGGCACGTTCAGTGGTCCGCGTCACGTCAATCGTTTCCTGCCGGCGGTCATCACTGCGGAAAAACCGATCGTCGCCGCCGTCCGCGGCCATGCCGTCGGCGTCGGCACGACCATGCTGCTGCATTGCGACCTGGTTTACATCGCCAACGACGCGCGCCTCACCGCGCCGTTCGTCAATTTGGCGCTGCTGCCCGAGAACGCCTCAAGCCTCACCATTCCCGCGCGGATCGGTCACGCCAAAGCCTTCGCGCTGCTTGGCCTTTGCGAACCGATGCTTGGCGCGGAAGCGGCCGCAAGCGGCATCGCCAACGCCGCGCTGCCCGCCGGAGAGGTTGAACCGCGTGCCCGCGCCGCCGCAACCGAACTTGCGACGAAGCCCCCGCAAGCGCTCAAGATCGCCAAGCGCCTGCTGCGCAGCAACACCGACGCCCTGCTCGCGCGCATGCGCGAAGAAGGCGAATTGTTCGGGGAACAACTCAAATCGCCGGAAGCTGCCGCCGCGTTCAAAGCTTTCTTCGCAAAGAAATAGCCGTACCGCCGCCTTCCAGGCGGCATCAGTGCAAGCGTCGGCCCTCGACAAGCTCAGGCTGACGCCATCCTCCACTGAGGTTTCAAAGTAGCGTCACCTGCCGAAGGGTGCGCGGGCCAAAGGCGCCGCCTGGATGGCCGACGGTGCTAGCCGCTCGCTTTATCCAGCGCCGCAACATCATCAGCGGTCAGCGCAACATCCAGTGCGCCCATCAGTTCGCTCAACTGCGCCACGCTGGTCGCAGACGCGATGGGCGCGCCGGTTTTGCATTTGGCCATCACCCAAGCTAACGCCACTTGCGCATCGGTCGCCTTCAACCGCGCGGAAATCGCATCGAGCGCTGCCAGCACCGCAGGCCCCTTGCCTTCCATGTATTTGTCCATGCGTTGGCCGCGCGGACTCTTGGCTTTGTCCTCCGCGGTGCGGTACTTGCCCGTGAGATAGCCGCTCGCCAGCCCATAATACGGCAGCACCGAAACCTGCTCGCGCTCGCACAGCGGCATCAAATCAGCTTCGATCTCGCGGTTCATCAGATTGTATTCGGGCTGCTGCGCATCGAAATGCAGGCGACGCTTCTTGGCTTCGGCGACACCCTCCGCGAACCGTCCCGCCTTGAAGTTGGAGGCGCCGAAGGTGCGAATTTTGCCGGCTTTCTTCAAATCTTCGAGGGCCGCCACGTACTCTTCCGCGTGCGTCGCCTCATCGTCCCGGTGCAGCCAGTAGAGATCGATGGTCTCAACGCCCAAGCGGCCCAGAGAATCCTCACACGCTGCGACGATGTTATCCCGCTTAATGCCAAGCCGCTTCGGCCACATGCCGACCTTGGTGCCGATCACCACCTTGTTGCGCTTGCCGCTCGCCTTCAGCCAGCGGCCAATGACGCTTTCGCTCTCGCCGCCCTGGTGGCCGGGAACCCAGGCCGAATAGACGTCAGCAGTGTCGACGGCGTTGCCGCCGCGATCCACGAATGCGTCCAGAATTGCGTGCGAGGCTTTTTCGTCGGCCGTCCAGCCGAACACGTTGCCGCCCAGCACCAGCGGCGTGATGGAGATGGCGCTCGTTCCAAGCTGACGCTGCTGCATGATCGTTTCCTTGCGCGACGCATTGCCCCCTCCGCCTCTATGGACCCTTGGCCGCTCAGAGTCGATAATCGCCGCCGGAGTGGGACATGCGCTGGTTGAACATCATTGCCGCACTGACGGGCGCCGCTGCTCTGATGATGCTCGCCGCCGCGCATCATCTTGAGCAAGACAGCGACTTCAACAATGTGCTGGTCGCTGGCCTCGCACAGCTGAGCGCCGCGGCGGCAGGGCTCGCGATCGCCAATCGAAGCGGCCTACTGAACGAGATTGCCGGCGCGCTCATTCTGCTCGGCGGCAATCTCTTTGCTTGCGAAATCTACTTTTCAAGTTTCCGCGGCGAACACACGTTTGCGTTTCTCGCGCCCATCGGCGGGGCGCTGCTGATCGGCGGTTGGGTTCTGCTCGCGTTCGCCCGGCCGACGGCGCGAAACGGCGAACAAGACTGAGATGTTCCTACCGCTTCCATCTCGCCCTCTCCGTCAACTGCACTGGTATGCTGATGATGAGTCTGCTCCAACAAACGACACAAGCCGCACAACCGTCACTGCTCCAGCAAGCCCAAGCTTTGTTCCTGAGCTTCACAAAGCTTGACCCGATGCAAGCGGCTCTGCGCGGCGGACTCACCATTCTGGTCTTCATCGGCGCGGCTCTCGTGATGTGGGGCCTGCACGTGGCCCTCGACGCCCTGACGGAGCGCCTGTTCCCGGGCACGAGCGAGGCGCCACAAGGAAAAAGGAAGGGCCAACACACGCCCGTCGGCCGCCTGAGCCTCACGATCGTTCGCATCAGCGTGTTTATCGCGGCCGTGCTGATTTCGCTGCGCATCTGGGGCCTGGATCTCGGCGTCCTCACGCAGGGCCCTGTTGGCGCCGTGCTGAATGTCGTTGGTCACGTGGTTCTGATTATCGTCCTGGCGCTGGTCGCGATGGAGGTCGCGCAGGTCGCGGTCATTCAGCTTTTTACACGCATCGCAGTGCGCGCCCGCACACCGCGTCGCGCCTCGCAGCTGCGCACATTGGGGCCCCTCATCGTCGGCGTGATCAACACGGCGTTCATCGTCGTCGCGGTGATGATGGCGCTCTCTCAGGTCGGCGTGCAAATCGGGCCGTTGCTCGCCGGCGCCGGAATTGTAGGTGTGGCCGTCGGCTTTGGCGCACAAACATTGGTGAAGGACTTCCTCACCGGCATCTTCCTCATTATCGAGGACACGGTTTCCGTTGGCGACGTCGCCAACATCGGGGGCTTCGGCGGACTGGTCGAAGAAATGTCCCTGCGCACCATCAAGCTGCGCGACTATGACGGCACCCTGCACGTCTTCCCCTATTCGGAGGCGCAGGTCATCCACAATCTCACGAAGAACTTCTCGTACTATGTGCTCAACCTTTCGATCTCGTACGGCTCGGACATCGTGAAGGCGCTTGAGCTCATGAAATCCGTCGCCGATGAAATGCGCGAAGATCCGAGGTTTGCCGTCTCGATGCTGGAGCCGATTGACATCGCCGGCGTCGACGCGCTCGCAGATTCAGGCGTTGTCCTCAAGGCCCGCATCAAGACGCTGCCGATCAAACAGTGGGAAGTGGGCCGCGAGTACTTAAAGCGCATCAAGCTGGCGTTCGACGCCAACAACATCGAGATTCCGTTCCCGCACATGAAGCTCGTTGCGCCGGACGATCCGATTACGCTTCTCGACGACGCTCACGCGCAGCACCGGGGCCGCAATACAACGGTGCGATAGCGTCGATCGCGTCTGCGCGCTGGTGGACCGCCGCAAACAGCCCGCGAAACCGGACGGACATTGCCCACTCATGAACAGCGCGTTCACACTTGCGGCATATCATCGGCGCAAATGACCGCTGCTTCCGGCCTGCTCAGCGAATGGGTCGCCTACATACGCGACGAACGGCGGTTCGCGTCCAATTCCGTTGAAGCCTACGAGCGCGACGTCGGCGCGTTCCTGGATTTTTTGCAAAGCCACATGGGGGGCGCCCCCTCCGCCAAGGACCTGGGCAGCCTCGAACCGCGGGACTTGCGTGCTTATCTCGCGCATCGCCGGCAAGGGCCTGATGCGCTCGCGGACCGCTCAATCTCGCGCGCGCTGGCGGCTATCCGGAGCTTCTATCGTTATCTTGAACGCCGTCATGGGATTGCCAATCCGCGTCTGGCGCTGGTGCGCGGCCCGAAACTCAAGCGCGCTCTGCCACGCCCAGTTTCAGAAACTGCCGCCGCGTCCTTAATCGCAGACGCCACAGACGCCGCGCATGCGCCTTGGATTGGCGCGCGCGACGCTGCGCTCATCACGCTCTTGTACGCCGCCGGCCTACGCATCTCCGAAGCGCTGGCGCTCACCGGGGCCGACCATCCCCTCCCCGAAATGCTGCGTGTGACCGGCAAGGGCGGCAAACAGCGGCTCGTGCCGATGCTCCCGGCGGCGCGCGAAGCCATCGCCCGCTATGCGGCAACCTGTCCTTTCGCGCTCACGGCAGATGCGCCGCTGTTCCGCGCCGCGCGTGGCGGGCCAATGTCGCCGCGCATGGCGCAGGCTGTGATGGCGCATCTTCGCGGGCGTCTGGGCTTGCCCGCGTCGGCCACGCCGCACGCGCTGCGGCACGCATTCGCCACGCATCTGCTCGGCAATGGCGGCGACCTGCGCGCCATCCAAGACCTGCTCGGACACGAATCACTGTCGACCACACAGACCTATGCGAGTGTCGAAACGCAAAAAATTTTGCAGCTGTATCGCGCCGCCCATCCGCGTGCGTGAGCCAATCCGCACGGCCGCACGGGGCTGCGCGCCTTTGTTTTCATGGCCCGCAGCGGAATCGTACAACACAAATCCCGCTTGACATCGCGTCGCACGAATCTCGCGCGCTTGTTTTCACGGCAACTTTTCGCAAACCACTTTGCTGCAAAACACAAACCCGGAGAGTCAATCAACTCCCATCCAACGAGAACCAACCTGTAAAGATGGAGAAACGAACATGGCTATGAAGAAGATGAAGAAGGCGAAG
>DASZWS010000248.1:0-24554 GCA_035546515.1 Vitreimonas sp. | reverse complement strand
CAAGTGATGGATTCCGGCATCGGCATCGCCGCCGATCAACAGGCACGAATTTTCGAACCGTTCGTGCAGGCGGAATCCTCAGACGCACGGCGCTACGAGGGCGCGGGGCTGGGCCTCTCGTTCGTGCGGCGCATCGCCAATTTGATGGGCGGCGACGTCAGCTGCCGCAGCACTCTGGGCGAAGGTTCGACGTTCACGCTCTGGGTGCGGGCGCAGAGCTGACGGTTATGAGATTTCCCAGTCGATTTCGCCGCGGACGTCCGGCGCGACCTTCTCGCAAAGCGCATTGTGCAAACCGATCTGCGTAGATTTGCGCGGCGCGCGGAACACATAATTGATGCGGCTCTTGGCGAACGATTTGCGCTCGCTGATCAGCTTGCAATCGAGTTCGGCCAAGACGCGCCGGTAGGCATCGGACGCATCTTTCAAGCGACCCTTGGGGATCTCGCTCACTTCCAAACTGCAGACTGGGTGGCCGTCGAAGATATAGATGAGCACCCATGCGAACGCTGTCGCCAGCACGGCAAACTGCGGCAAGTTCAAGCCGCTGATCAGACCGATCAGCGTGACGATGATCAGGCGGCCGGTGTCGCGCGTTGAACCAGCTTCGGTGCGGAAACGCATCAGGCCGCCAAGCCCGAACACGACGAAGCCGATCACCGTCCCGTATTTCAGCACCACGACGCCAATCACCGCGCCGATCAGCGCATACATGATGTAGACTTTGGGAAGCTCCGCCTCTTCGGCGGTGTCGACCGTGCGCTTTGTGGTTGGGTGGAAAGCGATCGCCATGCCGAGCGCCACCGCCAAGATCAACTCGGTGAACGACTCGAACATATAGGAACCGTCGAGGAACCCGCGCCAGCCGACACTCGTCAGCGCGATCATGTCCGACGCCGTCTCGAACGGGTTCGAGCCCTGCATTGCCGCCGTCAGAACGTGCATTCCGCCCCTCTGACAACGCCTTGCCCCAGCCCTGGCGCATCGGCAAGCACCTTCGTTCCCTGCTTGATCGAGGCGATGAACCGGGGCTGAAGAAAAAAGGCCCAAAGCGGGCCCCGCAGACCCTTTTTTTCGCCACGCCGGTTGGGCACATGGGACCGCATGCAAAGACGCACTGCCCTGATGTCGCTCGCGGCGCTTTTGGTTGCGCCAACCGCCCACGCACAAAGCGACGATCTGCGCCCGCGCACGCCAGCTGCAGCGGCGGCGAGCAGCGATCCGGTCGATCTCAGCGGCGCGGATCGCGACCAGGCGCTGGCGAAGGCCAACACGGCGCTGAACGCCCTGCAACGTCTGCAAGGGCGCTTCACCCAGACGTCTCCCAATCACAGCGTGTCCACGGGCGCGTTCTATCTGCAGCGTCCAGGCAAAGTGCGGTTCGAATACGACCCACCGGCGACCTTGCTCATCATCTCCGACGGCAGCGTGGTTTCCATGCGCAACAGCGCTATGCGCACCACCGATCGCACGCCGCTGCGTTCAACGCCGCTCAACATGATCTTGAAGAGCCAGGTTGATCTGACGCGCGACGCCCACGTCACACGTGTGGCGCGGTGGGGGCAATGGACGCTGATCAGCGTGACCGATCCCGCAGGTCACGTCGACGGACGGCTCACCTTGTTCTTCTTTGGCGACAATTTTGACTTGCGCTGCTGGGACGTCACTGACGTCACCGGGTCGCGCACGCGGGTGATGCTGAGTGACGTCACGCAGCCGGCCAGTTTGGATTCCGCGCTATTCCGCCTGGACGACATGATCAGCCGAGGACATGGCAGAAACTGAGTCCGCCACCCGCAAAAAGGCAAATTGTGGCAACTTGTTTCTGCACCAAAATCTTGATTTTTTGCCCCCTGTGACGTATCTACCACGAGCGGTCGCCGCTTATCCCCCTGGATGGCGTCGTCCCCCCCGCTGACGGATCCAGCGCGGCGGTCGCGAGCCGGACTTCCCCTTCCGGCGGAATGCGCCCCCCTCAAGGCGCTTGGAGGCTCGGTCGCTGAATGCGACCGGGCCTCTTTATTTTGACCTTGCCGCCCTGCCGGGCCACACACCGCCACTCATGCTCACCATCGCCACCTGGAACATCAATTCCGTGCGCCTGCGGATCGAAACGGTCTGCAACTTCCTCGGTGAGGCCAAGCCGGACGTGCTGTGCTTACAAGAGATCAAATGCCGTGATGGCGAGTTTCCCGCCAAAGCGTTCAAGGAAGCGGGCTACAAGCACATGCATGTCGTCGGCCAGAAAGGCTGGCACGGCGTCGCCATTGTTTCGCGCCGTAAACTTGAACCCATCGAAGCGCCGGCGATCTGCCCGAAGAAGGAAGCGCGCATCGCCGCGGCGAGAGTCGACGGCATCGAAGTACACAACCTGTATGTGCCCGCCGGCGCCGATGTGCCCGAGCTCACCAATCCCAAGTTCGTCCACAAACTCAAAGTGCTGGACCGGATGAAAGCGCTTTACAGAAAGCGCAGAGGCACGGCGCCGGCGGTGCTGGTGGGCGATCTCAACGTTGCGCCCGGTGAGTTTGACGTCTGGAGCCACAAGCAGCTCTTGAATGTGGTCTCGCACACACCGGGCGAGACCGACCGTCTCAACGCCGTGCGCGATCTGGGCGGTTTCATCGATGTCGCACGATTGCACCGGCCCGACCCGGAGAAACTTTTCACCTGGTGGAGCTATCGCTCGCCGGATTGGACCAAAAACAATCGCGGCCGGCGGCTCGACCACATCTGGGCCACCAGTGATCTCGCGCCGCACTCGCAGGCGGAGGCGTTTCATATTCACGTGCCGATGCGCTCGGGAGAGCGGCCCAGCGACCATGTGCCCGTGATGGCCGGCTTCAAAATCTGAACCCCAGCAATTTGTCACCGAACCCAGGTTCGCTTCGCCGCTCTTTAGTTGCTCCGCCGAGTCGGCGCCGTACTATCGTACCGGAGGGGTGTGCATGCTGAGAACACGACGCGAAATGCTGGGCGCGAGCGCCGCCAGCTTGGCCCTGCTCGCCGGCTGCAAGACGCCCATACCGCCGCAGCCGATCCCGGCCCCGGGCGACAATCCGAGCGGGCAGCTGGCGGCGATCTTGAGTCGCGTCTCGACAGAAATTCTGCACGAGAGCCCTGAGCGCTGCACCAGCCTCGGCGTGAGCGAGCGTCAGGCGGGCGGGCGGTTCATCGATCGCTTGAGCGACGCTTCAAAAATGGGCGCGCGACGCTATCGCTTCATCCTCGAGGGCGCGCTCACCGACCTGCAGGGAATCAATCGCGATGCGCTGGCGGCAACGGATCGCGTCACCTACGACGTCGTCACCACCTCTTTTCAAAATTCGGTGGCGAATGCGCAATTCACTATCGGTGGCGGCGCCGGCGCGCCCTACATCGTCAGCCAACTGACCGGCGCGTACCGGTCAACGCCTGACTTCCTCGACGCACAGCACCCGTTGCACACGAAGGATCAGGCCGACGCCTACATCACGCGGCTTGGCGAATTTGTCCGTCAACTCGATCAGGAAACTCAAATCATCGGTGACGATGCAAGCGCCGGCGTGATCCCGCCAGACTTCGTCATCGACCGGACGCTCGAGCAAATGGCGGTGGTCACCAACGCCGCGCCTGACCAGAACGTGCTCGTACAGACGCTGGTGCGGCGCTTGCCGCAAACGCAAGGCATCAGCGACGCGGCGCGAACAGCTTATATCGCCGCTGCGACCGCGGCGGTGCGTGACCGCATCCTTCCAGCCTATCAACGCCAAATCGCCGCTTTGCACGCGATCCGTCCGCGCGCCACGCATGACGCTGGCATCGGCCATTTGACCGACGGCGCGACAATGTACGCCGCCGCGTTGCGCTCGCGCACCACGACCGACATTAGCCCCAACGACATCCACGAGATGGGGGTTGCGCTGATTGGCGAGCTGCAGGCGGAGATGGACACGATCCTGAAGGCGCAAGGCATGACCCGCGGCACGGTGGCGGAGCGAATGAACGCGCTCTCGCTGCGCCCAGATCAGCTTTATCCCAACACTGACGAAGGCAAGGCGCAGATCCTCGCCGATCTCAATGCGCGTACGCAGGCAATGATCGCCATGATGCCACAAGCCTTCAACACGCTGGCGCGAGCGCAGCTCGAAATTCGGCGGGTGCCAATTTACACCGAAGCTGGCGCGCCGGGCGGCTATTATCAACGCGGCGCGCTCGATGGCTCACGTCCAGGCGCGTACTACATCAATCTGCGCGACACCGCTGAGTGGCCGAAGTTCAAATTGCCGACGCTGAATTACCATGAGGGCGTGCCCGGGCATCACTGGCAGATCTCCATACAGCAAGAAACGGCGACAATCCCCTTTATCCGCAGCGCACTGTTGGGCTTCAGCGCCTTCAGCGAAGGCTGGGGGCTTTACGCCGAACAACTCGCGGACGAACTCGGCGTCTATGCGAACGATCCGCTGGGCCGCTTGGGCTTCCTGCAATCAGCGACCTTCCGCGCGTCCCGCCTCGTCTGCGACACCGGCCTTCACGCCAAGGGCTGGACGCGCGAACAGGCGATCGACTCCATGCACCAGGCCACTGGCGACAAATTGAGCTCCATCACCACGGAGATCGAGCGCTACTGCGTGCAGCCGGGCCAAGCGTGCGCCTACATGATCGGACGTCAGACCATCAATCGCCTACGGCGCGACGCGCATGCGGCGCAGGGCGGCAATTTCGATCTGAAGCGCTATCACGACCTGCTCATGTCGAACGGCGCTGTGCCGCTGAACGTGCTGGAAAGCATCGTGCATGATTGGGCCCAGCCCGCGTAGCGCGCTATTTCTTTTTGGACTTGTTGAGCGCGACGGCGCCGCGGATGAGCGCCTTGAACGCCTTCTCGTTTAGCGTGTCGCCCTCCCGGAGGTCGATCGCCCGCCGCGTGCCGGCTTGGAGGCTGGCGTTGAAAAGCTTCGCCGGGTCCGGCAGCGCGGCGCCGCGTGCGAACGTGAACTTCACGTGCGTCTTGTAGCGCTCGCCGGTGCAGATAATGCCGTCGTGCGACCATGTGGGCACGCCGGCCGGGTTGGACGGCTTCTTCCACTTGGTCTCTTCCACAACATCTGGATCGGCTTCCTCAATGAGCGTGCGCGCACGCGCGATAACGTCGCCGCGCCAGTCGCCAGCCTTCACATTCTCGCCCTTCGCAAGCGCCTTCTTCTTGGCAACCATCACCCTTGCTCCAACTCCGCCTATAAGTCTTACGCGCGCGCAATCTCGGTGCGCTCGTCGACGAATTCTTGCCTCTCATCATCGACGAGCGGCGCTTATCGAACCCCGCTGTCGGATGAGCCGCGATGATCGCTATTTCTGCGCCTCGTTCCAATGGCTACGCCCGAAAACAATCCGAGCCGCGACGCGTATCTCGATCTGATCAAGCGCGCCGTGACGAACTACGCCTACCTCGGCGGCAGCGTATCGTTGGACGATTTTCACTGTGTGAGGCATTACGACCTGCAAAAAAGCGAGTGGAAAATCGAGCCGCTCGCGCGACCACTGACATTGCTCACGAAGGGCCAGCTCGACTTGATCGAAAAGGCGGTGCGCACCGTCATCGAGCGCAACGTGCCGGGAGATTTGATCGAGGCCGGCGTCTGGCGCGGTGGCGCCATCGTGCTCATGCGCGCTTTGCTAAAGGCGTACGAGATCAATGATCGCAAGGTGATCGCCGCCGATTCCTTCGCTGGCATTCCGATGAACACGCGCGCGAAAAACGATCCGGTCGATAATTGGCGCGACCGCTGGGTGGCCGGGCTTGAGGAAGTGCAGCAAAACATTGCCCGCTTTGGCCTGCTCGACGATCGCATCGAGTTCGTGCCGGGGTTCTTCGCCAACACTTTGCCGCATCTGAAGGGGCGGCAATTCGCGGTGATGCGCCTCGATTCCGACTCATACGATTCCGTTGAGGAGTCGCTGGTGTATTTGTATCCGCTGCTCTCCAAGGGCGGCATCATCATCATTGATGACTGGCACCTGGTAGGTTGCCGCGTCGCGGTCGAAAATTTTCGCGCGCGCGAGGGATTGGCTGAGCCGATCGTTGAGTACGAAAAGAACGCCTATTGGGTGAAAGCAAGCTAGGCACGCGCGCGCGCCACCTTCGCGACGTATGGCAGCACGAACATATAGAGGCCGGAGAACATCAGCAGGAACAGCGGCGGCAGCGGCGCATAGACCAGCCACATGGGCGGCTGGCCGAAGGCCATGGCCGCAAAATTGGCGGCCACGCTCAGCGTGAAGATGATCGAAATCCAACGATGGCTCTGTCGTATGAACTTGCTCACCCGAACCTCCCTCACGCCCCTCCGGAAATATTGCGCGTACATCGTCAACGGCCTTCGACTAGTTTCCAGCCGTTGCCGGAGGGATCGCGGAAGCTGGCGTCCACAGCGCCGAAGCGCGCGACGGGTTCTTGTGTGAACTCGACGCCTTTGGCGCGCATGCGCTCGTAGGCAACGCGGCAATCGTCCACGACCAACACCAGCGGCGGCATCGCCCCCTTGGCGACCATTTCGCTCATGCTTTGCGCGGTCGCCGCGTCGATTGTTGGCGGCTGTGGCTTGAACAGACCGAGCTGGAACGACGGCTGCTCCGGGTGCTGCACCGTGAGCCAGCGATAGTCACCGTTCTTCGCATCGGTATGGACACGAAAGCCGAGCTTCTCGACGTAGAATTGTAGCGCTTCGTCCTGATCGCGAACGTAAAGGCCGACTACTCCGACGCCTTGGGACATGATGGGATCTCCGTTTCGTTGACCCCATTCTTATCGACAGCCTCCTGGCGTCGCTTCTCCGAAACTGCGGTTTTCAGATCGGGCCTGCAGGCCGCGCTGATGAAACAATGTGGAACGCGGTCGAGCGCATGAGCGGCGGCCTGCTCCCGTTCACGGAGTTCAGTTGGACTTTCGCCTGTGACATCGCGGAACGTGCGTCCGAACGTACCGAGACTTTGCCAACCGGTCTGGAAGGCGACGTCGATGATCGGCGTGTCGGTGTCCCGGAGCAGTGCCTTGGCGCGTTCGATGCGCCGCGTCAGCAAGTAGCGGTGTGGGGGCACGCCGAACGCTTCCTTGAACGAGCGCGAGAAGTGAGCCTCGGACACGCCGCTGACGCTGGCCAGCCGCTCGACTGGCCACTCCTCCTCCGAGGCGGCGTCCATGCGGTCCTTAGCGCGCAGAAGGCGCCTCAGCAGCTCGGGATCCTGGCTCACTGGGTCATGTTTCGGCATCGCGGAGCGCGACGCAATCATTCGAGTAATTATTGCTACATTTCGGGCGCACTTCCGGGGTCCACCTACCGCCAGCGGCAACATGACAAGGCAGCAATGCTAAAACCCCCGTTGCTTGTAGGGCCGCTGGCGAATTAACGCTCTTTGGGACATCGGCCACGCAGAACAGGTTTGACTTGAGCGTGGCCTCGCACATTTGTGAGTAGCTCGCGTTGGCGCCCCCGCACCAGCGCTTGGAGAGATTCCGTGGACCCTAAAATTCCAGGGCTGTCACCGGCCCCGACGAAGAATTCAAAGCTTGTAGCCTGGGTGGAAAGCATCGCCGCCCTGACCAAGCCCGACCGCGTCTATTGGTGCGACGGCTCGGACGCTGAATGGGATCGGCTGACCTCGGAACTGGTCGCCGCCGGCACATTGAAGGCGCTGAATGCGGAAAAGCGCCCGAATAGCTTTTACGCGGCCTCCGATCCGAAGGACGTCGCCCGCGTCGAAAGCCGCACGTTCATTTGCTCGGAAAAGGAAGCCGACGCGGGTCCGACCAACAACTGGAAAGCCCCGACGGAAATGCGCGCCAAACTGGCGAGCTTGTTCGATGGCTGCATGCGCGGCCGCACCATGTACGTGATCCCGTTCAGTATGGGGCCAGTGGGCTCGAAGATCTCCCAACTCGGCGTCGAGATCACGGATTCGGGCTATGTCGCCGCTTCGATGCGCATCATGACCCGCATCGGCAAACCGGCGCTCGAAGCGATCGGCGAAAACGGCGCGTTTGTGCCGGCCGTGCACACCGTGGGCGCGCCGTTGGCTGCTGGACAGAAGGACGTGCCGTGGCCGTGCAATGACGAGAAGTGGATCGTCCATTTCCCGGAAACGCGGGAAATCTGGAGCTACGGTTCGGGCTACGGCGGCAACGCGCTCCTCGGCAAAAAGTGCTTTGCGCTGCGCATCGCTTCGGTGATGGCGCGCGATGAAGGCTGGCTCGCCGAGCACATGCTAATTCTGAAGCTCACCAATCCGAAGGGCGCGGTGAAGTATGTCGCCGCCGCGTTCCCCTCCGCGTGTGGCAAAACCAATCTCGCCATGCTGCAGCCGACAATTCCCGGCTGGAAAGCCGAAACCATCGGCGATGACATCGCTTGGATGCGCTTTGGCGACGACGGCCGCCTCTACGCGATCAACCCGGAAGCGGGCTTCTTCGGCGTCGCGCCCGGCACCAGCGAAAAGACCAACAAGTCGGCGCTGCGCACGCTCGACAAGAACACCGTCTTCACCAACGTCGCGCTCACCGATGACGGCGATGTGTGGTGGGAGGGCCTTTCAGACGCGCCGCCCGCCAATCTCACCGACTGGAAGGGTCGCAAATGGTCGTCCGACATCGGCGAACCTGCCGCGCATCCGAACTCGCGGTTCGCCGTGCCTGCCGGCCAATGCCCCGTGATCGCCAGCGAGTGGGAAGATCCCAAGGGCGTGCCGATTTCGGCGATCCTGTTCGGCGGCCGCCGCGCCAGCGCGGTGCCGCTGGTGACGGAAGCATTCGACTGGACCCATGGCGTCTTCCTGGCGTCGAACGTGGCGAGCGAGGGCACTGCGGCGGCTGAAAACAAGGTCGGTGAACTGCGGCGCGATCCGTTCGCGATGCTGCCGTTCTGCGGCTATCACATGGGCGATTACTTCGCGCATTGGCTGCGCATGGGCGCGAGCGCCGATCAATCGAAGCTGCCGAAGATTTTCTTCGTGAACTGGTTCCGCAAGGATCAAAACGGCAAGTTCGTATGGCCGGGATTTGGCGAAAACAGCCGCGTGCTCAAGTGGGTGTTCGATCGGGTCGACAACGCAGCCGAAGCGCGTGACACCGCTATCGGCCGCGTGCCGACCCACAATGCGCTTGATCTGGGTGGCCTCAACATCACGCCTGATGCGCTCGAAACCCTGCTCGGGGTCGATCTCGACGTTTGGGAGGAAGAGGCCGCGCTGATCCCTGCGCACTACGAGAAGTTCGGCGATCGGCTGCCGCAACGCTTGTGGGACGAGTACTCCGCGCTCGTGGAAAGGCTCGGCGCGGCGCGTGGCGGCAAGATGAAGTTTGCGGCGGCGCGTGGCCCGATCGGCGCGCGCGCAACCGCCAAGCCGAACTAAGTCAAAAGCTTCGTGAGGAGGCTGACATTGATGGGGATGCCGCCCATTGCGGCAGCCCCAAAGATCAGCCCCACGCCGCCGGGCGCCAGCGAAAACCAATAGAGCCAACGGGTTTGCGCGAGCACACAGATCGCCAACAGCGACATGGCGATCGTGATCAAGCCGGTCGAGATGTCGTATTGGTTGTCGAACACGTTGAGCGAGGCGACGGAAGCATCCGCGGCCGTCGCATCGTGCTGCACTTCATCCTTGCGCTCGCGAATATGCGCCAGCTCGGCCCCTTGCGCCGTTATCTCA
Organism: Vitreimonas sp.; assembly: GCA_035546515.1. Lineage (GTDB taxonomy): Bacteria > Pseudomonadota > Alphaproteobacteria > Caulobacterales > Aquidulcibacteraceae > Vitreimonas. Next base: position 14,870 of record DASZWS010000248.1, on the reverse strand, counting down.
CGCGCGAGGCGGGCCGCTTCGGCCCGCGCTGGATGATTGCGTTGGAGCTGGTTGAGACGAAGCAGTTCATAGGTCGCCATGTCTTCGCGCGTGCGCACAGCTTGGTACCAAGCCCAATTGTCGTTGCTGGAAACCTGAGCTTGCTGGATATTCTGCGCGACGTTGCCGCCCTTGATCGCAGCAAGCGCGGTAAAGGTCGCCAACAGCGCGATAGTGGCGGCAACCAGATTGTTGAACTTCTCCGTCGCCTGCTTGGCGGCGTCTTCTTTTTCATCGGCCACGCAATCCCCCGCGGTGCACTACACCTGCAGACGATAACCGCCTGTCTCTGTGATCAGCAACTTTGGGCTTTGCACATCGGGCTCGATTTTCTGCCGCAGCCTGTAAATGTGCGTCTCCAGCGTATGCGTGGTTACGTTGGCGTTGTAGCCCCAGACTTCGCGCAGCAATTCCTCGCGGCCAACCGGCTTTTCGCCTGAGCGATAGAGATAGCGCAGGATCGCCGCTTCTTTGTCCGTGAGGCGCACCTTTTTCTGCGTGGGGTCGATCAGCACACGCATTGCCGGGCGAAACTCGTAGGGCCCGATCTTATAGACCGCGTCCTCGCTGGCTTCGTGGCTGCGCAGATGTGCACGAATGCGGGCAAGCAACACGGAGAATTTGAAGGGCTTCAAGACGTAGTCGTTGGCGCCGGCGTCCAAGCCCTGCACCTGTTGTTCTTCTTCCTGGGCGGCGCCAGTCAGCATGATGATGGGCGCGCGCACACCGAGGTCGCGCAGCTTCCGGCAGGCCTCGAAGCCATCCATGTCCGGCAGGCTGACATCGAGCACGATGGCGGCCGGCTTGAAACGCTCAGCGGCGGCTAGGCCCTCCGCGGCGGTCGACGCGCCCTCGGCGGCAAAGCCCTCCTCTTGGGCGAACTGCTCCAGCAGCGCCTCCCGGAGGTCGGCGTCGTCGTCAATTATGAGCAGTGTGGCGTCACGACCGTTCATTGAGGCTCAATGATCCTTGCAGCCGAGCCGATTGGCAACTGGGCTCACCGCCGAGGCGCCTGGTTTCACGGTGAGTTTAGCCACGCGATCCGAACAGGGCTGAGCCCACGCGCACCATCGTCGCCCCGAAACGGATCGCGGTTTCGAAGTCATGGCTCATGCCCATGCTTAACTCTTCAAGTCCGTTGCGGGCGGCGATCTTGGCCAACAATGCAAAATGCATCGCTGGCTCCTCATCGGCCGGCGGAATGCACATGAGCCCGACCACCGGCAGACCGTATTCCTTCGTCGCCGCGGCTATGAAGGCGTCGGCATCCTGCGGCACGACGCCCGCCTTTTGCGGCTCCTCACCCGTATTCACCTGCACCAGCATTTCGGGGCAGCGTCCTGCCTTCTGCGCGGCGTCGGCGAGGGCGGCGGCTAACTTGGGGCGATCGAGCACGTCGATCGCATCGAACAGCGCGACGGCGTCAGCGGCTTTATTCGATTGCAGCGCACCAATCAGCCTAAGCTTCAGTTCCGGCGCGCGCCGCGCCGCCCAACGCGCTTGGGCCTCTTGCACGCGGTTTTCGCCAAACACCCGCTGACCGGCCGCCAGCATCGCGTCGATCTTCTCTTCCGGCTGTTGCTTAGACACCGCCACCAGAGTCACATCCTCCGGCGCACGGCCGGCGCTGCGCGCGGCAGCGGCGATGCGCGCAAGAATGGCAGCGCGTGCTTCAGATGAGGGTGCCTGGTTCATGAGCTCCGTGCATGTGCTAGCGGCGCAAGCGCTAAGGCTCAATCGCACGGCGGGCGCGCCGCCAATCCCGGCGCTCTATTTTTTCACGGATCCCGAACGCACCCCTGATCCTATGGCGATCGCCCGTCGCCTGCCCCGCGGAACCGCCGTGGTTTACCGCCATTTCGGCGCGAAAAATCGCCTCGCGGTGGCGCGCCGGCTCGCTGGGGTCGCACGGACGCGGGGTTTGGTTTTGTTGATCGGCGCTGACCCCGATTTAGCATGCCAGGTTGGCGCGGGCGTGCATTGGCCAGAGCGCTTAGCGCCAGCTGAGCGCGGTGATGCGCCGCTTGTTACTGTTGCGGCGCACAGCCGCGAGGCCGCCATGCGCGCTGGCGCGATTGGCGACGCGTGCATCTTGAGCCCGGTATTTCCGACACGCAGCGCGGCCGGCCGAAAGCCGCTCGGCCTCTTCGCCGCGAGTCAAATCGCGCGTGCCGCTCCGCGTCCAATTATCGCGCTCGGCGGTGTCACTGCGCACACGGCGCGGCTGCTCTCCGGACGCGGTTTCGCCGGTGTTGCTGCTGTGGATGCGTTCTTGGAGGCGTAGCGCTTAGAAGCGGAACGCGGATTCGATCTTCACGTTGGCCCGCGGCTCGTCGTTTCGCGTAATGCCCGCGAGGGCGGCTTCGGGCGTGCCGGGACGCGGCGACGTTTCCACGCTGAGTTCGCCGCCGAGGCGGACGCCCGGGGTGAATTGGTAGTAGGCGCCAACCGAGGTCTGGTTGCCGTGACCGCCATCCAGCGAGCGCTCCACGCGCTGCGCCTCGCGCACATCGACGGTAACCCCCCAATGGGGATTGAGCGTCCAGGTCGGCGCGATGGTCTGGTCGTTGGCGGCATCCCCGTTAAGGGTTTCGCTGAGGCCGTTTGTGGTGGTGAAATGCTGGTACCAGGGTACCCCTGCGGTGGCCTCAGCCGGGGATTCTGAGGCCGGAGCGGCGATCGAGGGCGCCGCAACGGCAGGGCGCTGTTGGGCATGCGCGACGCCGGCCGACGCCAAAACGGCGGCCCCCGCGATCACCCATGCATACCCCTTAGCCACGAAACCTAACCCCTCAGTCCGGACCTTAGCTGACCAATATAACCGAATCGAACCCGTTCGGCTGTGAAATTTATGACACAGCCCTTGCGAATATTTCGTCAAAACCTGGGCGAAACGCCCCCCGTCCCCACGATTGTGGATAATAACCCTCCCCAGGCGAAGCGCAGCCACAACTATGCCGGCTTCGCAGTGGAGCACTGGCCCCGCCCAAAGCGCATGTTATATGGGCGATCCCACGTCGCTCTGGGGATTTGAGGCGGCGGCGATAAGGCGGAGGAACTACATGACGTTTGGGCGCACGCTTGGACTTGCTGCTCTGTGCGCGATTGCGGCTGTAGCGCTCTCCGCTTGTTCGATGTTCAAGCCTGACACGGCGCGGCAGACTGGCGATTCCCGCATCGAGCATGACTCAGGCGGCGGGCTGCCGTTCTTCGGCGGTGGTGGCGGCGGCAATCATGGCGCAGCGCAGCCTGGCATCGGCGTGAATTCGTATTTGTGGCGCGCTTCGCTCGACACGCTGAAGTTTATGCCGCTTGCGTCGGCCGATCCTTTCGGCGGCGTCATCATCACCGACTGGTATGCCGATCCGGCAGCACCCGGCGAACGCTTCAAGGCGACCGTGTACATTCTCGACACGCGCCTGCGCGCCGATGCGCTCAACGTTTCGATCTTCCGGCAGACGCAGGTGAATGGCGCGTGGCAAGACGCGACGGTTGATCCGCAAACCGAGATCCAGATCGAGAATGCGATCCTTACGCGGGCGCGTGAGCTTCGTCTGAGCACGATCCGCAACTAGACAGATCGGGCGTTTGCCTGCACCAAACGCCCTTCACAGGGCGTGATGGAAAATGGCGTCTCGGTACAATCATCGTGAAGTCGAGCCGAAATGGCGTGCGCGTTGGGCGGACGCCAAGATTGATCGCGCGCTTTCGCCGGACGAGGCCAAAGGCAAACCCAAGGCCTACGTGCTCGAGATGTTTCCCTATCCGTCGGGACGCATCCATGTCGGCCATTCACGCAACTACACGATGGGCGATGTGATCGCGCGTTTCCGGCGCGCGAACGGCTACAATGTGCTGCATCCGATGGGCTGGGATGCGTTCGGCTTGCCGGCGGAAAACGCCGCTATGGAGCGCGGCATCCATCCGAAGGGTTGGACCTACGACAACATCGCCGCAATGAAGAGCCAGCTAAAATTGCTGGGCCTGGCGATCGACTGGGATCGCGAAATCGCCACGTGCGATCCGTCCTACTACAAGCATCAACAGGCGATCTTCCTGGCGTTCTGGAAGCAGGGCCTCGTCTATCGCAAGAAGCAGAAGGTCAACTGGGACCCCGTCGACATGACCGTGCTCGCCAACGAGCAGGTGGTCGACGGCAAGGGCTGGCGCTCCGGCGCGCCGGTGGAAACGCGCGAGCTTGAGCAGTGGATGTTCAAAGTCACGGCGTATGCGGAGGACCTGCTGCAAGCGATCGGCGGCTTGGACAAGTGGCCGGACAAAGTGCGGCTGATGCAGTCGAACTGGATCGGCAAGAGCCAAGGCGCGAAAATCTGGTGGCCGATTGCCGAGGCGCCAGCATTCCTGCCTTCCTCGCCCGCCGGCGAACCGAACCACGCACGCGATCCGATCGAAGTTTATACGACGCGGCCCGACACGCTGTTCGGTGCGAGCTTCTTGGCGTTAGCGCCGGATCATCCGCTGACCAAGGCGATCGCTGAGCACAATCCGGAAGTTGCGAAGTTCATCGCTGAAGCCGCGTCGCTGGGCACCAGCGAAGCCGACATCGAAAAAGCCCCGAAATTCGGCGTGGATTTGGGTGTTCGCGTGAAGCATCCATTCGACGAGAATTGGGTGTTGCCTGTGTGGGCGGCGAACTTTGTTCTCTCCACGTACGGGACGGGTGCGATCTTCGGCTCCCCCGCCGGCGATCAGCGCGACCTCGACTTCGCCAATAAATACAGACTCCCGTTCAAGCCGGTGGTGCTGCCGCCGGGCGCCGATCCGGCCACGCACACGATCACCACCGAGGCCTACACGGACGACGGCACCACCTACAATTCGCAGTTTTTGGATGGGCTGCCGACACGCGAAGCGCTGTCGCGCGCCATTGACGAACTGGTGAAACGCAAGCGCGGCGAGGCGACGACGCAGTGGCGATTGCGCGACTGGGGCGTTTCACGGCAGCGCTATTGGGGCTGCCCGATCCCAGCAATTCACTGCGAGAAATGCGGCGTCGTGCCGGTGCTGGAGAAGGATTTGCCGGTGACATTGCCGGAGGACGTGAAGTTCGATCGCCCCGGCAACCCGCTGGCGCATCATCCGACATGGAAGCACACCACCTGCCCCACGTGTGGCGGCAAGGCGGAGCGGGAAACCGATACGCTCGATACCTTCGTAGATTCGAGCTGGTATTTCGCGCGTTTCACCGATCCCAAGAATGAGAGCCAACCATTCGACAAGGCGCTCGCGAACTACTGGCTGCCGGTCGATCAATATGTCGGCGGCATCGAGCACGCGGTTCTGCACCTGCTTTATTCGCGCTTCTTCACGCGCGGCTTGCGTGATTGCGGCTTGCTGGATTTGCCGAGCGGCGAACCGTTCGCGAGCCTGTTCACGCAAGGCATGGTGGTACACGAGACGTATAAATCTGCGGCCGGCCAATGGCTCTTGCCGGAAGAAACGGACGTCAAGGACGGCGCGCGCGTCGAATTGAAGACCGGCGCGCCCGTGCAGGTCGGCGATATCGAGAAGATGTCGAAGTCGAAGAAGAACGTCGTCGATCTCGACGCGTTCGTCACCGACTTCGGGGCCGATGTCGCGCGTTGGTTCGTGCTTTCGGATTCGCCGCCGGAGCGTGACGTCGAATGGACGGCCTCTGGCGTTAAAGGCGCCTGGGGCTTCGTGCAGCGCGTGTGGACGCTGGTCGAAAGCTACGGCCAGAATGCGCCGAAGCCGGACGCGGTGGCGCCGGCAATGGAGCCAGATGCGCATGCACTGCGGCAACTCGCGCACCGCACTGTCGCGGCGGTTACCGACGATATCGAGGGCTTCCGCTTCAATGTCGCGGTCGCGCGCAGCTACGAGCTGGTCAACGCCATCGCCAAGCTGAAAAGCACGGACGCGGGCTCGATGTTTGCGCGGGGCGAAGCGTTGCGGATCTTGGCGCAACTCATCGCGCCGTTCATGCCGCACTTGGCGGAAGAGAGCTGGGAGAAGCTGGGCTTCAACCCGTTCGTCGCCACCGCGCCATGGCCCAAGGCCGATCCGGCGCTGGCGGCGCGGACTACGGTCACCCTGCCCATCCAGGTGAACGGCAAGAAACGTGGGGAAATCGAAGCCGCCAAGGGCGCAGCCGAGGCGGATGTACGCGAACAGGCCCTCGCGCACCCCAGCGTGGCGCAATTCCTGGCCGGCCAGACCGTCCGCAAGGTGATTGTGGTGCCGGACAGGATCGTGAATATCGTAGTAGGATGAGAGCCGGTGTGAGGCTGGGGATCAGAATGCGCGCGCTCTTCGCTTCCGGGATGCTTCTGCTGCTGGCGGCTTGCGGCTTCCAGCCGATGTACGCGCCCGTGGGCGGCGGACAAGCCATTGGCCCGGTCGAAATCTCGACAATCGAGGGCAAGAGCGGCCACATCTTAAAGACGGAGCTGGACCGCATTCTGGCGGTTGAGAACAACGGGTCTCAGCCGGCGCAGCTGCAGATCACGCTCAAGGAAGACATCCAATCCATTGGCCTGCGGCGCGACGAATCTTCCACCCGCGCCGACCTCGTCTTGACCGCCAATTATATTTTCTCGCCGGCCAACGGCGGCCGGCCAATCCGCGGTTCAGTCGTCACCACGGTGAGCTACGACATTCCCACCGCAGCTTTCGCCGCCATCTCCGCGCAGGACGACGCACGCGAACGCGCCGCCGAAACCATGGCCGAGCGCTTCCGCGCCGAGCTGGCGCTACGGCTTGCGCAAGTGCGCGACGAGCAGCAGCACGGCCAGTGAAAATTGCCGGCGCCGCCGTTCGGCGCTTTCTTGACGCGCCAGATAAATCCGCGCGCGCGATTTTGCTTTACGGGCCGAACGAAAGTTTCGTGCATGAAGCCGCGCAGCGGCTCGTCGCGCACGCGCTCGGCAAGTCCGACGACCCCTACGCCGTCACCAAACTTGGCGAGGACGAGATCAAGAAGGACGGCGCGCGGCTTGCGGACGCGCTCGCGGCGCAGTCGCTTTTGGGCGGACCGACGGTCGGGTTGGCGCGGGTCAGCGGCAAGGCCGCCGATGGCGCGATCCTTGAGTCGCTCGACGCTATCGAACGGGGCGACCCAAGCGGAACGCTCATCATTGAGGGCGGTGATCTTTCGGCGTCCGGCGAGCTGGTGAAGACCTTCAATGCAGCGAAGAACGCCGCCGCGATCGCCTTTTACGAGGAGACGGAAGTCGAGCGGGCTCAGTTCGCCAAGGCGCGCGCGAAGGAGTTGGGGGTGGAGATCGAGCGCGACGCGGAAGACGCGTTTCTTGCCGCCCTGCCGCCGGACCGCGGCCTTGCCGCGCGGGAGATCGAGAAGCTTGCCCTCTATGCACACGGGCTCGGACGCAAGCTGGGCGCTACCGATCTGGAGCAATTACTGGCGGGTGAAAATGAGAGCGCCATCGACTCCGCCAGTCTCGCGGCCGCCAACGGACGGGTGAATGAAGCGGTGGAATCGCTGGCGCGGATTGATGGGCTTTCGGGCGTTTCGGCGCTGCGGGCGTTGCTGCGGCGCTTGCAGCAATTACGCGACGCGCGCGCGATGATCGACGACGGCGCAAGCCCTAGCGACGCGGTCGCGCGCCTGCGTCCGCCGGTGTTCTGGAAGGAGCGCGATGCGGTTGCGGCACAAGCGCGGCTGTGGACAGCGAAAAAACTGAACGCTGCTTTCGATGTCATGTGGGCGGCCGAATTGCGCTCGAAGGTCGCCGGCGCGCCGCAAGATCTGATCGCGGCGGACGCCTATCGCGGCGTCGCCAAACTCGTCTCAAGCTAAGTTAGCGGCTGTTAGGGCAGGGCGGGCACAGCGGCGACGCCCTCCCCTACTCAACGGCCGATTTGCTTTGGGTCGTAGAAGAACGTCTCGGTGGCGATCTTGTCGCCTGACCAGGTTTGCCACGCCAACTCTTCCATCGAGATCGGCGAGGCGTTCGCGTCTTTCGGCACGAACGTGAAGCGCCAGCGGATGACGACGCGATCGCCATTGACCACCGGCGGCGCAAGCAGTTCGGTATCGACGCGGGCAGAGCGCGACAGCGCATTGGCTTCGTGCTCCATCAGCAGCGCGCGGCCGACGCGCGGCGGCGCCTGATTTTCCTGCATCCAGGCGTCTTCAGCATACCAATCGCGGATGGCGCCGACATGGTCGCCGCTCACGACCTGCGCGACGAATGCGTCGACGGTTTCGCGTGTTGGCATCGTTAACCTCTATCTTGCCCCACCCTAGCGGCGAAATCGCTCGTGACCACAGTCACAGCTGCACGGACGGCTCTGGCTTATCTTCTATTCATCGAAGCAAGCCGCTTCGACTGAACTGAGGAGCACGACAATGACCATGACCAAATTCTTCTGCTTGACGCTGGCTTGCATGATGTTCTCGCCGATGATCCTCGCCGCGCTGAACCAAGCCGCTCAAATCACCGCCTAATCCATCGACCACCTGAAACGACGCTACGAAGAATCGAGACCAAGATGACCAAGCTCTACGCCCTGCTCGCCGCTGTCATTGTATTCGCGCCGGTCATCCTGATCGCCAGCAATCAAGCCGCCCAGATCGTCTCTTAGCTCCCCACGATCAAGGCTTGCCCGAGAAGGGCGCGGAGGCTGCTCCCCCTCCGCGCCCTTCGCATTTTGCGTGGCGCCCGATAAGAACTTGGGCGATGGCAGCATCTCTCCACCATCTTTTCGATCGCCTGCCCGGCGCGTGGTCAGTTGCGCGAACGATTGCCGATGAACGGATAGGCGCGGGTCGCTTCGAGGGACAGGCGCTCTTCAGACCGCAAACGGAAACATCTTTGCTCTACAAGGAGACGGGCGAACTCGTCATCGGCGCGTGGCGCGGACCGGCCTATCGGCAATGGCTCTACGTGTCTTCATCGGCGGCCCTCAGCATCTTCTATCCGGACGGCAAAACGCTGCTGCACCGATTCGAGCTTGGCGCCGGCGAGAGCGCCGAACACACCCACCTCTGCGGCGAAGACCGATATGCCGCGCAGCTCTCGTCGACGGGAGAGAGCGGCTTCGCCCTCAGCTACCGCGTGGACGGCCCCTCAAAGCGCTACGCGCTCCACACCGCTTACACGCGATAGGAACCGGGAACGGGATCGTCCTCAAAGCATTGATCCTGCGGGCGAGGCCAGAGGACTGCGCATGACAGTTATCCCCTTCGAGCGGCCTCATATTCCCTCTCGGGCGGTGTGGCGCACGGCGTTTTGGCTGCTGATTGCGGCCTCTTTGGCGATTCCCTACGCACTTGGCCTCTGAGCGGACGGAAAAGCGAACGGAGGTGCATCCAAATCGGCGCCGCAATGCGTCCCTGGAGTGAAACCAGGGGATCACATGAAACTCGCACTGTTTGGCGCGGCGGCGCTAGCGCTCCTTGCGGCTGGACCCGCTTCCGCGCAGCAACATCCGTTCGACCCGCGCACGTATCAGCATCAGCACGTCGGCCAGCCGACGCAGATACTTGTGATCGGCACAGCGCATCTAAGCGGTACGCCCGACAATTTCGATCCGGCTGTGCTGGAGCCATTGCTGCAGCGCCTACAAGCGTTTCACCCCGACGCCATTGCCATCGAGGCCCTGCCCGGCCGCAGCATCGCGCAGATGTGGCAGTACCGGGCCAGCTACCCTGACGTCGCGCGTTACTATGGCGGGCGCGCCATGGTTATGGCCGCGCTCGCGCGCAACACGCTGCAGCTCGACATGCCCGACGCGGATGCCGAGGTGCGCCATACGCTGGCGACCTGGCCCGCATCACCTACGCCAGAGCAACGCCGCCGGCTTGCCGCACTGTTCTGCGCCGCTGGAGACCCTGCTTCCGCGCTGGTGCAGTGGTGGCGACTGGACCCCAGTCAGCGCATCAAGGACGACAATGTTTCACAATTGCTGGTCGAGCAGCTGGCGACCTATGAAACGCCGCCGCGCAAGAACGAGGACTATTTGATCGCCTCGCGCCTCGCTGTGCGCCTTGGCCTCGAACGGGTGTTTCCCATGGACGATCAGAGCGATGACGTCACCTCGCCGACGTTCGAGCATGACATGCAAGCGTTCATGGCCGAGCCTTGGTTCCAGCGGGCGATCCACAGCCCCACGTTTGAGCCGCTCACGCATACTGAAGAGCACATGCGCACGCCGGAAGAAACGCTGAACACCTATCGGTTCATGAATCAGCCGGCCACCGGCATCAACGATTCAAACGGCCAATGGCTCTCAATGATCAATCGCGCCAGTCCGAACGATGTCGGCCGCACGCGCGTGGCGGCATGGGAAACGCGTAACATGCGCATGGCGGCAAATATCCGCGAAGTGAGCAATGCCAAGCCGGGCGGGCGCGTGCTGGTGATTGTCGGTTCGGCGCACAAGCCGTGGCTGGACGCATATCTCTCGATGATGAGCGACGTGCAGATCGTCGATGCTGAGCAGGTGCTGCGCTAGGCGCTTCGCTTGGCGCGGACCAGCGCTTCGACGCCGCGATCCAGCGTGGCGTCGCGCTTGGCAAAGCAGAGGCGAACCAGGTTTGGTGCGCCAGGGCTTGCGTAGAAGGCCGAGAACGGAATGACCGCCACGCCCTTTTCAATGGCATGGCGCGCGAAGCTCTCGCCGTCCATGCCGATGCCGGAAGCGGCGAGATCAATGCTGACGAAATAGGCGCCTCGCGCCGGCAGCGGGGCGAACCCCTCCCCTGTCAGCGCGCGCACCAAACGATCGCGCGAGCGTTGCAGGGAGGTGCGCATGTCATCGAAATAGCCGCACTCTTTGCCCAGTGCGTAGGTCACAGCCCGTTGCAAGTTCGGCGGTGTGGTGAAGGTAAGAAACTGGTGCGCCTTGGCGAACGCCTCAGTGAGCGCCGGCGCACCGCACGCGAAACCCACCTTCCAGCCGGTTAGGGAAAACATCTTGCCGGCGGAGCCGATCTTCAGCGTGCGGTCACGCAATACGTGAAGCATCGAATCGAAGCTGGCGCCATCGAACAGCACGTGCTCCCAAACCTCGTCGCTCACAACGATCGCATCATGTTTTCGACAAAGCTCAGCCAGCATTTCAAGTTCGGCCCGCGACATCACGCTGGCGCTCGGATTGAGTGGCGTGTTGATGACGACGACGCGCGTCTTGTTGCTGAAGGCGGCGGCCACCGCCTCGCGCTCGAACCGCCAGTGCGGCGGCTGTAAACGCACAATGCGCGGAATACCGCCGGCACGTTTCACCATGGGCAAATACGCGTCGTACAGCGGTTCGAATAACACCACTTCGTCGCCGGGTTCGATGAAGGCGAGCAAAGCGGCGGCGATCGCTTCGGTGGCGCCGGAGGTGATGGTTACCTCTCGTTGCCAATCGAGGTCGATGCCGTGATGCGCTTGATAGTGCGCCGCCACGGCTTGGCGCAGATCGGGCAGCCCGCGCATAGGCGGATACTGGTTAGGGCCATCGAGCGTGGCGTGCGCCGCGGCTTCCAAGATGTCCCGCGGGCCGTCGTCCTCAGGAAAGCCCTGCCCCAGGTTCACAGCGCCCGTCTCTGCGGCGAGCCGAGACATGACCTCGAACACTGTCGTGCCGAGCGATGCATAGACGCTGTTCATGGCGCTCTTCATAGCCGCAAAACTGGGGATGCGTAGAGCGGTCGCGGCGTTCGGCGCTTTTCGATTGCACGCCTGGAACAACGCGGGCGAGATGACACTCTATGACTGTTGCTTTTCCTGGCGCCGGCGAGCGCACCTTCTTCGGCGAACCCACGGGGCTCGCTTTCCTTAGTTTCACGGAGGCGTGGGAGCGGTTTTCCTATTACGGGATGACGGCGCTGCTGGTGCTCTACATGACCCAGCAATTGCTGCTGACGGGGCACGTCGAGAATATCGTTGGCTTTCCAGCCTTCAGAGCAAGCCTTGAAAGCGTGTTCGGGCCCATGACGACGCTGGCGCTCGCGTCGCAGATCATGGGGCTCTACACGGGCTTTGTATATTTCACGCCGGTGCTCGGCGGCTGGATTGCGGATCGTTTCATCGGCCGCCGCGCCGGCGTTGTTATCGGCGCTATCCTGATGAGCGCAGGCCATCTGGCGATGGCGTTCGATCAATCCTTCTTGCTGGCTTTGCTGCTGCTGATCAGCGGCTGCGGCTTGCTGAAGGGCAACATCTCGACGCAGGTCGGCGAACTCTACGACGAAGCCGACGATACTGGGCGCACGCGCGGCTTTGCGATCTTTTCCATGGCCATCAATGTCGGCGCGTTTGTCGGCCCCCTGCTCTGTGGCCTGCTGGCGCAAGTGTACGGCTGGCATGCGGGATTCGGTCTGGCGGCCGCGTTGATGCTGATCGGCCTTTTCACGTATCTCGCGGGCCTCAAGCATCTCGCGGAGCCACGGGCCGCAACCGCCGAGACGCGCACGCCTCAAACGTCACAACACGAATGGCGAATCGTTGCCGCCATCGGCGTCGCCGCCTTTCTCACAATATTCCAGACCATCGGCTATTATCAGAACACCAATATCGGGCTGATCTGGATAAACGACGCCGTCGATCTCAACTTCTTCGGCTTTCACATTCCGGTCTCGTGGTTCAATTCCATCGACCCACTCGCCAGCATTGTCGGCGTACCGTTCCTCATCGCTCTCTGGAAATGGCAGGACAACAACGGCGGTGAACCGGACGATTTTTCCAAGATCGGCATCGGTGCTTGGCTCACGGTGATCGCCAATGGATTGTTGGCGTTCGCGGCGGCGACGATGACGCGTGTGCCGGCGATCTTCCCGATCGTTTACGACATCCTGCTGGGGATCGCGTTTCTGTATTATTGGCCGGTGCTGCTGGCGCTGGTTTCACGCGCAGCCCCGCAAAACGTGAAGGCCACGCTCATGGGCGCGATCTTTCTGTCGCTGTTCATCGGCAACTTCATCATCGGCTGGATCGGCGGGCTCTATGAGCGCGTTGGACCAGCGACGTTCTGGGCGATGGAAGCGGGCATCTCCGCCATAGGCGGCGTACTGACGCTGTTGCTTGCACCCTCGCTTAGGCGCGTGCTCGCGGCGCCGAAAACTTAGAAGCCGCCGCGCAGCCTGCGGATGACATCGTCGAGCTGCTCAAGCGTCTTGTAGGCGATCTTCACCTCGCCTGCCCCGGCCTTGTCGGTGATCGTGACGATCAGGCCGAGGGCGTTGGAGAGGCTTTCTTCGAGCGCCCGCGTATCCGCGGACTTGGCCTCCGCCGCCACCGCGCTAGCGCGCGGTCCGTGCTTTTCGTCCTTGGCCTGCTGCGCCAGGCGTTCGACTTCGCGCACGTTCAGGCCTTCGCTGATGGCGCGCTGCGCCAAGCCGCGCGGATCAGGCGCCGTGAGGATAGCGCGCGCGTGGCCGGATGACAGGCGTCCGTCGCGCACCATTTCCTGCAGTTCGTCAGGCAGCTGCAACAGGCGCAGCATGTTGGCGATGTGTGGGCGCGACTTGCCGACGGCGTCGGCAATGTCCTGTTGCGTACGGCCGAAGCGATCGATCAGCGCCTGGAAGCCTTGGGCCTCTTCAATCGGATTCAGGTCTGTCCGCTGCACGTTTTCGACGATCGCGATCTCGAGCACTTCGACTTCGTCGAACTCACGGATCACCGCCGGGATGGAATGCAGACCCGCGCGCTGCGCAGCCCTCCAGCGGCGCTCGCCGGCGACGATCTCGAATTTTCCACCGGCGATCGGGCGCACAAGAATTGGCTGCAACACGCCGTGCGTTTTGATCGAGCCTGCGAGTTCGCTCAGGTCGCTCTCATCGAAATGCCGGCGCGGCTGTTGCGGATTGCGCTGAACCAAGTCGATCGGAACCGTGCGCGGGCCATCGTTCGCCGCTGCTTGCGTCGGCGCAGCCGGAGTCGCGGCGGGCTTGGGTGCAGGTTGTGCTTGCGGTTGCGGCGCAACCGTCGTCACAGGCAGCTCGAACACGTTGCGGGGCGGCTCAATCGGACGCAGCGGTTCCGTGGCCGCCGGCGTCGCCGGCTTCAGCGCTTCGGTTTTCACGGGTTCGCCAAGCAGCGCGGAGAGGCCGCGGCCCAACCCCCGTGGTCTTGCGAATTCGCTCATGCCCTAAGCTCCCGTAGTCCGACCCGATTCGTTTTCGTCTTAATTGTCTGTCGGCAATAGTTGCCGAGACTCTAACAAAATTGCCCAGTTCTCACGCTGCCTTGAGCATGCGCTCGCGTTCGATCAACTCTTTCGCAAGCTGAACGTATGCTTTGCTACCAGTGGCGCTCGGATCGTAGATGATCGCAGGCAGGCCATGGCTCGGCGCCTCACTGATGCGGACGTTTCGCGGGATCACTGTTTCATAGACTTTGTCGGGGAAGTGCGCCCTCACCTCTTGCGCCACTTGTTCGGAAAGCGTGGTGCGCTTGTCGAACATCGTGAGCACCACGCCTTGGATTTCGAGCGTGGGATTCAGATTTGCTTTCACCGCTTGAATGGTCGCGACCAATTGCGCGAGCCCTTCAAGCGCGAAGTATTCCGTCTGCAGCGGCACGAGCACCGCGTCGCAGGCAGTGAGCGCGTTGACCGTCAGAACGTTCAGTGACGGCGGACAATCGACGAGCACATAATCGATGCCCAGCTGCGATTCCGCGCGGAATTGTTCGATGGCTTTGCGCAGGAAATGCTGCGGTTCTGCTTCGCCGAGCAATTCGCCTTCAACGCCTGACAAACGCGCGTCGCCTGGCGTGATGTACAAGTTCGGCACCTTCGTTGGCAGGATCGCTTTCGCAAGCGGTAGCTGGCCAATCAGCACATCGTAGCTGGTGACGTTGCGGTCATGCGGATGGATGTCGAGCCCGGTCGAG
>DASZWS010000247.1:0-11250 GCA_035546515.1 Vitreimonas sp. | reverse complement strand
TGAAGGCCTGCGTGGATCACCTCCGAGTTGCGCGCGGAAATCCCAGAGCCGATGCGTGGTTCGCGTTCCAGCACCGCCACGCTCCTGCCGCGCTTGGCGAGCGCATAGCCGCAGGCGAGACCGACCGCGCCCGCGCCGACGATGGCGGCGTCGAAGTCGCTCATGCTGCTGCCATTGCGAGGATGAAATGAACATTCATGAACATCACGACTGTGGGAAAGGGGCTAGCGATTAATTCAAAAGCAAGCACGCGATTCTTAGAGTCGGGCCCGCTGCGGAGTCGGTTGTGATCAAATTTCAAGATCCGTCCATGTTTGCGGCGGCGCGCGCGCATGTGTCCAGCCTTCGTTGGCGGATAGGCGTAGGTGCGCTGTTCGCGGTCGGCGCGTCGTTCGTGCTGAACTCCTTCTCGGCCGGGTTCGGCTGGTTTCTAGCGGTGATGTTGTCGACCGGCTTCGACGCCATGCTGGGGCATTCATATCTCGATACGCGCGGTGTGCGCGAGCGCAACACCACCGGCGCGTTGTTCGTGTGGGGCTGCGCCTTCAGCGTCATCATCTTCTGCGGCATGACCTTGTATCTGGCTGGAGCGGCGGGCGGACCGGGCCGCGTGCTTGGTGCGCTTATGGCTGCAAGCTCTCTCGTCAGCGTCATGCTGTTTCTGTTCCAGGCGCCAGGCTTCATGCTGGTGACGGCTGCGCCCGCGGCGATCTGCTTGCTGGTGATGCCGTTCCTGACTTTCCATCAAAGCCCCAGCGACGCCTTGCAGGGCGCGATCGGCGCCGCCTGCGGTGTTGGCGGGTTCCTCGCCTTTGTCGTGCGTGCGGCGCTTTATAATGGACGCATGGTGACGGGCTTGCGCGCCGCCAACAAGCACGCCAAGGACCGGCAAATTGAAGCCGAAGCTAAGCAGGTGGAAGCGGAAGAGGCCAACCGCGCCAAGTCCGAATTCCTGCAAACGATGACGCATGAACTGCGCACACCGCTCAACGCGGTCATCGGCTATTCCGAAATCATCGCCGAGGACATGGAGGCCGAAGGCCGTAAGGAGCTCGCCGACGATGCGCAGCGCATCACTGGTTCGGCGCGTCACCTGCTCGGTCTGATTGATCAAATCCTGAATATGTCGAGTATCGACGCTGGCGCCGATCGGGTCATGCCCACCGAACTGGATGTCCGGCGCATGCTCGATGATGCCATCGGCGTCGTGCAAGACGATGCGCGCGCCGCGGGTAACCGCATCTCTCTGCGCATTACCGGCGAGGCGGAGCGCGCCTTTACCGACGCCAGCAAGCTCGGCGTCTGCGTAGGCGCGCTCATCTCCAACGCGGTCAAGTTCACCAATGACGGTCTTATCGCCGTCACCGCTGAGCGCGAATATGTCGACAATCGCGAGTGGTTGGTGATCGCCGTCTCCGATACCGGGTGCGGCATCGCCGCCGACGATCTGACCCGCATATTCAAACCCTTCACACAGGCCGATGGCGCCAAGACGCGCACCAAGGGCGGAATGGGCTTGGGGCTCTCGATCGCGCACCGGATGGCCCACATTCTGGGCGGCGATGTTGTCGCACGCAGCGAGGTCGGCGCGGGGTCCACCTTTACGTTGCGGGTGCCTCAACGCATCGAGGTCGTGCCCGCGACTGAGGTCCGCGCTGCCGCGGCTTGATCTTAGTTAGACAAAATCGATATATGTTCGGTCATAGTATAGACTGGACCTATGGAAGAGCGACTTCCCGCCTCCTCGATGCCGACGCTGCGTCAGCTTCAGTTTCTGACGGCGCTGCGGGCGGAGGGCAGCTTTGTCGCCGCCGCCGACGCGGTTGGCGTCACCCAACCGACGCTGTCGGCGGGCATCAAGGAATTGGAGGCCGCGCTCGGTGCAACCCTTGTTGAGCGCGGACGCGCCGGCGCAGCGCTGACACCGGCGGGCGCGGAAGCCGCGGAGCGCGCGGCGCGGGCGCTGAGCGAAGTGGAAGAATTGGTCCGTGCCGTGCGCGCGGCCGGCAAGCCGTTCTCAGGCGCCTTCAGATTGGGCGCGATCCCGACGATTGCACCATTTCTTTTGCCGCGCGCTCTGCCGTTGCTGCGCAAGCGCTTTCCGCAAGCGCGCATGCTGATGCGCGAGGATTTGACAGCACGCCTTGTCGACGCGCTGCGCGCACGCACGCTGGACGCCGCGATTATCGCGCTTCCCTATTCGGCCCCTGGCATCGCCACGACCGCGATCGCCGACGACGAGTTTCTGTTTCTCGCGCCGCAGGGCCATCCTCTGACTCAGCGCAACGACCTCTCGCCGGAACATCTGAAAGGCGAAGACGTCTTGCTGCTCGAAGACGGGCACTGTTTGCGCGACCACGCGCTTTCCGTATGCAACTTGAGCCCGGGCCGTCGTGCAGCAGAAGTCAGCGCCACCAGCCTGCACACATTGGTGCAAATGGTGTCCGGCGGCATGGGCGTTACCTTGCTTCCAAAGATTGCCGCCGAAGGCGGCGCCACGGCCGGCGCCAACGTCAGCATTCGCCCGTTCGCCGAGAGTGTCGTCGGTCGTTCGATCGGCGTGGCTTGGCGCGAAGGTGGTCAGCGCGCGGAGGAAGCGCGGATGCTGGCCGAGGCGTTGCGAGAATTGTTTACGAGTTAGGCCAATCGGGCTTGGACAGCTGCTTGGCCAAATGCGGCAGGCGGATCACGAACCAAAGCGCAGCCCAGAAATTGCCGACGACAAATACCGGAATGGCCCATAGCGCGGCGACGACCCACGAACGTTCCGTCAAGAACACCAACGTCGCAAACAGCAGGAAGCCGACATAGAGATCGACAAGGCTGACGACGCCCCAGGGCATTGCCGTCATCACCCCGAGCTGATCGAGGAACGTGCCGTCGAGATCCGGCTTCTTCAGCAGCGCCCAGAACAGCAATCCGAGCAGCGCCAAGCCGCAAATGCCAATGGCCGCGCGCAATACGTTCATGAGCTCATTCCTCGTCTTGCGCTTGTCAGCGGGCGTGAAGGCAAAATCAAGCCGATGCCCCGTCCGGTTTTCGCTTTTGCTGCAGCCGGCAAGCAGCTAAGCGGTCGAGCATGCAACGGTATTTGACCCTGTTCGTTTTGGTCGGGCTCATGCTCGGCGTCGGCGTTGGTTATGCGCTGCATCAGCAATACCCGTCCGAGAACTGGCCGGACATCGCCTCCTATTTCAAACTCGTAACCGACATTTTTCTGCGGCTGATCAAAATGATCATCGCGCCGCTGGTGCTCTCCACGCTGGTGGTCGGCATTGCTCACATGGGTGGCACCGGCGCATTGGGACGGGTGGGTGTCCGCA
Source organism: Vitreimonas sp. (assembly GCA_035546515.1). Lineage (GTDB taxonomy): Bacteria > Pseudomonadota > Alphaproteobacteria > Caulobacterales > Aquidulcibacteraceae > Vitreimonas. The sequence continues at coordinate 7,927 of DASZWS010000247.1, read as the reverse complement.
CGCTCCTTTGGTTCATCAGCGCATCCATCTTTTCGCTACTGCTTGGCTTGGCGATGGTGCACTGGCTCCAGCCGGGCGTCGGCCTTCATCTGACGCCGGCGAGTGGGACGCCGCCCCAAGCTTCCGCGCTCAATCTCAATGACTTCATCACCCATCTTGTGCCGACGTCGATTTTCGACGCGATGGCGACAAACCAATTGCTGCAGATCGTCGTGTTTGCGGTGTTCTTCGGTGTGGCGCTGGCCTCGCTCGGTGAGGTCGGCAAGCCGATCGTCGATCTCGCCGAACGCATTTCGCACGTGATGTTGCGCGTGACCGGCTACGTGATGAATCTCGCGCCACTAGCCGTCTTCGCCGCGATCGCCGCAACCGTCACCGAGAACGGCCTCGATATTCTCGGCACCTACGGCAAGTTCATCGGCGGCTTCTACCTTGCGCTGGTGATCCTTTGGGGATTGCTCGTATTTGCGGGCTTTGTCGTGGTCGGCCCACGCATCCTTCGGCTGATGAACATGATCCGCGATCCCGCCGTGCTGGCGTTTTCGACCGCAAGTTCTGAGGCCGCTTATCCGCGCACATTTGAGGAGCTACAGCGCTTCGGCGTTTCCAAGCGCATCGCCGGCTTCGTTCTGCCGCTGGGCTACTCGTTCAATCTCGACGGCTCGATGATGTATTGCACCTTCGCCGTCATCTTCATCGCCCAAATCTTCCACACCGAACTCAGTTGGGCGCAGCAGATTTCGATGCTGCTGGTGCTGATGGTGACATCGAAGGGCATGGCCGGGGTGCCGCGTGCGTCGCTGGTGGTGATCGCCGCCACGCTGACGCAATTCGGATTGCCACAGGAAGGTCTGCTCTTGATCCTCGGGGTCGACCATTTCCTCGACATGGGTCGTAGCGCGACGAACGTGGTGGGCAATTCGGTAGCCACGGCTGTTGTGGCGAAGTGGGAGAAGGAGCTGGGGCCCGAGCAGGTGCTGGTCTCGGGCAAGCCTCCGCCGCTGGAGGACGCCGGCGATATCGAGCTGAACGAGGGCGGTTAGCTGGGCTTACCTCTGCGGCGCCTATTGATGCCGCGGACCAACGTGCAAAAACGTAAGCGGCCAAAGACGGAGACAAACTCATGATCGGCGTAGTGGCGACGATGAAGGTGAAGCCGGAGCAGACGGCGGCGTTCGAAGCAGCGATGCTTGAGCTGGTAACGGCGACGCGCAAAAACGAGCCGGGCGTGAAGCTCTATCAGTTTTGCCGATCAGCAAAGGAGTCCACGACCTACGTCGTGATGGAGCTCTATCAAGATCAGGCGACGCTTGATGCGCACATGAAGTCGGATCATTTCCGCGGCGCTGGACCGAAGCTCGCGCCGTGCCTCGCCGACCGGCCAGTGCTGGATCGTTACGACACGCTTGATCCGTGAACCGGAACAGGCGCGCCCGCGATGGCGTTGCCAAACGAATGAAAAGCCTTGTGATCAGCTGCGCCGCGTTCGCGGCTTTCGCCATGTGCGGCGAAGCGTGGGCCACGCCAGACATCAGCCAAGCGTTCGGCAACACCATTCAATCAACGTATCCGGATGGCCGCCAAGCCGAAGTGTACTTGCAGCAGGGCGGCGCCTATCAATCGACGGGCCGGCGTGGGCAGCACACAAGCGGTGTGTGGCGCATGCGCGGCAACCGCTTGTGCCTGAACCAGCGTCAACCGTTTGCTGGCCCGTTCGGCTACTGCACGTCGATCCCGGAACGCACAGATGCAGAGTGGAGCGCCCGCGCTCCGACCGGAGAGAACATTCGTGTGCATCTGGTGCGCGGGCATGTGACGGGCCGCAAGGGCCCGCCGCCGCGCTGAAAGGCCGTCAGTCCATCAGCTTCTGCATGAGATAAGTGTACTCAAGCGCGCGCCGGTGCGCCGCCTCGTTCAAGTTTGCCGCTGCGGCGTGACCGCCCTCGATGTTCTCGTAGTAAAGAACCGGCATGCCGAGGGCCATCATCCGAGCGACATACTTGCGCGCGTGCGCCGGATGGACGCGATCGTCCTTGGTTGATGTTTCTACGAGCGGCTCTGGGAAATCCGGGCGCGCGCGGAGATTCTGGTACGGGCTGATAGTCTCAAGGAATGCCCGCTCCTCCGGCACTTGCGGTGAGCCGTATTCATCGACCCAGGACGCGCCGGCGCCGATCTGATCGAAGCGGAGCATGTCTAAGAGCGGCACTTGTACGACAGCCGCGTGGATCATTTCCGGGTGCTGATTGAGCATCACGCCCATCAGCAGGCCGCCATTCGAGCCGCCTTCAATGCCAAGTCGCCGCGGGCTGGTGATATGGCGATCCACAAGGTCGCGTTCGACGGCGTAGAAGTCGTCATAGATGACTTGGCGATGCGTCTTGAGGCCCGCCTGGTGCCATGACGGGCCGAACTCGCCGCCGCCGCGGATGTTGGCGAGCACATAAACACCGCCATGTTCGAGCCAGAGCTTACCCACGTTGGGCGAATAGGCCGGCGTCTCGGAAACCTGGAAGCCGCCGTAGGCATAGAGCATCGTCGGGTTTTGACCGTTCAGCGGCATGTCTTTGCGATGCACCACGAAATAAGGAACGCGCGTTCCGTCACGGCTCGTCGATTCGAATTGCTCGACCGTGTAGGGCGACGCATCGAACTGCGCCGGCAGCGAGCGAATGGCGCGCGCGGTGCTGGCGTGGTCGTCCAAAGCATAGAGCGTGGGCGGCGTCAGGAAGTCCTCGAAATTGGCAAACGCCAGGCTTTCGCGTGGAGACGCGCCTGCAAGCGCCACGGAACCGTTGGCCGGCAATGCAATCGTGGTGCGCTGCCACACGGATCCGTCATAGGCAAAGCGCAGCAGGCGTCCGCGCACGTTTTCGTAGCCGGCAACCAGAACAGCATCATGCGTGATGTCGATGCCTTCGATGGATTCACGCGGTCCTGGCGCGAAAATCACCGTGACATGCGGACTGGCGTCATTGGTTTGCGTGAGCGGATAAGAACACAGCGAACCCGATTTCGCGCCCATCCAGTCTTCTTGCAACGTGAACAGGAGCTGCCCTTGAAACAGGCCGACGATGCTGGATTTCAGCGGCAGATTGATCTGCTGCGGCGTCGGGCCATCGAGGCGATAGCTCTTGTTCTCGAAGAACGTCGTGCCTTGCACGGCGATCGGCACCATCGTGCCGTCAATGTCTTCGAGGAGGCCAGCGCCAACTGAGACGTCGTGGGGCGTGCCGCGAATGACTTCAGTTGCGCTGGTAAGCGGCGTGCCGCGTGTCCAGGCTTTGACGATGTAGGGATAGCCGCTGTCAGTCATGGAGCCCGGTCCCCAGTCGGTCCCCACATAGAGCGTGTTCTGATCGCGCCATGACACCGCTGACTTGGCGTCCGGGACCACGAAACCATTGGCCACGAAGGCGCGCGTCGAAATGTCGAATTCGCGATACGTAGAGCTATCGCGGCCGCCATCGGAGAGCGCGATCATGCAGCGCGTTGTGCCGTCCAGGCAGTCGGCGCCTTTGAACACCCAGTTGGCGTGTTCAGCCGCGGACAGTGCGTCGAAATCCAGAATGGTTTCCCAAACCGGTTCGCCGCGGGCGTAGTCGGCCAGCGGCGAGCGCCGCCAAATGCCACGAACGTGCGTCTCGTCCTGCCAGAAGTTGTAAAGGTAGCCGTCGCGCACCGAACCGTACGGCAGGCGGTCCTTACTGTTGGCGATGGCGATAGCGTCGCGCTCAAGGCCCGCGAAACGCGGATCGTTGGTCAGCGTCGGCAGCGAGCGCGCATTTTGCTCGCGCACCCAGGCCATAGCGCGGTCGCCGTTCATGTCCTCAAGCCAGAGATATGGATCATGCGCAGCATTCTGCGCGAAGTCGCTGTGCGCGGCGGGCGAAGTCGGGGTGTTATTCATGGACTGTGTCGTTGATCCTGAGGTGCTGCACGAAGCCAGAACGAATGCACAAGAGGCGGCGATGATGGCGCGCATGGGGTGTCCCCTCACAAGTTTGGACCTACCAAGCAGAAGCGGCGGCAGGGTTAAAGAGCGTTTCATCGCAGTTTGGCGCGATTTGGTGCGCAGAGGTGGGGTGCGCTCTTAACCGAAGCGGCCTACATTCGGGGCGAGATGCGCTATTTCAAAATGAACGGTTGCGGCAACGACTTCGTCATTCTCGACGGGCGGTCGCGCGGCTCAGTACCGCTTTCGGCGGCGCAAGCGCGCGCCATCGCCGACCGCAAGACCGGTGTCGGCTGCGATCAGGTCATCGCCATGGAGCGTTCGATTCGCGGCGACGTCTTCATGCGCATCTGGAACGGAGATGGTGGCGAGGTGGAAGCATGCGGCAACGCCACGCGCTGCGTGGCTTGGCTGTTGATGGAAGAAGGCGGCGCGGCGACGCGGCGGATCGAAACCGCGGCGGGCATGCTCTACGCTGAACGCGCTGGCGAACAGCGCATCACGGTGGACATGGGTTCACCATTGTTGCGCTGGGAGGAGATCCCGATCGCCCGCGCGATGCCGACGGACAAGCTCGATTACGAGGCCGGCGGTCTGAGCGGCCCGGGCGCGGTGAACCTGGGTAATCCGCACGTGGTGTTCTTCGTCAATGATGTGCGCGCCACTCCCATTGAAAGTCTTGGCCCGAAAGTCGAACACGACCCCTTCTTTCCGCAGGGCGTCAATGTGGGTTTCGCAGAGATTCGCTCACCGGAGGAAATCCGCCTGCGGGTCTGGGAGCGGGTGTCCGGCCTAACCAAGGCGTGCGGCAGCGGCGCCTGCGCCGCGGTGGTCGCAGCGAACCGACAAGGCCGCACTGGGCGCCGCGTCAACGTGCTGGTGGACGGCGGTTCACTTGAGATTGAATGGCGCGAGGGCGACGACCGGGTTCTGATGACGGGGCCGATCGAACTTGAGGCTACAGGGGAATTGACGCCGGCATGAGAGCTCTGATCGCTTGCCTGCTTTTGGCCGGCTGCGTGACCGACGCCGCCACGCGGACGCCGCCGGAGCGCGTCGCGGGCTGCTGGATCAATCGCGATGCGGGGACGGTGCTGATGCGCTGGCTGCCTGATCCAAATCGCCCAGGGTCTTTGGCCGGTGTCCGCACCCGGGTTGGGATCAATGGCCAGCGCAGCGAGCGCTTCTCGCTTGAGCCGGATAACGACGGATGGAAATTGTGCCGCCAAGGTGATGCGCCTCGGTGTTGGGGCGTGGCGCAAGGCGATAGTGGTTCGCTCGAAGGGGGGCGCGCGTTTATAGACACCGCCGGCGATAACCTCCGTGTTGCCGTGGTCGGCGATGGTCCCGAGCGGGTGATTTTCCAGGGCCGACGCGACGGCTGCGACTAGGCAAATCGAGCGCCGGTGATTGATATCGCCACGGTCGCGGCGCATCCTGTCGACGTCAGATGAGCCGCAGGGGGATATGCGATGGCCGAGAAGCAGCCGCTCAACGCGACCTTTTTCGCCTTTCAGAAACGTGATGGTTCGGTGTTGTTGCCCGCGAGCGTGGCCTTTGCGGTCCTGATGATCGTTGGCTTAGTGGTCCTGGGCGTCGTCGCCTATTTCGCGCTTGGCGGCCCCGCTTTTGTCGAATGGTACAACAACGCGATGATCGCGTCGGCGAAGGGTGGCGCGCCCGAGCCGCCGCCGAACTTGGGCGCGATCTTTCTAATTTTTCCGATCGAGATGATTGCGCTGTTTTTCTATTTTGTGGCGCTGGCCGCGTTTGAATCGTCGAGTCTGCGTTGGCTGATCCGCGGCGAAAAAAGCAACCCGTTCAATCTCTGCTTCGGCGCCGACATGTGGCGCGTCTACGGGACCTACTGGTTCTGGTTCCTGTTCTTTTTCTGCACCGCCATCATTTTCGCAATCTGGATGGTCGTGCTCGGCGCCATCGGCGGCGCCATTGGCGGAAAAGACAACGCCGGTCCCGCGGTGCTCGTCGGGCTTGTTGGGTGCCTCGTTTGGTTTGTTGCTTGGATTTATGTGGCGGTGCGGCTGGCGCCAGCGGCGGCCACCTCAATTGGCGCAGGCCACTTCGCGCCCTTGAAGGCGTGGGGCGTCAGCAGCGGCCGCTTCTGGGCGCTGTTCGGCGCCTTCTTGCTGATTTTCATCATCTACATCATTGCCAGCATCGTCGTTGGCGGCGTCACCATGGGCGCTTATTTCGCGACGGTCTTTGGTGGCGTCGATTGGTCGAAAATGGGCAGTGACCCAACGGGGTTTTCGGCAGCGTATCAATCTGCCGTCTTGGAGGGCATGCAAAAACTCTGGTCCTCGCCAGTGAGCATCGCGCTCTACATCGGCGGCCAGATCGCCATCTATGCGCTGGCGCTGCTGATCTACGTGATGTGCTATGGCGTCAACGCGCGCGCGGTGCGGGTTGCGCTGGACGAGGGAAAGCTTGAGCACAATCCGGCGGCCGCCTCGTAGCGCTATTCGCGCAGCCTTGGCGTTCCGGTGCGTGGATCGACGAGTGTGACGTTTTCCAAGGCTTGGATACGCCATACCCCATCGCGGCGCGTCACAACCGCCATGACGTGCGTGTCGACCTCATGCGGCCCGGCTGGATGGGCGCGCCCGGCGGTCAGCCTGCTCCAGACGTGCAGGATCGCGGCGTCGGCGCTCAGCCAATCAACATCGGGTGCGTCGTTGGTCAGGGTGGAGTCGCTGTAAATCGTCGCGTGGATGGCGTCGTGGCCGGCGACGATTTGTTCGACGCCACGCCAGTACGTGCCGAAGCGATTCACGAAACTTGCGTCGGGATGGAAGAGCTGCGCGAAGGCGGCCATGTCGTGGGCGTTCCACGCCTCTTCGAAGAGTACGGGAATGGCGGCTGGACCGTCCGCTGTCATCCAGCCGCGCTCTTTTTCTTGCGTGTCGCCTTCGGCGCAGGTGCTTCAGCCGCCGCGGCTTTAATCTTGGGTTTTGACACAGCGCTGCGCTGCGCATGCCGCGTGAGGGCTTCCGCGAGATATCTGCCGGTCCAACTTTCTTTCACTTTGGCGACAGCTTCCGGCGTGCCTTCGGCGACAATGCGGCCGCCGCCGTCCCCGCCCTCGGGGCCCAGATCGATAATCCAGTCAGCGGTTTTGATGACGTCGAGGTTATGCTCGATCACCAATACGCTATTGCCGTTGTCGACCAGCTCGTGAAGCACTTCGAGAAGTTTTTTCACGTCCTCAAAGTGCAGTCCGGTGGTCGGTTCGTCGAGGATGTAGAGCGTGCGGCCGGTGGCGCGTTTGCTCAGCTCTTTCGACAGCTTCACACGTTGCGCTTCGCCACCAGAGAGCGTCGTCGCTTGCTGGCCAATGTGCACATAGCCCAGGCCGACGCGCTTCAGTGTTTCCAGCTTGTCGCGAATGCTTGGCACTGCGTTGAAGAGGTTGGCGCCTTCTTCGACGGTCATGTCCAGCACGTCGGAAATGGATTTGCCTTTGTAGAGGATCTCCAACGTTTCGCGATTGTAGCGTTTGCCTTTGCAGGTGTCGCAAGTGACGTACACGTCCGGCAGAAAGTGCATCTCGATTTTGATGACGCCGTCACCCTGGCAGGCTTCGCAGCGCCCGCCCTTTACGTTGAACGAAAAGCGGCCAGGGCCATAACCGCGCGCTTTCGACTCGGGCAACCCCGCGAACCAATCGCGGATCGGTGTAAAGGCGCCCGTGTACGTCGCCGGATTAGAACGCGGCGTGCGGCCGATGGGTGATTGATCAATGTCGATGATTTTGTCGATGTGCTCGAGACCGAGAATGGTGTCGTGTTCAGCCGGCACATCGCCAGCGCCGTGCCATTGGCGCGACACTGCTTTGAACAAAGTCTCGACGATCAACGTCGATTTGCCGCCGCCCGACACGCCGGTGACGCAGGTGAAGGTCCCGAGCGGAATCGTGGCGTCAACGTTCTGAAGATTGTTGCCGCGCGCGCC
>DASZWS010000246.1:0-5040 GCA_035546515.1 Vitreimonas sp. | reverse complement strand
CATGGTGCCGGAGAACAAGAAGCCGAGCACGGAATTATAGCGATAGACGGTTTCGGCCATGATCAGGCTGGAGCCGTTCTGCATCATCGCCGACGGCAACGAAACCGTGGAATTCTTATTCAGAGGCGAGAGACCGTTATACCCCTCGCTCCAAACCACACTCGCCTTGTTGTTGGCGATCGAGAGGCTGGTGATGCGCACGTCCATCGCCGTACCCACGCCTTCGGGGTACATGAGCACACTCAGCGACGACCAAAGCCCTTGAACCTCCGCGTTCGACACTTCGGTATCGCGGGCGACGACGTCGGCGAGCGAGGACGAAACGTTCTGCACCCGTCGATTGACCATCATCACGTCGATGAGTTCGCAAGAGCCGAACAGCAACAGGAGCATCATCGGCAGCAAGAGAGCGAACTCGAGCGCGGCGAGGCCCTTCTTGGCGCCAGCGAAGCGGCTGAGGCGGCGCATCGAAATCATCATGGCGACGCCTGATACGGTTCGTCGCGGAACATCATGGTCGACACCAGGATGCGCTCACCGCCGCTGACGTTCTGAAACACGGATGCAAACAGTGGCGTCAGAATTTGCCAGCGATAGTAAGCGCGCACGACGACAATATCGTTTGGATTGCCGGGACTGTAGCCGAAGCCCGACGCATCGAACTTGTTGTTCTTGATCGGCGCCGCGTTGTTGTTGCTGGCGTCGGTAAAGGATTGGAAGGTGTCGACGTCCAGGTACAAATTCCCGGCGCAGTCGAGAAACAGGAACGAATTCATCTGGGCGCAGAGCGCCTGCTTCATCTGCGTGTAGCTCTTGCCGGTGAGCTGCGCCTGCCCTGTGCGAATCTGACGGCCAACCTCCGAAACCGAATAATCGAGACTGGTCTGGGTCAAGCCGATCATCGAGACTTCGGCCAACCCGACCATCAATAGAAAGAAAGGAAGGGCGACGAACGCGAATTCAACGGCGGTTGCGCCGCCACGCGCGCGGCCAAAACGCCGAAACAGCCCTGCAATGCCAAGCAATGGGCTGAACAACGCCGCCTCCCGAGCGCGCAGCGTACGCCGACATGCTTGCCATCCCGTCAAATTAGATGGTGAACGCCGCTTAGTGAGTGCTGGTCGCGGTCGACGCGTGGGTGGTGATCTGATCGTTGACCGCCGCGGCCGCCGCACCGTCGCCGATATCCGGGCGCGGACGGCACACTGGGCTGCACTCAAGACGCGCCATCTCGGTGCCGCGCGTGACGATCACGGCGCCGGTTTCGTCCGGCGTAACGATTACGCGGCCGGAATAAAGAATGCGGCCGTTGTCGCCGACCACGACCAAATTCGTTGAGCCATAGGAACGACCGGTCACGAACAAGAAATGATCGTTCTGGACCGAAACGCCGGCAATGCTGGGATTGCCGATGGCGACGCCCTGCGCAGCGTCGGCCAGGCGAACCGGAAACGCTTGATCGAGCGCCACTCTTATATCTTGCGCCGAAGCGATACTCGCGCCGAGCAGAGATGCGGCAGCGGCAAGCGCGGCGATCGCGCGAACGCGGAAGGAACGCATGAGCGTGCTTCTCCAGACTTCTATATAAGGAGCTACGCCACAATGGTTGCCGTAGTCCTAACAGATCGGTGATCGCAACGATTGCCAAGAGCGCGAACAACTGCATCGCGGTGAACGCGCATTTTACCGTCTTCATTGGAGGAGACGTTAATTGCACTCGCGTAAATTCACCCATGCGTCTGGGTTGGGTGTCGGGTGCGACATTCTACCGGGCCGGTGAAAAGCACTCGACATACGGAGAATATGAAATGTCTGCTCTGAAGCGTTTTTTGAAGAATGAAGACGGCGTGACCGCGATTGAATACGGCTTGATCGCCGCCCTCATCGGCGTCGCCATCATCACCGCCGTCGGCCTCGTCGGCTCGAGCCTGAACACCACGTTCGGCAAAGTGTCGACGCAGCTGAGCGGCGCCACCTAATAGCCCTCTTCGCAAGCGGGCCGCAGACTTGTGGCCCGCTCTGCGCCCTTGCTTCCCTTCTCAAAACGCCGTCCTGCTTCGCCAGGGCGGCGTTTTTCTTTGCGTTTATCTTTCTGCGGCGCGGACTCACGCTCTTAAATCTTTCTTGACGCGCATCAGCGCAGTTAGAACGACATGATCAGCTTGATCGCCCTCGCGGTTTTCGCGGGCCTGCTCGTTTATGCGGCCTGCTCCGACATTGCGTCGCTGACCATCCCAAATTGGCTTTCGATCGCCATGACGCTTCTATTCGCGCCGCTGGCGCTGGCGATCGGCATGCCGCTGAACGAGATCGGCGTGCACTACGGCTTCGGCGTCGCCATCTTGGTGGTCGGTTTCTTTCTGTTTCAGGCCAAGATTTTCGGCGGCGGCGACGCCAAGCTGGTCGCTGCTGCGGCGGTATGGACCGGCTTCGCGGCGTTTCCGACTTTCATCCTCGGCACCGCGCTCGCCGGCGGCCTCTTGGCGCTCGCGCTGCTGAGCGCACGCAAGTGGCAACCCTTCTTCGCCGCGGCGCCTGCATTCGTAAATCGCTTGTTAACACCAGAAAGCGGCGTCCCCTACGGCGTCGCGATTATGGCGGGGGGGCTACTTGCTCTACCTGTGCTTCCGTTCGCGACCAACGCATTAACCACGCCTTAGCCATGAACGTGATTTGGTCCCGCGGGGCCAGACGCGGGGAGTAAAGTGCCATGTCAGCGCGCCAGATAATCGTATTGGTCGTCGCGGGGATCGCGGCGATCGGCGCGCTATTCCTCATTCGCGGCATGAACAGTCATCCGCAGCAGCAGGCGGCGTCGCAATCGCAACAACCTATTGCCGGCGAGCAAGTGCTGGTGGCCGCGCGCGATGTTCAACAAGGCGCGATGCTGACGCCGGGCGATCTGGCGGTCGCCCTCTTCCCAACCACCTCTGTAAATGCGCAGTTCGTGAAGCTCAGCGCGCAACCTTCGGCGCAGGCCGATTACGTCGGCGGCGTCACGCGCCGCTCGTTCGTGCAAGGCGAACCGATTGTCGCCAGCGCGGTGGTCAAGCCGGATGGACATGGCTTCCTTGCCGCGCAGCTGGCGCCGGGCTTCCGCGCCGTCGCGCTTAATATCGAGCAGAAGAACGCCGTCGGCGGCTTCATTCAGCCGAACGACCATGTCGACGTGATCGTCACCACCCGGAGCGAAGCGCGCAGCGAAAGCGGCGGTTCGCAACAGCAAACGCACAGCGACATCATCCTTCAAGATATTCGCGTCCTGGCCATTGGCGACAAAACCGAAGGACAAACATCGGGCGATCACCCTGAAACCAATGACGGCCAAGTGGCCGTGTTGGAAATGTCGCCGGACGATGCGCGCACATTGGAAATGGCGCGCGCAGCCGGTGACGTCAGCTTGGCGCTTCGCGGCGTACAGGCTGAAACCGTCGCACTGCGCACCGGGCGCAATCACGGCGGCATGAACGAAGCAGCGGGTTCCGTTCGCGTCCATGCCTTTGGCACGGTCGTCGGAGGCGGCAGATGATGTTGAAGTCTCTTCGCGGCGTACTCTTGTCGGGATTGTCGAGCGCAGTTGCGCTCGCGCCCGGTTTCGCGGCGGCTCAAGTCGAACCGCCGGACGCCTCCTCCGTGCGCATCACCAACGGCAGCAGCAACGGCGCCATTCCCGACGCCCACTCGACCTCGATCGTGTTGCCGTTCGGCAAGTCGGCGATCATCGATCTGCCGGCGGACGCGCACGATATTCTGGTGTCGAACCCGCAGATCGCCGACGCCACCGTGCGCACGGCGCGGCGCGCTTACGTGATCGGCCGCGCGCTCGGGCAGACCAACATCTTCTTCTTCGACGCAGGCGGACGTCAGATCGCCAACGTCGAAATTCAGGTTGAGCCCGACGTGGGGCCGCTGAACGCCTTTATTCGCCAGCAAATGCCCGATGCGGCGATCCGCGCCCAGGCGATGAACGCCTCCATCGTGCTCACCGGCAGCGCACGCAATGCCTCGGAAGCCGATCGCGCCTATCAAATGGCACTCACCTTCCTGGGCATCGGCGGCGGCGCCGGCGCGGGAGCGGGCGGCGCGCCTGGCGGCATGCAAACGCCTGGCGTCAGCGCAAACAACGGCTTCCCGCCGCATGTCGTCAACATGATCCAAGTTCAGGGCAGCGAACAGGTCATGGTGCGCGTGCGCGTGGTTGAGATGAGCCGCACGCTGGTTCGTCAGCTCGGGATCAATCTGAACTACAACCAGATGATCAACCAGCTTCTCAACAGCGACAACTTCATTCAAGCGGCGACGCAACAAGGGTTTTCAGTCAACGGCGCAGCGTTGGGCGGCCTCACCGCCAGCGCCGGCGTGGCGCGCAACATCCTGCAGCCAAGCGGCCTCGCCTATCCCGGGCCGTTCGTGAACGGCGCTGGGCCTGGCGACGCGGGCGTTGGCGGTTACCAACTGGATTCATCGGGTCAGGAAACGCTCGGTCCGGCAGAGGTGGTTCAGGAAAAGCGCACCGACGCTTCGATCCAGGCCTTCGAACGCGCGGGCCTGTTGCGCGTGCTGGCCGAACCGAACCTGACGGCGATTTCCGGCGAAGCCGCACACTTCCTGGCAGGCGGTGAATTCCCGGTGCCGGTCAACTCCGACGATGGCCGCATCTCGGTGCAGTTCAAACCGTTCGGTGTGGGCTTGGCGATTACGCCGGTCGTGATGTCTGGCGGGTTGATCTCGCTCAAGGTCGCCACCGAAGTCAGCGAGCTGACCTCGGACGGCGCCATCAACACCGGCGACGTGCCGGTGCGCAATTCCGACGGCACGACGACAGTGATCCACGGCATCACCATCCCCGCGCTGCAAGTTCGACGCGCCGAAACGACGCTGGAAATGTCATCTGGCGGCTCGATGGTGCTGGCCGGCTTGATCCAGGAGCGCACGCGCCACGCGCTTGAAGGCGTGCCGGGCGCCATGAACACGCCGATCATCGGCTCGCTGTTCCGCTCGCGCGACTTCCTCAACAACGAAACCGAGCTCGTCATTATC
>DASZWS010000245.1:0-11240 GCA_035546515.1 Vitreimonas sp. | reverse complement strand
GCGTGCTGCAGCGCAATAGCATCGGGATGCGATCGGGAACCACAGGGGAACGACCAACGCAGCTTGCTGGCGCCTCATACCGGACCTAATTGGCTCCCCACAGATTTCAGTGGGGAACGTTCATGGCTCGTGGCCAACTCGCATTAGCTCTCATCTTTGGCGCGATCGCCGTCACCGCCTGTTCGAAGCAGCAAGCGCCGGCAAACACTGCGCCCACCATCGGCGTCAACCTCGCGGCGATGGATACGTCAGTGAAGCCCGGCGATGATTTTTACAGCTACGCCAACGGCGCGTGGCAACGCACCACGGAAATCCCCGCAGACCGCTCCAGCATCAGTTCATCGTATCAAGCCACACTCGCCACCGAGCAACACAATCGCGAATTGCTGGCGAACATCCTCAATTCTCGTCCCGCGCCTGGCAGCGATAACGCCCGTATCGTCGCCTTCTACAACGCCTACACTAACACCGCGGCCATCGACGCCGCCGGCATGAGCCACATTCAACCCGACTTGCAGCGCTTTCAGGCCATTGCCGACAAAACCGCGCTCGCTGCCGTGCTCGGCAGCCAAACCCGCGCTGACGTCGATCCGCTCAACGCCACGAATTTCTGGACGCAGAATTTGTTCGGCGTTTTCGTCACGCAGGGGCTCAGCACGCCGGGTGAGGTGCTGCCGTACATTCTGCAAGGCGGCCTCGGCCTGCCGGAGCGGGAGTACTATCTCTCCAGTGATCCGCACATGGCGGACATCCGCACCAAATATCGCGCCTACATCCAGCAGATCTTCACGCTCGCCGGCATCGACAACGCCGCCCAGCGTGCGCAGCGCGTCTATGATCTGGAAATGAAAATCGCCCGCGCCCACAACACGCGCGAGCAGAGCGAGAACATGGCGGGTTCGTCTGCGGTGTGGACCCGCGCCGAACTCGAACAGCGCGCGCCGGGCTTGGATTGGACCGCCTTCCTCAACGCCGCCCAACTCGGCACGCAGCCGAAATTCGCCGCTTATCACGCCAGCGCTATCACTGGCCTCTCGGCGCTGGTGGCGTCGCAGCCGCTGGACGCCTGGAAGGACTGGCTGGTCTTCCACCAGATCAACATGCACACCGACGTGCTGCCGACGCCGATCGATCAAGCCTCGTTTGCCTTCTACGGCACCACGCTCTCGGGCACGCCGCAGCAACGCGACCGCGCCAAGCGCGCGCTTGATTCACTTAACATCTATCTCGGCGACGCCGTCGGCCACGCTTACGTCGATCGCTACTTCCCAGCTTCGGCACGCGCCGAAGTGCAGGCGATGGTCGCCAACATCAAGGCCGCCTTCGCCCGCCGCATCCGCGCCGTCACCTGGATGGCGCCATCGACGCGCGATCAAGCCGTGCAAAAGGCCGAAGGCATCGTCGTCGGCGTCGGCTATCCCGACACCTGGCGCAATTATTCAAGCTACAACGTCACCGACAACGCCTACGCCAACGAGGTGAACGGCGCGAAGGTTGAGTATGCGCATCAGCTCTCGAAGCTCGGCCATCCGATGGACCGCAGCGAGTGGTGGATGAATCCGCAGACGGTCAACGCCGTGAACCTGCCGGTGCAGAACGCGCTTAACTTCCCCGCCGCCATCCTGCAGCCGCCATTCTTCGATCCCCACGCCGACGCCGCCTATAATTACGGCGCCATCGGCGCGGTGATCGGCCACGAGATCAGCCACAGCTTCGACAACAACGGCGCCGATTTCGACGCCCAAGGCACGCTGCGCAATTGGTGGACGCCCGCCGATCTCGCCGCCTTCCGGCAGCAGGGTGCAGCACTGGCGCGCCAATACGACGCGTACGAGCCGCTGCCGGGTCTGCACATCAAAGGCGATCTGACGCTCGGCGAAAACCTCGCCGATCTCGCCGGCCTGCAGGCCGCGCTCGACGCCTACCACGCCTCGCTCAACGGCCACGAAGCGCCGGTGATCAACGGCCTCACGGGCGATCAGCGCTTCTTCATCGCCTACGCGCAAACCTGGGCCTCGAAGCTGCGCGAAGCCGCCATGCGCCAACGCATCGCCACAGACGGTCACGCGCCCGGCCAATGGCGCGCGCTCACCGTGCGCAACATCGACGCCTGGTACCCGACCTTCAACGTGCAGCCCGGCGAGACCCTGGCGCTACCGCCGGATCAGCGCGTGCACGTCTGGTAGCGGAACTTGCAAAAGAAGGCCGCTCTCGCCGGGTGCGGCCTTCACGCCATGACGGCCTTCACCATCGCCGCTACCGCGTCGCGGGGTTTGAGCTGCGCTTCACGCGCCAACGTCCGCCATGTGTGAAAACTTAGCGCTAGCGCCAGCATCGCCCGCTGCTTGCCGTTAAGCCCCGCGCCCAGCACCTGATGCCATGCGGCGATAATCGGCCCGTAGCGCAAGTCCATAATCTCGCGTGTCAGCGCATGATGCTCTGCGTCGCGTAGCACGCAGGCCAACAAACGCTCGTTGCGCGCATAATAATCGTACACTGCCGCCAGCGCCGTCGTTAGCCGCGCGCTACCATCGGCGATGTCGCGCCACGTTTCGGCGTCCGGCGGCGGATCGCGCTCCATCGCCAGTCCAGAGCACGCCATACCCATCGACCGTTCATCTGGGAAATGCGCGTAGAAGGTGTTGCGCTGCACGCCGGCCTTCTCGGCGATCATGCTGATCGTGGTATTGGCGGGGCCGATGGTGCTGTGCAGCGCCACCGCCGCCTCGGTGATGCGCAGGCGCGTTTCGGCTTGGCTCTCCGCCCGGCGTTTCAGCGTGTAATTTCGTGTCATTCCAAAATCACTACACAGTGATGTGTACCCATATTGACCCGTCCTGTCAATTTCGGCACACATGGTTGTGTATTGAAACAAGAGGGAGGTCCCGATGCAAACGAAGGTCACCGAGATCGCTGATGGCGTCTTTCGCATCTCGACCTTCATCGCCGAGGTCCCGCCCACCGGACTTGCCTTCAATCAATTCCTGATCCGTGGCGAGCAGCCCTTGCTCTTCCACACCGGCATGCGCGCGCTGTTTCCACTGGTGCATGATGCGGTCGCCAAGCTGATGCCGCCTGAAAAGCTGCGCTGGATCAGCTTCGGTCATTACGAAGCCGACGAATGCGGCGCCATGAACCAATGGCTCACCGCCGCGCCGCGGGCCGAAGTCGCGCACGGCATGACCGCGGTGATGGTTTCGCTCAACGATCAGGCCGAACGCGCCCCGCGCGCGCTCGCGCACGGGGAGGTGATCGATCTCGGCGGCAAACGCGCGCGCTATCTCGACACGCCGCATGTCCCACATGGCTGGGAAGCTGGCCTCATCTACGAAGAAACCACCGGCACGCTGTTGTGCGGTGATCTCTTCACCCAATACGGCGCATGCGACCCGCTCACCGAGAGCGATATCGTTAGCGCCGCCATCGTTAGCGAAGACATCGCCAATTATTCAGCGTTGAACCCAGCGATGGGCGCCACGCTCCGTAAGCTCGCTGAACTGAAGCCACGGACGCTTGCGCTGATGCATGGCCCATCCTTCACCGGCGATGGCGAAGCGGCGCTCACAGCCCTCGCAGATGACTACGATCGCCGTTTGCGTGCGAAGATGGACGCGTACGGCTTGGCTGGTGGCCGCGCGGTGTAGGTGTGGCGCCTATCGCGCTAGTGCTTGCCCGTCAATGCCGCCACTTGCGCCTGCGCCTGACCCGCCAGCGCGTTCACCTTCGCCGCGAAGCTTGCGTCGGTCTGATAGAGCCCGGTCCCCACCGCTGCGCTGAACACCAGCACTGTGGCCAAAAATCCCAGGATCGGCGCCGATCGTACCGGCGTCGGTGTTGCGATTGCCTGCACTGAACCCCCTCCATGTGTTGTGGCCGTGCGCCGCGTCCGCTGCGGCGGTGGCTTTGCGCGCGCTTTTTTCACGATCTGCGCTGGTCGTTTGCGCACCAGCGCGCTGCGCCACGCCGCGCCGCTCTTTGGCAGGCGTGTGACCCGCTTGGCGCCCGCCGGCGGCGGCGCGGCGTCCAGGCTGACGCAAACCAGCGTCCCCCTCGCACTGGCGCGCCGCACCGCCGCCCTGAGCGCGGGCGTCCCCCGCGCCGCGCGTGACCAAAGCACCACCACGTGGCGCGCCGACTCTATCTTCGCCGCTTCTGCGCGGCGCATTTTGCCAGCGCCTGCGCAATCCACTGCATAGCCCAGAGCCGCCAATTCATCGGTGACGCGTCTGGCGACAGCATCGGCTTCGGGAGCGTGCGCAAGCACGACAACAGGTGACGGCATGGCCTGACGCTTGAAGAGCCAAGGCAAAGGCGCAAGCCGAACGCTAGGGCGCCGGCGCTATTCCGCACACCGGCGCCCAAATCGCGGGCGCAAGCCTAACTTTGCGGCGCGCCTTACACCGAAGCGACAACTGGCCGTTTCTCCCGCTGCACAGGCGTGCGGCGGCGCAAATCATCGAGCAAGTCGCGCTTCATCCCCGCCGCGCTGGGCTCGTTCCACAGATTGCGCCATTGCTTGGGGTCGTTGCGCAAATCGTATAGCTCACCCTCGCTGCCGTCATAGATGGAGGAGGGGTTGTAGGCGGTGATGGTCCAGCCATCACGGTAGAGCGTGCGCAACGAAACCGTAACGCCCTGATGCTCGCTGTCCCATTCGGTGAACACCGCTTCGCGCGCCGCCGCATCGCCTGCGTTCTGCGGCAGCGCCTCGCCTTCCATCCAAGCTGCTTTATCGATCCCCGCGATCTGACAAAACGTCGGCGCGAAATCCACTTGCCCCACCGGCGCATCAAGCTCGGCTGGCGCGACTTTGGCGTTCGGCGCCGGCCGCCAAATCATCGGCAGCCGCATCAACGAGTCCACATGATAGGGGCCTTTGAACAATAGCCCGAAATCGCCTTGGAATTCGCCATGGTCGGTGGTGAACACGACATCCGTGTCGCCGTCCCAGCCGCGTGCGCCGATAGCCGCCATCACCCGGCCAACCGCTTCGTCGATCAACTCGTTCTTGATATGCACCATCGCGTCGATCTCGCGCAGCTGATCGGTTGTCAGCGAAGCAGGGACCCAACTCGGCGGCGCTTCGAAATTGGTGACGAGTTCGCCGGTCCACCACTTCTTCCAATGCGCCGGCTTGCCGTCGAGCACGTGCTCGATCGTTTCGCGCGAGCCGGGATAACCCGCCGGCACGGGCAGGTCGCGCCACGGATGGCGATGCAGTTCGCTCTCCGGCGGGTCCCACGGATGATGCGGATCGGGAAAGCTCATCCACACGAACCAGTCTTCGTCGGCGTCGAGCGATTGCAGATAGGCGATGGTCCGCTCCGCCACCCACTCCGTGTGATAGAGCCCGCGATCGATCTTGTTGTGCTTCACTTGGATAGCGCCGGTATCGCCTTCGCCGAACGCATTTTGCACCAAGCCTGGCCCCAGCACCGGATAGAAGTTCGCCGCCGCGTTTGGATCTTTCTGCATCAGCCATTGCGGGTAGTGCAGCGGCCCGACGCCGGTATGCGCCGCCAGCTCCATATGATCGAAGCCGCGATGCGGCCCGAACTCGCCGAGCCGCGCCATGCGGTTCTCATAGAACTGCATCTGCAGGTCGAGAAACGGTTCGAAATGCGCCTTGCCGATCAGCGCTGTGCGATAGTTCTTCTTCTCCTTGAGCAGCCGCGCCACCGACGGCGCCTCCGCCGGCAGCGGCACGCCGTTCATCCACACGCCGTGCGTCGAGACATACTGGCCGGTGATCATCGTCGCACGCGCCGGCATGCACACCACGTTCTGCGCATGGCAGCGCGTGTAGTTGATGCCGGCCTTCGCCAGCGCGTCGATGTGGGGCGTGCGCGCAATTTTCTGCCCGTTGGCGCCGATAGCGTCGAAGCGCATCTGGTCGGTGGTGATGAAGAGGATTTTCCGGCCCATCGCGCGCTCCGTCGTCTGCGCACACTGTAAGCGGATCGATCGTGTAGGAAAGCCGCCGCTTGACGTTTTCAAATTTCCATAATACCGGAAACATCGAATGAAAGGCCCAGCCGCCGTCGATGCGCTCAGTGCGCTCGCCAACGCCCACCGCCTCGCGGTGTTTCGCATGCTCGTGCAGGCCGGTCCCGAAGGCAAAGCGGCGGGCGCAATCGCCGAAACGCTTGACCTGCCCGCGTCATCACTTTCGTTTCACTTGGCGCATCTCACGCGCGCCGGCCTCATCGTCCAGCGCCGCGAAAGCCGCTCCCTTATTTATTCCGCTGATTTCGACGCAATGAACGCGCTGGTCGGCTTCCTGACTGAAAATTGCTGTGGGGGTGCCTCCTGCGCGCCAACCACGCAGAAGCGCCGCAAGGCGTCGTAGCGACGATGTGGGAGGGGGCAATGTCCGACAAAGGCACGCCGGAAAATCCGTTCAACGTTCTTTTTCTCTGTACCGGCAATTCCGCGCGCTCGATCATCGCCGAAGCCATCATGAACCGCGTCGGCGCGCCGCGCTTCAAGGCGTACAGCGCCGGCTCACAGCCGAAAGGCGAGGTCAATCCACACACAATCGCTTTGCTGCGCTCCCTCAACTACAAAACCGGCGGCTTCCGCTCCAAGACCTGGGAAGAATTCGCACAGCCCGGCGCGCCGAAACTCGATTTCGTGTTCACGGTTTGCGACAACGCCGCCAACGAGGTTTGTCCGGTGTGGCCCGGCCAGCCGATGAGCGCGCATTGGGGCGTGCCTGATCCTGCTGCCGCCGAAGGCAGCGACGCGGTGATCGCGCAAGCCTTCTCCGATGCCTATCGCATGCTGCAAAACCGCATCACGGTTTTCACCAGCCTGCCACTGTCCGGGCTCGATCGCTTGTCATTGCAGAAGAAGATCGATGACATCGGCAAGATGCGCCGCGATCCCAACGCCGAAGGCGCGGCTTAAGTGAGCCTGCAGCGGCGGCTGTTCGCCGAGTTTCTCGGATCGGCGATGCTGGCGGGCACGGTCATCGGCTCGGGCATTCTCGCGCAGCGACTCGCAGGCGGAAACGACGCCATCGCGCTGCTCGGCAACACCGCAGCAACCGCCGCCATACTGTTTGTTCTGGTGACGGCGCTCGGTGCGATCTCCGGCGCACATTTCAATCCTGCGGTCTCACTGGTGATGACGCTGCGCCGCGAACTCAGTGCGTCTGCGTTTGTCCTTTACGTTCTCGCGCAGGTGGCGGGCTGCGTCGGCGGCGCAATGCTGGCGCACGCCATGTTCGATCTTCCGCTCATTCAGCAATCCACGCACTTACGCGCCGGCGCCGCGCAAGTGCTGAGCGAGGCCGTCGCCACGTTCGCGTTGGTGTTTGCAATTCTTGCCGTGTCGCGTGTGCGCAAGGACGCCGTCCCCGCCGCTGTCGCGCTGGTGATCGCCGCCGGCTATTGGTGGACAGCAAGCACCTCGTTCGCCAACCCCGCCATCACCATCGCCCGGGCTTTGAGCGACACCTTCGCCGGCGTCCGTCCAGCCGATGTCCCCGGCTTCATCGCCGGGCAATTCAGCGGCGCGCTTGCCGCGTGGTTGTGCTGCGCTTGGCTGTTGCCGCGCTCCAGCGAAGCGATCGCGCAAACAAAACCGCGCGCTGCCGATGGGATGGGCAGCGCGCGTTCCTGGTAAGGCGGCGGTTTGTGGGGGGAGGTGTCCGCCGCCTCGGGGCCGATTATTTCTTCAAATCGAACCGATCCGCGTTCATCACCTTGGTCCACGCGGCGACGAAGTCCTTCACGAACTTCTCCTGCGCGTCGTTTTGCGCATAGACCTCAGCCTGCGCGCGCAGCACCGAGTGCGAGCCGAACACGAGGTCGGCGCGCGTCGCGGTCCACTTGCCTTGGCCGGTCTTGCGGTCCTTGCCCTCGAACACGCCATCGTCCCCGACAGCCTTCCAGGCGGTGCTCATGTCGAGCAGATTGACGAAGAAGTCGTTGGTCAGCTTCTCCGGCGTCGTGGTCAGCACGCCATGCTTCGGCTGGCCGACATTGAGCGCCCGCAAGCCGCCCACCAGCACCGTCAGTTCCGGCGCCGAGAGGCCCAGCAATTGCGCGCGGTCGACCAACATTTCTTCCGCACCGTGCTTCAGGCCTTTGCTCTGATAGTTGCGGAAGCCGTCGGCTTTCGGCTCGAGATAGTTGAACGACTCGATCTCGGTCTTCTCTTGCGTCGCGTCGCCCCGGCCAGGTGCAAACGGCACTTTCACCGTGACGCCTGCGTCCTTGGCCGCTTTCTCCACCGCGGCGTTGCCCGCGAGAACGATCAAGTCGGCAAACGAGATCTTTTTCGCGCCAGCGTTGAACTCCTTCTGAATCGCTTCCAGCTTGGAGAGCACTTTCGCCAGTTCAGGCGGATTGTTCACCGCCCAATCTTTCTGCGGCGCCAGCCGAATGCGCGCGCCATTGGCGCCGCCGCGCTTGTCGCTGTTGCGGAAGGTCGAAGCGCTCGCCCACGCCGTCGTCGCCAGTTGCGAGACGGAGAGGCCAGACGCCAGAATTTTGCCCTTCAGCGCTTCGAAGTCTGCATCGCCCGCGGTCGTGGTCGAAGCCGGGATCGGGTCCTGCCAGATCAGCTCTTCCTTCGGCACGAGCTTGCCGCGGTAGAGCACCTTCGGCCCCATGTCGCGGTGCGTGAGTTTGAACCACGCGCGCGCGAAGGCGTCGGCAAACTCTTTCGGGTTTTGCTGATAGCGGCGCGAGATTTTTTCGTAGATCGGGTCTTCACGCAGGGCCAAATCCGCCGTCGTCATCATCGGCGCGTGCTTCTTGTTCTTGTCGAACGGATCTTCGACTGTGCCGTCGCCGCTCGTGCCTTTCGGTTTCCACTGATTGGCGCCGGCCGGGCTCTTGGTCAGTTCCCACTCATACTTGAAGAGCGTGTCGAGATAGCCATTGTCCCACTTAGTGGGATGCGGCTTCCACGCGCCTTCGATGCCCGACGTAATCGCGTGGCCGGCCATGCCGCTTTCGAACGAGCTGATCCAGCCCAAGCCTTGATGCGCCATGTCCGAACCTTCCGGCTCTGCGCCGACGTGGCTCGCAGGCCCTGCACCGTGCGCTTTGCCGAACGTGTGACCGCCCGCAATGAGCGCGACCGTCTCTTCGTCATTCATCGCCATGCGCGCGAACGTCTCGCGGATGTCGATCGCCGAGCGCTTCGGATCAGGCTGACCGTTCGGGCCTTCCGGGTTCACATAGATAAGGCCCATCTGCACCGCGGCGAGGTGGCCATCGATCTGGCGATGTTCGCTCGACGGATAGCGCTCGTCGCCGAGCCACGTGCCTTCCGCGCCCCAATTGGTGTTGTCCGGCTCCCACTGGTCTTCGCGGCCGCCGCCGAAACCGAAGATCGGTCCGCCCATCGACTGGATCGCGACATTGCCGGCGAGAATGAGCAGGTCTGCCCACGAAATCTGGTTGCCGTACTTTTGCTTGATCGGCCACAGCAGGCGGCGCGCTTTGTCGAGGTTGCCGTTATCCGGCCACGAGTTCAGCGGCGCGAAGCGTTGCTGACCATGCCCGCCGCCGCCGCGTCCATCGCCAACACGATAGGTGCCTGCCGCGTGCCAGGTCATGCGAATGAAGAACGGACCATAGTGCCCGTAATCCGCCGGCCACCACGGCTGGCTGTCGGTCATCAGCGCGGTGAGATCCTTCACCAGCGCATCGAGATCGAGTTTGTCGAACTCCTTGGCATAGTTGAAATCAGCGCCAAGCGGGTTCGAGGCCGGCCCATGCTGGTGCAGCAAGCCGACATTGATCTGGTTCGGCCACCAATCGGTGTTGGCGCGCGCACGCGGCGCGACCGGGCATTTGGACTCGTTTCCATCGGCCATAATGAAGTCTCCATCCCGCGCTGCCGCGCAGGGTCTGCTGATCAGGGCCGGGACCATGCGCCGGGCAGGCGTATTGGGCCAATCGATTGCGACGTGGTTCCCCATAGAGAAAACCTATGGGCGCCGTGGCGTCCGGCTGGGTCCAGCCGGCATCAGCGCAAGCGCCGGCCTTCGACAAGCTCAGGCTGACGTCACTCTAAGGCTGCGCTCCTGTCAAAGTAGCGTCACCCTGAGCCCGTCGAAGGGCGACGCGGGCCAAAGTGGTCTGCCAACGCCGTGCACACCCGGCACGCTCACCCATTTCGGCCCCCCCATCCACGCCCCGCCGGCCGCATCCACTGGGCCGGCGCGGAAACCTCAGACGCCTGGATCGGCTACATCGACGGCGCGATCCGCTCAGGGGAGCGTGTGGCGACGGAGGTGGGAACGAGGCTATAAACGCGTATGGCCAATCCCGCGCGCCAACTCATAGATGCAAAGCCACCCCGAACGCAGACTACTCTTGGTCGCTTCGCGATGGGTGTGGGCGTCGTTTCTTTTTTCGGACATATCGTCCTCACCATGAGTTGGTGGTTTCATCGCCCGCTGAAGCCGATTTCTGCTCAGGGCTTCGTCTTTCCTTACACCGTGAATCACGGCGCGCCGATCTTCATCACCCTTCAGGATCTAAATGCACACCGCTTCCTGTTGGCGACTATGTGGATTTGTTTCCTGGCCGCGGGAGCGTCGTTCTACTTCGAAAAGCGCGTGACGTAGGGCGCCGCTCGCTTGCGTCGGGAACATGGACCCTTGGGGCAGAGTTGCGACGATGAAGAAAGACCGCGGTTACCTTGTGCCGGATATGCCGTGGTCGAGCGTGTTCATGGTGCTCGCGGTGTGCATTTGGCTGGGCGGACCTTTTCTCTTGGCAGCCATTTGGGGCGTACCGCGTGTGCCGAACCCCGCGACCGGACAGATTCATCCCATTCATAACCACGTAACTATGTACGTGAGCGATCAGTACTTGGAAGCTTCCACGTGTTGAGGAATGTGATGATCGCGTGTTTGGGGCTCGCCATTGCGGTTTTCGCGATCGGTAAGAGTCGCGATGCGATCCGATACGCAACTTCACGACGTCGCTAGTGTGCGGATGTCCGCGAACATAGTTGTACAAAAGCCCAAACGCGGAACGCAGCGCAAACAGCGCAGCAACTGGTGAAGGCTGTTTAACCGCGCCTAACGCCGCTCAACATCTCTGAACGCATAGCAACTTTATTGAACGCAGTTTTTACCATAAAAATCAGCAACTAAACGCGCCGCCATCACCATGCCTTAACCCGGAAGCGTTTCATTATGAGACCTTGGCGCAGGCGCAGAAACGCGACTGTCCGGGTGGTTGGTGAGGCGCACATATGGCCCGCGTTGC
>DASZWS010000244.1:0-5628 GCA_035546515.1 Vitreimonas sp. | reverse complement strand
GCATGCTTGCTTAAGCGCTTCTAGCGGCGGGCGAGGCCGCCGGAATTGGTTCCGGCAAGGGGCCGCTGGTGGGGCGACCTAACAAGAAGCCTTGACCGCGATCGCAGCCAATGGCGGTCAGTTCCTCTGCTTGCTGCGAGGTCTCGACGCCTTCGGCGGTGACGCCGAGGCCCAAGCTCTTGGCCAATTGCACGATGGTCTTGACGATGCTCAAGGCTTCGCTGCTCTTGGCCATATCACTCACGAAGGACCGATCGATCTTCAAGACATCGAACGGCAGCTCGCGCAAATGCTTCAAACTGGAATAGCCCGTGCCAAAATCGTCGAGGGCGATGCGCATGCCCAGATTTTTGAGCGACAGCAGCAGAAGCCGGGCGCCGGCGAAGTCCGAGACAAGCGCATCCTCGGTGATTTCGATTTCAAGCCGCGCGGGCGGGAAGCCGCACTCGGTCAACACTTGCAAAAGCTTCTGCGGGAGCGCGCCATCGCGCAATTGCGAAGGCGCGATGTTGAGCGAAAGCCTTGGCCGCCCAGGCCAATCCAGCGCCTCTGTGCAGGCGCGGCGCAAAAGCTTGAAGGTGAGTTCGCTGATGAGGCCCGTCTCTTCGGCGACCGGGATAAATTGAGCGGGCGCCACCGCGCCGCGTTTGACGTCGCTCCACCGCGCCAGGATTTCATAGCCGGCGACTTCGCCGCTTTCGAGCTGCACCAAAGGTTGAAAGTGGGGAATGATCTCGTCGTTACGGACCGCGGCGCGCAGGTCCTGCTCCAAGACTGCCCGTTCCAGCGCCCGCGCGTCCATGCCGGTTTCAAAGAAGGCAAAGCGTCCGCGGCCTTCCTCCTTGGCGCGATAAAGCGCCGCGTCGGCGCGGCGCAGCAACACGTCAGGGGTGTCGCCGTCAGTTGGCGCAAGCGCCACGCCCAAAGTAGCGCCCACGCTGACTTCGTGGCCCGAAAGCCGGATCGGCGTATCAAAGGTCGCCACCATCGTCGACAAACGGCTCAAAAGCGCCTCATCGTCATCGCAGCCGAGCACGAGCACGAATTCATCGCCGCCAACGCGGGCGGCGATGCCCGCATCGCTTGCCTCCTCAGTCAGCAGTTTGGCGATGACCACGAGCAATTCATCGCCGACGGCGTGGCCGTAGAGATCATTGACTGGCTTGAAGCGGTCGAGATCTATCACAACGATCGCCAAACGTTGCTGGCGCGACAGCATTTCGGTGAGCAGAACGTGCAGGTGACGGCGATTGGATAAACCGGTCAACGCGTCGTGCAAGGCCATGGCCGCGGCTTGTTTGGCGGCGGCCAATTCCGTTGCAGCGACGCGCCGGTCGGCGAGAGCCATCACCATCGCCGCCAACAGCGCCGCTGCTGTGACGAGAGCGACAGTGACAGCGAGGGTCTGGGTGTCGAGCGCGTGAGCGGGGCCCGCCACCCGCGGATCGAGGACCAGCGTCAGAGCCCCCATGCCGGTAAAGTGCAAGGATACGATGGCGACCGCCAAGCATGCGGCCGCGATGCAAAGGCGCAAACGCGCCGGCGCATGCGTAAACGCCCAAAGCGCCAGGATCGAGAAGGCCGCGCTTAGAAGCCAGGATGCGACCACGAGATCGAGCGCCCACACCTGTCGGGCCGACGCCTGGACGCTGGCCATGCCAATGTAGTGCATGACGATGATCGCCAAACCGAGCAGAGCGCCGCCGCCAATTTGCCCGCGTGCGCCAGGAACGCGATCATAGAGTGTGAGCGCGCCCCAGGCGCCGGCCACACAGGCGCCCGCCGAGAGCAGGGTGAGCCCCAGATCATAGCCAACGGGCAGACCGGGATCGTATCCCAACATGGCGACGAAGTGCGTGGCCCACGTGCCGCCGCCGGCGAGCAAGGCTGCGAGCGTCAACCAGTAGCGGCGTGCTTTGTCGCTGCTATGGGCGACGCCGTTCAACACGAAAAAGACGCCGCCGCTCGCGCCAGCGCAAATCAGACCTGCCAACAACACCAGCCATAAATTGTGATGCTCGAAAACGCAGGCGGCGACGCGGAACATGGGTAATGAGACCTTGATGGCGCCACATGCCATTTGCGCCGCACATCCACGACTAAGCCAACGAGGCTTACATCCTGTTAGCGCGGGCGCGGAATTCGCAGAAAGAAGAGTTACGCATTGGGCATAGGCGGTTTGCTCTAGCACGTGTCGCGAAGCGATAGGAGTTCGGGGTTCAATCGCTAAAGCACCGCGTCCTCATTGCGTTCCTTCATCGGCTGGTGGGCATTCAAGCTCACCTCGGCGATTTTAGAATCGCCATCGTCACCAGGGCCGGTGAGCTGGAGAAGATTGAAACGCTCCGGGTGACCGGGCCCTATCTCGGCGTCCGGGTGCAGTGTTAGTTCATCGCGACCTCCCTTGCTAGATGATCGGCGCGTTTCGGTGGCCACGCGGGCATCACGATGGCTTCCGGCGCCGGCGGCCTCCAGCCCAATGATCCATGCGGGCGCACGGCGTTGAAGTGCCTGCGCCACGCTTCGATCAGCACCTGTGCTTCGGGGAGCGTGTAAAAAATCTCTCCGTTCAGCAGCTCGTCGCGCAGCTTACCATCGAATGATTCAACCTGTCGCAGCTTCGCGACGATCTCCTCCGGCGTGTAACGCTTCCGGGGCATGATTTTCCTCCAAATCTCGATCCATCCTAACTTCAAGGTCGGACGCGTCTGAAGGGGCAGGGTCACTATTAAGTGCGAGAGCAACGTGATCAGCTCCACGCTGTTCCTGCTGAACGCGCGCCTGCGCTGCGCAATCTCCTTCAAAGGACGTTTGTGACGTGGATAGACGCCTTGTACGGCGCCGCACTACCTTCGCGAACGTCTATGATCGATCGACTGGATCATATCGAGGTGATGTTGGATGGTCGGAGCTGTGATCGAGACAGCGCCGCCTAATCCATTGAGCACATTCGACGATACCGGCGTTCGATGCGCGCTTGAATTGAAGCAGAGCGCCCGGAACCAGTTTTCTCCAAGGGCCAAGTTAGGCGGAATGCGATAACGGAGATCGCCGAGTGGCGGTCCGCTGGGATCGCCCGCGTTGAGGGCGGCGAGGGTCCGCCAGTGCGCGCCCTGGTCGGCAGAGGTTTCAATTACAATTCGATCATAGCGGGTTTGAAAGAAGGTGTCGCTGTGGACGAGAGGGTCCGCGTTTAGCTCGGTGACACGCGCCGACGTCTGAGCGGGCGCAATCGCATCACCTTCTATCAGCCACGGATGAGGGCGGCATCGGGGATCACCCCGCGACGGTGTTTCAGCGCCCTGGCACCAAAGTACGTTGTAATAGCGCACCGAGGCGCTGGCGTCGGAGATCCAAATCTGGCCGTGCCCCGGGGCGGCGTTTACGATGCTGTTGACGATAACGATTTCCACGTGCGGCCAGGCGCGCAGAGGGCGGTGCATATTGCTGATCGTTGCGTTCAAAACATAGACGGGTCCAGATTTGGCGTCGATGCCGGCGTCGCCAAAGTTGCGCGCGGTGACGTCGCGCACAAACACCGGTCCGCTGCCGGTTTCGATGCCGATAAAATCGGTGTTGCTGCGATGGTAGCTGGCGTCGGGCTGTTGTTGGGCGTCGGCGAAGACGCGCTGCACATAGGTTGCACCGTTGGTCGCGCCGCCCGCGCCGAGTTTGATCGCCGCGCCGTAAATGCCGCCGTCGCCGTCAAAGCGTTCATAGCGATAATCGTAGATATAAGAGGGTCCAGTGCGGTCGAGACGGATTCCATGCTTCATGCGCTCGGCGACTACGTGTTCCAAGAGCACCTCGCCCGGCGTGTTAATCGTGAAGCTGGCGCCCGGTCGTTCACCAAGATTCGCGCCCACGACGGCGCGCGCCGGCGTGTGGCCGGCGAGCGGGTTGAAGCGCTGTTCTTCTACGCGAAGAAAGACGGCGGCGCCGTCGCGTTCAAGAAAGAGCGACGGGCGCCCGGCCTGCGCGCCTGCGCGGTCGACGACGCCAATGACCAGCCACGCCAGCGCCAAGAGACACGCGCGATACATCCGCCTAGTGAGCACGCCTGGTAAGGAGCGCCAGCGATGTCACGCAGCCGCCGTGTTTTGTCGTCCATGGCAATTCACCGAGTGGCGCGACTGCGAGGTCGCTGCATTCGCTGAGCGCGCGTTGGACGCCGATGAAGACGCCGGGAATGGCGTTCTCGCTCCGCCACAGCGGTTTTGCTTGCGGATAGAAATCGTGGAGCAAGATAACGCCGTTGTCGCTCAAATGGGCGAGGGCGCCGGAGATGTCGGCATAAACGTTGGCGGCGCGATGGCTGCCATCGATAAAGACGAAATCAAAGCGTTCATCGGATTGCGCGAAAAACGGCTCGGCGCCGCCTGCCACGAAGCTGACCAAGTGCTCCAGGCCAAGCCGGTTCAGTAAGCCGCGCGGCGGATAGGGCAGGCCGCTCAGTTTCCAAATGCCTTGAGCGGGATCGTTGACGTCGATCAAATCTACGGTGGTCAGGCGGGGACGAGAGCTCTCATCAGGTTGCGCTCGCAGCGCCGCTGCGATGAACGCGGTTGACGCGCCGTTGCAGGTGCCGATTTCCAGCACCTTGTGCGGAACAAGCGCGTGCACGAGTTGGAACAGGGCGCGGCGGTCGCCCTGATTGGCGGCGTCGGCAATGTCGATGAGGCCGAGCGCGTCGAACTTTTGGCTCATTGCAGCATAGGCAGCCTGCGCGTCTGGCGCGGACATGGCTTGCACTGCACCGTCGCGGGTCAATGGGCGCAGTGCTGCAGCACTCAGCGGACGGCGCGGCGATATTGCTAACTCCGCTGTCTGTACGCCGCCATTGAGCGCCGTGTTCTGTTTGAGCCACGTCGTTACGCTTGCCATGCAACCCTCCGCGTCCCCGGCGCCGCAAGTCGAACTAGAGCGCGACTGGGCTTGCGACAAGGCGAGGAACCTCGCTTGTGCGTCCGCGTTGCCATGCAGCAGCAAGGGGCAAGCATGGGGCTCGGCGCGCGCGTCTCGGCGGTCATCACTTCATACGATCGACCTGCGAGCCTGCGCCGTGCGGTCGAAAGCGCCTTGCGGCAAAGCATTCCGGTTGAGGTTCTGGTGGTGGACGATTGTTCTTCGTTCGACGCCGCGGCTTTGCTCGCGTCATACGAGAATGTGCGCCTGATCGGCAAGACCGCGAACCGTGGCGTTTCGCATTCGCGCAATCTTGGCGCGGCGGAAGCGCGGGGCGAGTTCATCGCGTTCCTAGATGACGATGATGTCTGGCTGCCACAGAAGGCGGAGCGCCAGCTTGAGACGATTGGAGGCAATGTCATCTGCCTGTGCGGCATGCGCATCCAGCCCGGCGGGCGTGCGCGCGTGCGCGCGGTGACAAAAGTGGCCGCGCACGCTTTGCGCATGGGGAATCCGATTTGCGGCGGCAGCGGCTTCTTTGTGCGCCGTGAACTGTTCGACCGAATCCGATTCGATGAAACGCTCAGCAAAATCAGCGCGAAGACTGCGCGTTGCTGTGGGCGAACGCGACCAAGAAAGGTGCTG
The DNA here is from genome assembly GCA_035546515.1 of Vitreimonas sp. Lineage (GTDB taxonomy): Bacteria > Pseudomonadota > Alphaproteobacteria > Caulobacterales > Aquidulcibacteraceae > Vitreimonas. Next base: position 78 of record DASZWS010000244.1, on the reverse strand, counting down.
AAGCAGGCAAACAGCACCAGTGGTGTCGCGGCGATGATCGCGGTGCGATAGTCGGCGAGCAAAAGGCCCGCAACAAAC
>DASZWS010000243.1:0-1691 GCA_035546515.1 Vitreimonas sp. | reverse complement strand
GGCTGCGCCGTGACGCGCTTGGCCCGTGCCCTTCTGCTTGTAGAGCTTGGAGTGGCTGCGGTTCACTTCGCCACGCGTCAGCGTCTTGTGCGTGCCGGCGCGGCGCTTGGCGAGTTGGTACTTCACCATACGCTGCAGGATGTCGGCGCGAACTTCGCTGATGCCGAACACGGCGTCGTCGAGATCGACTTGGCCGCCGGCTTTGCCTTCGAGGGATTGGACTTGGAGTTTCATCTCAATCCTCACTCAGCCGCTTGAGCCGCCTGGCGCGTCGCGCCCGGCTTCGGAGCGTCTTTCGGCAACGCCGCTTTGACGGCGTCGCGAACTTCGACCCAGCTGTTTTCAGCGCCCGGCACGGCGCCGCGGACAAACAAAAGTCCGCGGTCGGCATCGACGCGGACAATCTGCAGATTCTGAATAGAGACGCGTTCGTCGCCGAGATGGCCGGCCATCTTCTTGCCTTTGAACACCTTGCCCGGATCCTGGCGCTGGCCAGTCGAGCCGTGCGAGCGGTGCGAGACAGAAACGCCGTGGGTGGCGCGCAGACCGCCGAAATTCCAACGCTTCATGGCGCCGGCGAAGCCCTTGCCGATGGAGATGCCGGCGACATCGACCATTTGGCCCGGCACGAAATGCTCAGCGCTGATCACGGCGCCGACCGGAAGCAGGCTGTCGGCGGAGACGCGGAATTCGCGGATGATCTCTTTGGCTTCGACCTTCGCGCGCGCGAACTGGCCGCGCACGGCTTGCGTCTTGTTCTTGGCTTTGGTCTTGCCGGCGGCCAGTTGCAGCGCGGTGTAGCCATCGCCTTTGGCTTCGCGCGCCGGCGCTTTGCCGCTTGCGTTCTTGCGCGACTTCTTCGGCTTCAGCGCAACGGCGGCGCCGGAGCTGTCCTTGAACTCTTCGGCTTCGACCGTGCGGCGGCCGATCACTTGGCAGCCTTCAAGGTCGAGCACCGTGACCGGTACATGCGCGCCATCGGCGTCGAACACGCGAGTCATGCCGACCTTGCGCGCGACAACACCAGTGCGGCGGGATTTCTCGTTCGCCATCGCTATCACCCGAGCACTTGAATTTGCACGTCGACGCCAGCCGACAGATCGAGCTTCATCAAAGCATCGACGGTTTGCGGAGTCGGTTGCACGATATCGAGCACGCGCTTGAACGTGCGGATTTCGAATTGCTCGCGGCTCTTCTTGTCGACGTGCGGCGAGCGGTTGACGGTGAACTTCTCAATGCGCGTCGGCAGCGGCACCGGGCCGATCACGGTCGCGCCGGTGCGCTTCGCAGTCGACACGATCTCTTTCGCCGAGAGATCGAGCGTGCGGTGATCAAAGGCCTTCAGCCTGATCCGGATATTTTGCTGCATCATCGGCGTAAATTCCCGAACGCAATCTTCAAAACTGCCAAAGCGCACAAAACGCGCGGCGCTGATTGTCAGCGCCGACGCGATTTGGGCGTTCGCTCCGGACGCACGCGCAAAGACGGGAGGTTTCGCAAAAAACGCTGACGGGACGGGACTTTCAGTCCCGGCGCTCGACCCCTCTTGTCCTCTGGACAGATGCGGGAAGCTGCCGCGTTGAGTGCGAACCGCGTCTAAGCTGATGCTTACGGCCGGCTCGAAGGGGCGTGCAATACAGGCGCGCCCTGGGCCCGTCAAGGCTCGCCGTTGAGGCTAATTTTCAGTGTCC
>DASZWS010000242.1:0-4828 GCA_035546515.1 Vitreimonas sp. | reverse complement strand
TATCGCGGCATGAAGGAATTCGAGATCGGCTTTGACGGTTTCCGGGTGCCGGCTGGGAATCTGCTTGGCGGCGAAGAAGGGCAAGGTTTCAAGCAGCTGATGGCGACGTTCGAGTCCGCCCGTATCCAGACGGCGGCGCGCGCGGTCGGCGTAGCGCAATGCGCGATGGAGCTGGGGCTGAAATACGCGCTCGACCGCAAACAATTTGGGCAACCGATTTTCAATTTTCCGCGCGTCGGCAACAAGCTGGCCATGATGGCCGCCGAGATCATGGCGGCGCGGCAGATCTCGTATTTTGCGGCGCGGCAAAAGGATTCCGGCAAACGTTGCGACCTGGAAGCTGGGATGGCGAAGCTGTTGGCGGCGCGGGTAGCGTGGGCGGCGGCTGATAACGCGCTGCAAATTCACGGCGGCAACGGCTTTGCGCTCGAATATCCGATCAGCCGCGTTCTGTGCGATGCGCGCATCCTCAATATTTTCGAGGGCGCGGGGGAAATCCAGGCGCAAGTGATCGGCCGGCGCTTGCTCGAAGATGGCGCGAATTAATTCAGGCGGCGCTCATCTCTGCGTGCTAAGCCTGCGCGCTGGAGGTGTCTCATGCGAATGGCTGTGGCTGGTTTGTGCGCCTTGCTCGGCGCGTGTGCATCGACGCCGCAGGCGCCGGCGAACTATGTCGGCTCATGGCAGCTGACGTCGATCGGTGATCGCCCGGCGGATAGTCCACGGCCCGCATCGTTGACGCTGGACGCGCGCGGCCACGCCAACGGCAATGGCGGGTGCAATTCGTTCGGCGGCCAATATGAAGCGCGGCGCGATACGCTGACATTCAGCCATATGATCTCAACGATGATGGCGTGCGCCGGCCCGAATGGCGAAGATCTGATGACGCAAGAGCGCGCGATGTTGTCGATCCTCAACGGACCGGTGCGGGCGACGGTTGAGGGCGATGGGCTGGCGCTGACGGCAATTGACGGCCGGACGCTGCATTTCCGGCGCGCGGCGCAATAAAAGCAGCGAACGAAAGCAAGTTTTAACGGCGTGCGTTGAGCCGTCTCTTAACGCTGTTGCGGCATACTCTCAGGTGCTACAGGGCAATTCTTGCCCAGTGCGGAGTGAGAGCGATGCGAGGCGCTTTCGTCGCGATTTGTGCGGCTGTTCTGATGGCTGGCTGCGGCCAGCATGAGGCTTACGACTATCCAGCGCCGGCGCGCGCGCAGTTCGAGGCGTCATGCCCGCCGTCGAGCAAGGTGTGCGCGTGCACCTGGGATCAGATCACGCGCTCGATGACGTACGAGGACTATCAGGCCGCTTTGACGCGCTACAACGAGCGCGGGCTGATGGACCCCAAGATCACGCACGCGCGCACGGTCTGCCTTGAACGCGGCGAGCACTAGGGCTTTTTGCGCAGCGCCGCGTCGACGCCGATCGAGCCGCCGCCAGCGGCGGCGATATAAAGGAAAATAAAGCAGAAGAGGATCGCGGCGTCGCCCTGGTTCACTGCCGGGAACGGCGATTGCGGTGCGTGCACCAGCCAGTAGGCCACTGCCATCTGACCGGAAAGAATAAACGCCACAGGCCGGGTGAAGAGGCCGAGTGTGACAAGCGCGCCGCCGACGACCTCGAGAATGCCTGCAATGAACAACATCGTGCCTTGCGGCGTGCCGGGTTCAGGCGGGTGCGGAAACATCTGCGTCAGCGGGAAGGTGAAGAGCTTGGCCGTGCCGTGCTCTAAGAACAAAAGCCCGCTGACGATGCGCAGCGCGCTCAGCAATGGCCCCGAAAAACGTTCCAATCCAAGCATGCCTGCCCTCCGTGTGAAGGGCCAAGCTAGGGGCTGAAAATTTTCGCGCCAAGGCACGCCGATGTGCCTGCTGAAAATTACGAGGGGCGGCGGCTTTGCAGCGCGGCGAAAAGCGTGCCGTCGTCCAGAAGATCGAGTTCGCCGCCGACGGGGACGCCGTGCGAAAGCCGGCTCACGGTTTTGCCCAGTGGCTGCAGGCGCTCGACCAGATAATGCGCAGTGGTTTGGCCATCGACAGTGGCGGCGAGGGCGAGGATGATTTCGCGCACAGCGGGCTGGCTGGCGCGCTCCATGAGCTTGGCGATGCGCAGATCGTCCGGGCGCACGCCGTCGAGCGCGGAGAGCACGCCGCCGAGCACATGGTAGCGCCCCTTGAAAGCACCGGCGCGTTCCAGCGCCCACACATCGCCGACTTCGGCGACGACACAGATGAGGCCGTCGTCGCGATCTGCAGCGGAGCAGAGCGCGCAAGGGTTTTGCGTGTCGAGCGTGCCGCAATTGGAGCAGGCGCCAACCTTGGCGGCGGCTTCCGAGAGCGCGGCCGCGAGCGGCTGCATCAGCACGTCCTTCTTTTTCAGAAGCTGCAGCGCCGCGCGCCGCGCCGAGCGCGGACCAAGGCCCGGTACTTTGGCGAGCAGCGCAATCAGCGCTTCGATCTCAGGCGCTGCGGTGACGGATTTGGAGCGACTCATTGGGTGTGGTGACGTTCTGCGCGGATTTTGATATGGTGTGGGGTATGTCCAATCTCGACGCAACCATCGCACGGCTTAAGGCGCTGCCTAGGGCGGAGCAGGACGCGGTGGCCGCGCAGATCGATCAATTGCTCGATTCTGGCGCCGAGGACCTGCTCTCTGCCGAGCAGTGGGCCGAGATTGAGGCGCGTCTTGACTCTGGCGAAGGTTTCACGCCCCACGCGGACGTAGTGCGCGCCTTTCGTGACCGTCCGCGCTGATGCGCGTGGTCTGGGCTGACAGCGCCCGGCGCGATTTCGACACCGCGATGGCCTACCTGACCGAACGTAGTCCGGCGGCTGCCGATCGGATCGGTGAACGCATTCTCTCAGCAGTCTCGTTGCTGGAAGACTTTCCTGAGATTGCACAGGCGTCTCAACATCGTGGCTTGCGTCAGCTCGTTGTCGTGCGCACCCCATATTTGGTCGTCTATCGCGTCCAGAATGGCGAAGTCGAAATTCGCGCCGTCGTTCATGCCAAGCGGAAGCGGCGAAAATAATTTTAAAACGGCATCTTGAAGCCGGGCAGGATGCCCATGCCGGAGCCTAGGCCCTTCATTTCTTCGTTTTGCGCGTCATCGAGTTTGCGGCGGGCGTCGTCGTGGGCGGCTTTGACGAGGTCTTCGAGGATTTCGCCTTCGTCGGCGTTGAGGAGAGACTTGTCGATTGAGATCGACAGAAGCGAATTTTTGCCGGAGATGCGCAGCTTCACGAGGCCGCCGCCGGCGGAGCCCTCGACTTCCATGGCTTCGAGCTTCTTCTGCGCCTCATTGATCTTGGCCTGCATGGCCTGCGCCTGGCGCATGATCTGAGAGATGTCTTTCATCGCCAAAAACCCATTTTAGCTGCCTTCTTTCTTGCGCGCGTGTGCGGCCGGCGTTTTTTGCTGCGGCATAGGCACGACATCGGCGCTGCCGGGATTCTCGTCCTGCGGTTCGCGCACGGCGACGATCTCGGCGCCGGGGAAGTGTTTCAGCGCTTCGGCGACGAAGGGCTGGCGCTTGAGTTCATCGAGCGCGCGCTGTTCTTCGCGCTTGCGACGCTCTGCGAGGCTTTCGACCGGGGCGCTGGGCGTATCGGTGGATTGGATGCGCCATTCGTAGGGCGTGTGCTCTTCGAGAATGGCCTTGAGGCGGCGCACGAGGTCGCGCGGCTGATCCGGCGCGCCGACGAAGACGAGATCGCCGGTGGGCGAGAAGCGGGTGACCTTGAGGCGTTCGAGCGTGAGCTCGAATTCGATGTCGCGCTCGCTGGCGACGAAAGCGATGACATCGTCAAAGGTTTGGAAGCGGGCGGTTGAAGGATCGGGCAGCGGTTCTTCTGGCGCAGGCGCTCTTTCTTTTGCTCCACCGCTCGCGGGGGAGCTGTCAGCCGAAGCCTGACTGAGGGGGCGGCCGGCGCCCCCATCGTCTCGCGCTTCGCGCGATCCACTTCCCCCGTTTACGGGGGAAGAAACGCTGCCCCCGCGCAGCATGCGCGCAGCTTCCTCTGGCGGCGGCAGGCTTTGCGCGGCGCAGAGGCGGACGAGCGCCATTTCCACGGCGGCGATCGGATCGGGTGCGCGACCGGCCTCTTCCAGAGATTTCAGCAACATTTGCCAGAGGCGCGAGAGCTGCGCTGGCGTGAGCTTTTCGGCGAGCGCGCGCACGCGCGCCACCCAGTCCGGCCCGCCGATGATGCGGGCTTCGGCGCCGAGTGCTTGGGCGCGCGCCGTTTCGTGTCCGAGTTCGAGGAGATCGCGTAGGATGAGCGCGGGGTCGGCGCCGCTATCGTATTGATTGCGCGCTTCGGTGATGGCGGTTTTGGCGTCGCCGCGGGCGACGGCTTCGAAAAGATCGAGCACGCGGCCGCGATCGGCGAGGCCCAGCATGTCGCGCACGTCGGCTGCGGAGACGGTCTCGCCAGGCTTTTGCACCAGCGCTTGATCCAACAGCGAAAGGCCATCACGCGCGGAGCCTTCGGCGGCGCGGGCGATCAGCATCAGGCCATCGGCGTCGACCTTTACGCCTTCCTTGGCGCAGATGTTTCCGAGGTGCGCGGCGAGGCGTTCGGTATCGATACGTTTCAAATCGAAACGTTGGCAGCGGGACAGCACGGTCACCGGCACTTTGCGGATTTCCGTTGTCGCGAAGATAAACTTCACATGCGGCGGCGGTTCTTCGAGCGTCTTCAACAGGCCGTTGAAGGCCTGCGTCGACAGCATGTGCACTTCGTCGATGATATAAACTTTGTAGCGCGCCATCACCGGGGCGTAGCGAACCGAGTCCAAGATTTCGCGGATGTCGTTAATGCCGGTG
>DASZWS010000241.1:0-10820 GCA_035546515.1 Vitreimonas sp. | reverse complement strand
GTTTGCAACAGAAGTCTAAAAAGCGCCCAGGTCGGCCCGCTTAGTGGCCGTTCGATGAGCCATTCATCCCGGTCGAGTCTCGCAGCGCAGGGCGCCGCCGCATTGGCCGCGGCGCTCACGTTTGCGGGCGCCGCGGCCCCCGCGTTGGCCCAAGACCGCCCCGACCCGCCTTTACCGATGCCGCGCCTGTTCTCGCATGACGCGGGCGCAACCCGCTATTCCACGCCCGGCGGCGCGATCCGCTTTACGTTTGACCGTAGCGGCGATCGCGTCGCGCTCTTGCGCTTTGACGGCGATCCGGAGGTTCATGTTCTACGCCCCGTGATGGCCGCTGGTGGCGGCGAAATCTATCGCACCGAGGACGGCAACATCATGCTGCGCGTCAATCCGCACGGCAGCATCACAGTTTACACGCGCACGATGCGCACGGGCGCGCCAGCTTCTGAAGAGGGGCCGGTCGCCGCACTGACGCCGGAAGCAGTCGCTTTCGCGCAGATGATTGATCGCATGCATCAGCTGCAAGCGCAGGCGCGCCGCAGCGTCGGCCAAACGGTGCAATTCAGTTTCCAAGCGCCCGCGCCGGGGCCCATTCCGCCGCAGGTTGCGGGGCTGGTGCTCGATGCCGCCGAGCGCGCCGCTGAAGGCCTCGCCGCTGCGCCGATGACGAACGTGCATCGCGTCGTCATCACGCTCGGCGCAAGCCCGCGCGTCATCGTGCAAGGCGATTTGCTTCTGGTTCAAATCGCGCCGCAGCTCGGTTACGCCGGCCGTCCTTCGTCAGCGGCGGTGCGCAACGTCGTCAGCGGCATCGTTGCCGGCCCTGAACAATAGCGGCTATCTGAAATTGTCCTTCTGCCGGCGCAGTTCGGCGAACGCTTCCACGGCATCTACATTTGGCAAAATCACGGGCGCGCGCAGGAACGGGTTGGTGGCCTTTTCCTGTTTCAGGTTCATCGGCACCGTCGGCTTATTCTGACTCCGCAGCTGCGCCACGTCCGCCACGCGCGCCTTGAGCGCCGCATTGTCCGGATCGACATGCACGGCGAAGCGCCCGTTCGATTGCGTGTATTCGTGCGCGCAATAGAGCGTCGCATCGTCGGGCAACGACGCAATCTTCTGCAAGCTCGTCCACATCTGCTGCGGCGTGCCTTCGAATAGGCGTCCGCAGCCCATCGAGAACAATGCATCGCCCACAAACGCGACCTTCTCCGCGTCGAACACGTACGCGATGTGTCCCAGCGTGTGCCCACCCACATTCAGCACGCGCGCTTTGATGCCGCCCAGCTGAACCGTGTCGCCTTCATCCACCACGCGATCCGGCCCCTGGCCGATGCGCTCGACCTCCTTCGGGCCAGTCACCATCGCCCCACTCTTCGCTTTGATGGCTGCGTTGCCGCCAGCGTGGTCGGGATGCCAGTGGGTGTTCCACACATCGGTGATGCGCCAACCCTTGGCGTCCGCCTGGCGTATGATCTCATCGGCGTCGGGCGTATCGATCGCCGCCGTCGCGCCGGTGGCGTCATCGTGGATCAGAAAGCCGTAATTGTCGTCGAGACAGGGAAATTGATGAATTTGAAGCATGATTAGGGATTGGGGGTTAGGGACTGGGGACTAGGGTGAAGCGGAGCGGCATCGTAACTTCCTATCTAGCGTCGAACCAGCCTCGTCCCACCCCTAATCCTTAGTCCCCAGCACCTAACCCCTAAATGCGCGTCGATGTCCTAGCCCTGCAGCGTTTCTATGCTTCGCCACTCGGCGAGGTGGCGCGCCGCGCGGCCGCGCGTCGTCTCACCGCGCTGTGGCCGCATGCGGACAACCTCGACCTTCTCGGCATGGGTTACGCCGCTCCGTACCTCGACAGGTTCCGCGACGGCGCGCGGCGCGTCGTGGCGATGATGCCGGCGGAGCAGGGCGCCGAGCGCTGGCCAGCAGGGGGCGCAGCACTCACTGCGCTGAGTGACGAAACGCGGTTACCATTCCTTGACGCTGTGTTTGATCGCGTGCTGCTCGTGCATGCGCTTGAAGAAAGCGACGCCACGCAGCAGATGCTGCGCGAGGTTTGGCGCGTGATGGCGCCCGAGGGCCGCTTGGTGGTCATCGCCGCCAATCGATGGAGCCTGTGGGCGCAGGCAGACGCAACGCCCTTCGGCCGCGGTCGTCCGTACTCGCGTGCGCAGCTCGCGGAACTGCTCAGCGACGCCATGTTCGAACCTGTGGCCTCAGCGCGCGCGCTCTACGCACCGCCCTGGTCGTGGACGCCGCTCATTCGCGCCGGCGACGCTTTCGAACGCATCGGCGAAGTGCTCTGGCGCGCGCAGGGCGGGCTGGTTTTGATGGAAGCGGTGAAGCGGCTTTATGCCTCCACCGCGCGCTCCAAGGGACGGGTTTTGTTGGCGAAAGCGCCGGAGCGCGCCGCTCAGCCGCGCCCGGAGCCGGATCGGCGTTAGGTCGGAACCGGGCGCTTATTCGTCGCAGCCCCCGATGCAGGCGCATTGCTTTCCGCTAAGCTTGGCTCGGTAGGAAACCCACCAAAAAGATAGGGAAATCGATATGTTCACGACGCGGCGTGACTTCCTCGGCGCAACCGCTGCCGGCGCGGCCATTTTGGCGGCGGGCTGCACCCAAACTCCGGCGGCAGGCAGCGGCGACGCCAAGCTCAACGAGGTGCTGGATCGCATCTCGACGCAATTCCTGCACGAGTCCCCGGAATACGCGACAAGCCTTGCCGTCCCCGAAGCGAAGGCCGGCGGGCGCTACATCGATCGCCTCAGCGACGCGTCGAAGGAAGGCAAAGCCCGCCAACTGGCATTGGCGAAGCAAGCCATCACCGACTTGCAAGCGATCAGCCGCGATAGTCTCTCCAAGGAGCCCAAGGTCACGTACGACGTCGCCACGACGATGTTGCAAAACAATGTCGAGGTCGGGAGCTACGATCCAGGTGGCGGCGCGACTGCCCCTTACGTGCTGAGCCAGCTTACCGGCTCTTACACCGGCACGCCGGACTTCCTCGCAAGCCAGCATCCCGTCACCAACCGCGATCAGGCTGACGCGTACCTCACGCGTCTCTCCGCGTTTGCCAAGCAGATGGATCAGGAAATTGCCGTGCTCAATGCCGATGTCGGCAATGGCGTTATTCCGCCGGACTTCTGCATTGATGGCGCGTTGAAACAGCTGCGCGCGTTCTCGGCGATCGCGCCGGCGCAAAACCCGCTGGTGACGTCGTTCTCACAAAAACTCGGCTCAGTGAACGAAATCGCCGCAGCCGACCGCACGTCGCTGGCGCAGCATGCTCAAACCATCCTGCACGACGAAATCCTGCCGGCCTATCAGCGTCAGATCGCGGCGCTTACCGCGGTGCGGCCGCGCGCAACGCACGACGCCGGCATCTGGAAGCTGCCGCACGGCCAGGAGATGTATGTTTCCGCCCTGAAGTCGGTCACCACCACCTCGATGACGCCGGACGAGATTCACCAGATGGGTCTCGATCTCATTCAGTCGCTCACGGCGGAGATGGACACGATCCTTCGCGCTCAGGGGCTTACCCGCGGCAGCGTTTCCGAGCGCATCGGGGAACTCTCCAAGCGTCCCGATCAACTTTACCCAAACACGGACGCTGGCCGCGACCAACTGCTCGCCGACCTCAACCGCCAGGTCCAAGCCGTGCGCGCGCGCATGGGTGAGGTTTGCGGCGTGTTGGCGAAGGCCGACCTGCAGATCAAGCGTGTGCCGACTTACACCGAGTCTTCAGCGCCCGGCGGTTACTACAACGGCGCCGCGCTCGATGGTTCGCGCCCCGGCACCTATTACATCAACCTGCGCGACACGCATGAATGGCCGAAGTTCACGCTGCCCACGCTCACCTATCACGAAGGCATTCCCGGCCACCATTGGCAGATATCGATTGCGCAAGAGAGCGGCACGCTGCCGTTCTTCCGCAGCGCGCTCTGTTTCTTCGTGGCTTACACCGAGGGCTGGGGCCTCTACGCCGAACAACTCGCCGATGAGATGGGCTTCTACGCCAACGACGCCTTCGGCAAGGTTGGCTACCTGCAATCGGCGACGTTCCGCGCCTCGCGTCTCGTCTGCGACACCGGCATTCATTCGAAGCGCTGGACCCGCGAGCAGGCGATCGACTCGATGCACCAAGCCACTGGCGATCAGATCAGCTCAATCACCACAGAGATCGAGCGCTACTGCGTGTGGCCAGGCCAAGCCACCGGCTACATGGTCGGCCGCCAAGCGCTCAACAAAATGCGCGAAAGCGCCAAGACTGCGCTCGGCGCAAACTTCGACATCAAGGGCTTCCACGACACCGTGCTGACCAACGGTTCGACGCCGCTCTCGGTCACGGAAACCCTCGTCAACGATTGGGTGGCGAGCAAGCAGCACGCCTAACACGTTCGGCAGAAGACCCTTCGCGGCGGCGTGAGCGATCACGCCGCCGCTTTTGTTTTGCGATTTGTGTCCGCGCGCAGCTAACGGAGAGCGTCAGCCTGAGCTTGTCGAAGGCCGGCGCTTGCGCCTCTCACGCCGCCCGTTCTTCGCGTACCGCTTCGACGATGCGTTCACCGAAGGGCCTGAGCAGGGGCGGGCGGTAGCGATGGTTGCCCGTCCAACGCAACCGCGCCGTCTCGTGCACATCGTCTAAATGATGCAGCCCGCGCCGCCAGCGTTTGCCAAGCAAATCCATCATCGAGAAGGTGTTGTTGCCGACCGGCGCTTCGATCGGGTCGATCTCCGCCAGGCACGCTGACAAGACGCCGCCCGGCTCCCGCAGCAATGAGAGCCCCGCTTGCTCGGCGCCTTCCAACACCCACATCAGCGAGCAATTCGAAAGCCCTTGTGATTTGCCGCCGCCGCCAACGCCGCCGTGATCGCCCGGAAACCATTGCTGCATCGCTTTGGCCGGACCGCGCGGAGGATTGATCTCTTTCAAATTGGTCCACAGCGTCGGCTTGAACGCCATGCGGCGTTCGTCGATCGCCACGGCGTGGCGCGCATACTCCACCGCGCGCGAGAGCGTCAGATCGTGAAACTGATAGCGCCGGTTGAGTCCCAAATTGATGGGCAACACGTGCGGGATGCCCAGCGAGCCGACCGTGTCCCAAAGCCCCAGGTAGCGGATGCTCAGATCGACAGGCGGGCAGGCGAACGGGCCGATGTTCGCATCCAGGCGCGGCCACGCCAACGCGTGCGCGGCGCGGAAACGCATCGCCTCCGGGCTATCCTTGCTGATTTTCTTGTTGCGGTAGAGTTCCAGCGCGTCATCGGCCTTGTCGACATGCTCGCGCCGCAAAATTCCGCATTTGCGCAGCAAGCCTGCCAAGCTCCGCACCGTGTAGGCGCCGCGCGAAAAGCCGAACAGATAGATTGGATCGTTGGGCTCATAATTGAAATTCAGAAACATGTACGCATTCAGGAGATGATCATCGAGATCATCGCCCGTCATGCCTTGCCACATATTGAGCCCGTCCAGCGTCGCGCCGACGCCGGCCGAGTAATAGACGATCTGCGGATGGCCGTTGTCGTCGCGCGGCGCCACCGCGCGCGCCGTCAGCGCGACATTGGTCAGCGCGCCCTCATAGAGGCGCTGCCAGGTGCCGTCGCAGCAGACGATCAGCCGCTTCATGACGCCAACAGAAACACCGCTTCTTCCGCGAACACGTTGGCGCGCCAAATGGTCTTGGCGAACGGTGCGCCGGGCCTGCCATTGGAAAGCGGCACCGCGCTTTCAATGGTAAGCCGTTCCTCGCGCGCCAGCGTCGCAAAATCGCGAACGCTGCATGGGCGTAGAATTTCCCCGTCCGCCCACTGCGAAGGCCGCGTCGTGAAGCGATGCGTCGGCGGCGGCATGCGGCCCTTGCCCAGGAGGCGCAGGCGCGTGCGATAGTGGCCGTAATTGGCAACCGAGACGATGACGCGCGCGCCGATGCGCGCCGCTTGGCGCAGCACCTCGCGCGGGTTGGCGACGCACTGCAGCGTGTGCGAAAGGATCACGTAGTCGAAGCCATTGGCCGGAAACGACGCCAGATCGTGTTCGGCGTCGCCTTGCACCACCGCCAGTCCGCGCGCCACGCAGCCGCGCGCCTTGATCTTGTCGCGCTCAAGCCCGCGCCCGCGCGCGCCGCACTGGCGCGCAAGCAGCGAGAGCAGGGCGCCATTGCCGCAGCCCACATCGAGCACACGCGTGTCTGCTTCGATCAGTTGCGCGATGACCTCATGGTCCGGGCGCGTGCGCTCCGCATCCTCGGCGACGGCATGAACAAGTTCGAGCTGAACCGCCATCATCGGCCTCCCGACTGCAGAGAAAGTCCGCGCGCCAATGCGGCGGCGTCGATGAAGCCGGTGAGCGCGGCCTCGAACGCAGGCTCTTCGCCGAGATAAGCGTCATGGCCCTTCGGCGTGTCGATTTCGACGTACGACGCTTCCGCCCCCGCCGCGATCAGGCTCTGTGCAAGCATGCGCGCGGCGTCCGGCGGGCAGCGCCAATCCTTGGAAAACGCGAACACGCTGTGCCGCGTGGCGCCGCCCTGAAAGGCGTTGGCGAGATTACCGCCGAAATCGGCCCCCAGATCGAAGCGATCCATTGCCCGCGAAAGGTAGAGGTACGAGTTGGCGTCGAAGCGGCTGACAAAACCACCGCCTTGCTGACGGCTGCTTTCAGTGTCGAACTCACTGTCCAAAACGAAGCGCTCGCGTGAGGCGGCGCTTTCGAACGCGCCCCGCAAATCGTGTTCGGAGAGATTGCCGATTTGCGCCGCCGCGCGCGCGATCGCCAAACCCTTTCCGGGCCGCACGCCGTGCGCCAGATAGCCGCCGCCGCGCCAATCCGGATCGGCCATGATCGCTTGGCGCCCCAGCTCCGAGAGCGCCATCGCTTGCGGTGTCTGCCGCGCCGCTGCGGCGATGGTTACGCTTGCGAACGTCCGCCGCGGATAGGCGCTGGCCCATTGCAGCGCTTGCATGCCGCCAAGGCCGGCGCCGATGACGAGAAACAAGCTGTCGATGCCGAGCGCTTCAACCAACATCGCCTGCGCACGCACCATGTCTGGCACCACGATCGGCGGGAACCGCAAGCCGTAGGGCTGCCCGTCAGGCGCAATCGAGGCGGGACCCGTGGTCCCCATCGAGCCGCCCAGCACATTGGCGCACACGACATAGAAGCGGTTTGTGTCGATCGGGCGTCCCGGCCCGACAATGCGCGGCCACCATGCGGGCCGCCCGGTAATCGGGCTGGGGCTTGCCACGAACTGGTCGCCCGTCAACGGGTGGCACACCAGCACGGCGTTGGATTTTTCCGCGTTCAGCGCACCGTAACTCTCGAACGCAATCGTCAGCCGCGGGAGATTTTCGCCATTGGACAATTGCAGAGGCGTGCTCGCGTCGAATGCAAGAGAGCGGACCCCGCCGGCCGCCTGGACCTTTGCAGCACCTTGAATCATGCGGTTTGCTTAAACTGCTTCGCGCGCCCGACGCATCCCCTGGAGATAAGAGCAGCTGTTGATGACTTGTCCCTGGTGCGGGCGTTGGCGGGGAGTTTGAAAGTCCGTAAGGTCGCGCCCGATGAATGACTCCGCGCCTCCGCCCGGAACCGCCGATCCGCTTGAAACGATTCGTCGCCAGATCGACGAGATCGACGCCAAGATGCTGGCTTTGGTCGCCGAGCGGCTGAAGCTCACGGAGGATGTTGCGCACACGAAAGCGCCGCAGCCCGGCTTGCCGATCCGGCCTGGTCGCGAAGTGGCGATGCTGCGGCGGCTGGTGTCCGAGGCGCCTGCGCCGCTCGACCGCGATTTAGTGATCGAGCTCTGGCGTGCGCTGATCTCGGCAGGCCTGCGCCGGCAGAAAGTGATCGACGTCGTGGTCGGCGGCGCCCGCAGCGACCCAACGCGCCTATTCGACATTGCGCGGCGTCATTTCGGCGCCAGAACCCGGATCAGTCACGTCGGCGAGCCGCAGGATGCATTGATGCGCGCCGCCGAAGCGCCCGATCGCTGCGTGGCGGTGACGCCATGGCCCGCCGCGCCTGGTGTCGGATCGTGGTGGCCCGCGCTCACCGAGCGCCGCTTTCACGACTTGCACCTGATTGGGGGATTGCCCGTGTCCGGCGTCGGCGACGATCCGGAAGCCTGCGTGTTCGCCAACGCCGCCAACGAGGCAGCCGGCGGCGACATCTCCCTCGTGCTTGCGTTCGATCCGCATCATCGCGCGCAGCGCGCGCTCAACGATGCCAAGCTCGTGGGCAAAGAAATCGCCCGCTCCGAGCCGCGCGTGCTGCTGCGCATCGAGGATTTCGTCAGCGTCAACGATCCGCGCGCGGCGGCGCTGACGGCGTCGGGCCTCGAGGGCGTCCGCGTTCTCGGCTCCTACGCGCGCGTCTGATGTCTGTCTTCGAACGCATCGCCATTCTTGGCGTCGGCTTGATTGGCGCATCGATCGCGCGCGCCGCGCGCGAGTTTGGCGCAGCAGGGAGTATCGCGGTCTATGACGCCGACCCCAAGGTGAGGGAGCGCGCGCGCGAACTCAGTCTCGGCGAAGTGTTCGACACCGCAGCGGAGGCCGTCGCAAACGCCGATTTGGTCATTCCCGCCGTGCCGGTCGGCGCCATGGGGCCAGCCATGCAAGCCGCCGCGCCGGCGTTGAAGCCCGGCGCCATCGTCAGCGACGTTGGCTCGGTGAAACAAGCCGTCGTAGCCGCCATCGCGCCGCACCTTCCGCCCAACGTCGTGTTCGTGCCCGGTCACCCGCTTGCCGGCACCGAACACTCAGGTCCCGACGCCGGCTTTGCCAATCTCTTTCAGAACCGCTGGTTCATTCTCACGCCGCTTGGCGACAGCACGGCGGACAAGGCCGCTGTCGAAAAGCTCAGCGCCTTCTGGATGCAGCTTGGCGCCAAGATCGACGTGATGGCGCCGGATCGCCACGACGTGGTGCTCGCCGTCGTCTCGCACCTGCCGCACCTGATCGCCTTCAACATCGTGGCCATGGCCGAAGACCTGGAGAACGTCACCGAAAGTGAAGTGGTGAAGTACTCCGCGTCCGGCTTCCGCGACTTCACCCGCATCGCCGCTTCCGACCCCACGATGTGGCGCGACGTATTCTTGAACAATCGCGACGCGGTGCTGGAGGTCCTTGGCCGCTTTTCCGAAGATCTCTCGGCACTGCAGCGCGCCATTCGCTGGGGCGAGGGCGACAAGCTCTACGAATTGTTCGATCGCGCCCGGCGCATGCGCCGCGAAGTCATCGACGCTGGCCAAGATACCGCCGCCCCCAACTGGGGCCGCGACAAGGAGCGCTAGCTCACCGCGACGCGGCGCAGGCGCGCTTCAAAGTCGGCGATGTCCACCAGATTGCAGTGATAGTAGTTCATTGTCGGCGACTCTTCGTGGCGCGCCGCATAGTCCTCAGCAGGTGCTTCAGCGTCTGAAGGCGAAGTGAAGCGCTCGGTCGCTGTCGACAGCATGATCGACTTGAAAATGCGCACGTTGGCGCCGCGCGTGTGGCAAACCCAGCTCTCGTACATGCCATTGCCGCCGACAGAGACGAGAAATCGCCCGTAGCCATGCTCGATGACGTGTGCGGCGCTGCGGATCCAACTCGCTGTGTAGTCCTCCTCATCCCAAACAGCGAGGTCGGCGGAGAAATTCTCACGGTGCGCGCCAACGGAGACTTCGCCAAAGGCGCTGAGCGGCAGTGCGCGGCCGAGAAGGCGGATGTCAAACATCAATACACCGGCGGAAGCGCGCGTACGCGCAGGCCCTCAAGCGTCAACACACCGTTCTGGGCGTCGACATCGAGCGTCAATTGCCGCCCATTGACGACATAGCTCGCCGCCAGCATTTGCAAAGCCTGCCGCGCGTTGGGGTCGATGCCGGGGCTGTTGGAGATCGCTGTCAGCACCGGCGCCGGATGCGCGATGGGCAGCACCAGACGCCCCGCAAGACGGCGTTGATCATCCAATGCGCCTTCGCCGGTTCCGGTTGTCGTCAGCGGTCCCCATTCGAGCGCAAGGCCTTCAAATCGCAACTTGCCGCCCGCATCGCGCCACGGTCCCAGCGGATCACCTTGCCCAGATTGCATGAGCGCCGCCCCGTGCTCGATCACGATATTGGCGCGCAGCGACGGCACGCTCAGTCCGAACGCTTCAAAGCTCCGCACCGGCCTTGGCAACGCCAGGTCCGTGGCCTCGAACGCAAGCTGATAGTCGCCCGCGGCGCGCGGATCGGGTCGGACATTGGCCACCACTTTGGCAACGGCCAGAATGCCAGGCTGCGCCGGATCGTCGAGCTTCAAATCATCGGTCTCGACACCGGCGACCGCGAGGCGCCCGTTCTGGGTGCGCACGCTGATGAGGAAGTTGCGCGCCGTGATGTTGGTGACCGCGTTGTCGCCGTGCACCAGCGCGAGGGGCGCCTTTGGTTGGAGGATCACGTGCTCGGTGTTGAGCATTTCGATATTGAGATCGGCCCGCGTGGTCTGTAGTTGCCAGCCGCCGCGCGCGGGCTTGTACGAGATGCCGTCGATCTCCAGCCGCATTAACACTGGAAAACCGTGACGCGAGATGTGCTGGATCGAAACTTGCGCCCCGCCGCTATTTTGTTGCGCGATCCAAGTGTTGATGCGCGCTTCCGCGGTGGACGCGACGATGTTCCAGTAGATGATCCAACCCACGACCACGATGGCGAAGAGCGCCCACGGGATCAGGAGCCAGCCGAAACGCTTCATGGCCCTACGCTGCGTCGAAGATTGGGCGGCAGCAAGGCTTGAGACTCGGTTTCAATTCGATTTTCGAGTTCCCGCATAAATTCGTCACGCGGCAG
>DASZWS010000240.1:0-7339 GCA_035546515.1 Vitreimonas sp. | reverse complement strand
TGGGGTCAGTTCGACGAAAACACCGACGCCGGCCTTTGCTACACCTCCGGCACCACCGGCAAGCCGAAAGGCGTCGTTTACACGCATCGCTCCAACTATCTGCACACGCTGCGCGCGTTGCAGGCGGACGCGACCGCCTTCGTGCGCGCCGATGCAATCCTTGTGGCGGTGCCGATGTTTCACGCCAATGGCTGGGGCATTCCCTTCGCCGGGCCGGCGGTCGGCGCCAAACTGGTATTGCCTGGCCGCGACGCCACGGGCGCCGCGCTCGCCAAGCTCATGCGCGACGAACGCGTGACGGTTGCCGCCGGCGTGCAGACGGTCTGGCTCGGCGTCCTCGATCATTTGGACGAGGTCGGCGGCGAATTGCCCGATCTGAAGCGCATTCTGATCGGGGGCTCCAAGTGCCCGGATGCGTTGCTCGAGCGCATGGAAAAGCGGTTTGACGCTTTCGTGCAAACGAGCTGGGGCATGACGGAACTGTCGCCGCTCGGCAGCATCGCGCCCATCGACGACACACCGCCCACCGCGCGTGCATCCGGAAAGCTGCCGCTCGGCCTGGATTTCAAACTCACCAACGCCGAAGGCGAAACTCTGCCTGAGCAGCGCAACGTGGTCGGACATCTCAAAGTGAAAGGCGCGAGCGTCGTTGCGCGCTACTTCAAGGCGGATGAGGACGCCCTCGACGCCGAAGGCTTCTTCGACACCGGCGACCTCGCCAGCATTGACGCCGAGGGCAATCTCAGCATCTGCGGCCGTTCCAAGGACCTCATCAAATCCGGCGGCGAGTGGATCAACCCGGCGGAGATCGAGGAGATCGTTGGACGCGATCCCACCGTTGGTCTGGTCGCGGTAATCGGCCGCAGCGATGTAAAATGGGGCGAACGCCCGGTGCTCGCCATCGAGCCGCGCCAGGGCCAGTTGGTGGATGCGCAGCGTTTACTCAAGCTGCTGCGCGGCAAAGTGCCGGATTGGTGGATTCCCGATCAAGTTGTTCAAATTGCCGCCATGCCGCTTGCCGCGACTGGCAAGATTGACAAGAACCAATTGCGCAGCGACTACGCAAATGGAAGGATCGCTACAGAGGTCGCAAACCGTTGACGGTTGCGTTCCGCGCGACGGACTGAAGAGCTGGTTTGATGTCAGGACAAGCAAACGCCAAGCGCGTTCGCCGCACCAAGGCCGAACAGCGCGCCGAAACCGTCGAGCAGATCCTCGACGCGGCGGAGTTTCTATTTTCCAAGCATGGCTTCTACGGGGTGACGCTGCGCGATGTGGCCTTACGCGTCGGCATTCACACGACGCTTTTGCATTACTATTTCCGGGACAAGACTCACCTGTTCGAAGAGGTGTTCGCGCGCCGGGCGCCGATCACCAGCGGCCGGCGCATGAAAGCGCTGGAAGAATACGAAAAGAAATACGGCGACGACGTCACCGTCGAAGGCGCGCTGCACGCGTTTTTGGATACCGACCTCGACCTCTACTACGAAGGCGGCGAACTGTGGATGAACTCAGCCACGTTCTGCGCGCGCGTCAGCAACACGCCTGAAGGCGCGCGGCTGATGGACGAGCACTTCGATCCGGTGGTGCTGAAGCTGGTCAGTGTGCTGAAGCGCGCGCTGCCGGACTACTCGGAAGAAGATATTTTCTGGGGCTACCACTTCGTCACCGGCGCGCTGATGAACACGCTGGCGCGCACCGGCCGTATCGATCGGCTCTCCGGCGGCATCTGTCATTCCGACGATTTTCCCGCAGTGAAGAAGCGCATGGCCAAGTTCATGGCCGCGGGCTTCCTCGCGCTCAAAGGCACAACGCCGAAAGAACCTGCGCCGAAGCCGCGCAAGCCCGCTAACGGGTAGCGGCGCAACGCGCCGTCAAATCCGGCGAGATGATGCCCACATTCCAGTTCCACGGCTGATCGCCGGCGGCGCGACGGCGGCACATCGCCTCTTCGTGCAGATCGTACATCCCCGACATCAGATGCCGCGACACGATCGGGCGATCCATGAAGGCCATGAAGTAGCCTTCTCCGTCGTACGCCGGCCAATCCTGAAAGCCCGCGGCGACGGGGTGACCCGTGCGCACGAAACTTGTCCAATACTCAACCATGGCATCGCTGAAATGCCGCTCGTTGTCCGTCGGCGGAATGTGCGGCCACAGCGGCGGCGTGCGATCGAGATTGCCGAACACGTACGGCAGCTCGCCGGCGTGAAACGCGTGCAAGCCGGCATTGTCCATCGCCGGATAGCCGTGATCGAAAATGTAGAGATACGCCGGCACACCCGCCGCGGTCTGCTTGCGCGCGAGCCGCTCGGCGGTCCAGCCATAGAGCGCGTCGCGCGTCGTCGCCCACATGCTCTCCTGCAGATTGGTGCTGGGATACAGGCGCAGAAACTCCGGCGCGAGATCGCCGTAATGCGCGCGGATGGCGGCTTCGTAGGCGCTTGCGGTCGCCGGCGTCGGCGGCGTCAGGAAACGCAGGGTGCGGATTTCGCCGCTGTTGAAGCCGGCCAGCAACGGCACGTGCGCCTGCTCCCCGCGATCGAACACGTTGACCAGCTGATCGGGCAGCACGTGTCCGTCGATCGCCAGAAACGGAAAGAAGCCGGTCGCCGTGGCGACGTTGGTCATTTGCTGCGCATCCATTGCGCGCAGCGACGCGAGATCGGTCGCGTGCAGAGCCGTCGCGAGACGCTCGCCGGTCGCTTCAGCCGAAGGCGTGCCGTGGCTCGTTTGCTTCAGCTCCTGCGCTGAAACCATGTAGGCGCTTTCGGCGATGGCTTTCGCGAACAAACCGCGCGCCGACGGCGCCGCCATCAGATACATAACGCTCAAGCCGCCCGCGGATTCTCCCGCGATAGTCACATTGGCCGGGTCGCCGCCGAATGCAGCAATGTTGTCGTGCACCCAATGCAGCGCTTGGATCTGATCGAGCAGACCATAATTCCCCGAGACGCCATCGGGCGATTCCGCGCTCAGCAGCGGGTGCGCAAAATATCCGAGTACGCCCAGCCGATAATTGATGGTGACAACGATGATGCCGCGCTGCGCGAGCCGCGCGCCATCGTAGAGCATTTCCCTGCCCGAGCCGCCAGCCAGCGAGCCGCCGTGAATCCAGACGAACACCGGTGCATTGTGCGCATCGGCCGGCGTCCAGATATTAAGGCTGAGGCAGTCCTCGCTCGCGCGGCCGATGTCGGAGGTATAAAGGTTGGGCGCCCCGGCCGGCGGCTGAATGCAGGGCGCGCCAAATTCGGTGGCGTCGCGCACGCCGCTCCAAGTCGCCGCCGCTTGTGGCGGCCGCCAACGCAGCGGACCACCCGGCGGCGCCGCATAGGGAATGCCTTTGAACACGCGAATTGCATCCTGCAGCCGGCCTTCGACCGCGCCCGCCGGCGCCTCAACAATCGGCCCATGCGCCGCTTGTGCCGCCGCATCAGCACCGGCGACGCGCTCCGCACCAGGAACAGCGGAAAGCGCCAAACACGTCGCCGCAACGGCAATGAAACGGTGAACGCTTTTCATCGAACAATCCTTGCCGCTTTACGCTCTCTCGCCAGCACCCGCGCCAACCACAAGAACAACACGATGGCCACAAGGTAGAATGGCGTCATGGTGTAGAGCGCCATTTGCAGGGAATGCTCTGGGAAATTGTGCTGTTTGAAATAGTCGCTCGCCGCGCCGACATAGGTCGGGCCGAGGCCCAGGCCGATAAAGTTCATCACCAGCAACAACAGCGCGCCCGACATCACCCGCTGATCGGGGCGGACCTCCTGCTGCACCAGCGTTACCGATGACGACAGATAGAAGTAGTTGAGAAATGTCGGGCCTATCAGAAACAAAAGCGCCAGCTGCCAGTGAGGCGCCCAGACGAAGGCGACATAAAGCGGCGCGGCCAGCGCCAATGAAATCGCCGGCGCAATGGCGTATGCGACTTTAGAACGGCGCGTGAAGCGATCGATCACCCATCCTGACGCAAAAATGCCGGCGCTCATGCCGATGCCGACGATCAGCGCGTAGTACACAGCGACTTCGCTCAGCGTCATGCCCTTTTCGCGCATCAGGAAGAGCGTGGTGAAATTGCCGACGCCATAGGTGATGAGCTGCGTCGCGCCGCTGCCGAGCGCGGCCAGGAGCAGCGAAGGGCGCGAAAAGAACATCATAAACGTCGAGAAAAATCCGCTCTTTTCGCCGGCGTGCGCCGTGTTCGGGCCGTCCATGGCGCCGCGCTTCGGCTCGCGCACAAAAGCGATAATGCCCACCGCCGCCAGCACGCCGACGCCGCCCAGAACAATGAACGCATCGCGCCAGCTGAACGCCGCGGCGATCGAAGCGCCAAAGGCGACGCCAAGTGCGGCGCCGATGGGTGGCCCCAGATTGTAGATGCCGAGCGCAGTGCCGCGCCGATGCGGGGGAAAGTAGTCGGTGACGATCGTATAAGACGGCGGCACGCCGCCCGCTTCGCCAAACCCGACGGTCATGCGCGCGATCACCAACTGCGTGTAGTTGGCGGCGAAGCCACAGGCCATAGTCGCCGCGCTCCAGATACCGCACGCGAGCGACAAGACTGCGACGCGATTGGTCTTGTCAGCGAGCCAACCAACCGGAATGGCGATGAAACAATAAAAGAATGCGAAATAGAGCCCACCGATCAGACCCAATTGGCCGTCAGTAATGTGCAGCGAGTCCTGAATGGGCTTGGCGAGGATCGACAACAGCTGGCGATCCAAAAAGTTCAGGACGTACACGAACCAAAGCACCGCCAGCACAAACCAGGCGCGGCCGGTTGGTTCGGCGCGAACGGCGCTGGCGTCAGCTAGGGCGCTTATGGAGGCTTGCTGCGTCATCCGAGGCGCGACGCCCGCGCGCGCAAGATCGCGCATTCTCTCGGCGCGCGCGTGCGCGCGGAGTTCGGACTCGCCAACGGACCCTCCCTTTTTTCTCGTTCGGCCCAACGCGAAGCCTGCACCGGGCCTTGACCGCCGTCAATACTCACTCACTAGTGAATGAGGATTATGCGACGCGCGGCAAGCGCGCAGAAATTGGGGAGCCACAGCCCATGCAGGCATCACGTCGTAGCGTGCTCGCGGGTGCGTTGGCGCTGAGCAGCGCCGCGAATGCTCGCGCCGAAGAACGGCGCAAACGCGCACTGCCACGCGACTTCCTGTGGGGCACGGCAATCTCCGGCCACCAAAGCGAAGGCAACAACACCAACAGCGATTCTTGGGTGCGCGAGAACGTACGCCCCACCTTGTTCGCGGAACGCTCCGGCGACGCCTGCGACAGCTATCATCGCTACGGGGAAGACATCGCCATCGCCGCACGGCTCGGCTTCAACTGCTATCGGCTTGGCATCGAGTGGTCACGCATCGAGCCGACGCAAGGCTGCTTCTCCAACGCGGAACTCGATCACTATGCGGACGTGCTGCAGACGTGTCGCGCGCACAGCCTCAAGCCGGTCGTCACCTTCAATCACTTTACAGTGCCCATCTGGTTTGCCGCGCGCGGCGGCTTCGAAGCGCCGGATTCACCGGACATCTTCGCGAATTATTGCGCGCGCGTCGCCGAACATCTCGGCGGCCTGATGCATCTGGCGACAACCTTCAACGAGGCCAATATCACGCTGCTGGTGCGCTTTCTCTATGGCGCGACGCCTTCGCCCGCGGTGCTCGCAGCCGCTGCGGCGGCAGCGCAAGCCACCGGCTCGACGCACTTCTCCAGCCTCGCCTTCTCCAATCCCGACATCAGCACGCCACTGCTGCAGGAGGCGCATCGCAAAGGCTACGCCGCGATCAAGGCCGCGCGCCCCGATCTGCCCGTCGGCATCACTCTTACCACGCAGGACATTCAATCCGTCGGCGATCCCGCCTGGGCCGACCGCGGCCGCGAACGCCTGTATGGCAGCTGGATCGATGTCGCCCGCTCCCATGCGGATTTCTTCGGTGTGCAGACCTATTCGCGCTTCCGCGTCGACGCCAACGGCGTCGTGCCGCCGCCCCCTGGCGCCGAACTCACCGACGCCGGCTACGAATACTATCCCCAGGCGCTAGCCACGACGATCCGCTGGGCGCACGAGACGATCGGCAAGCCCATCTACGTCACCGAAAACGGCATCGCCACCAATGACGACGCGCGCCGCATCGCCTTCATCGACGCCGCGCTCGACGGCGTGAGCGACTGCATCGGCGAAGGCATCCCGGTGCACGCGTATATGTATTGGTCGCTGCTGGACAATTTCGAATGGACCTCCGGCTTCAGCAAGCATTTCGGCTTGGTCTCGGTCGACCTGCGCACGTTTGCCCGCACGCTTAAGCCGAGCGCCCTGCACCTCGGCGCCATCGCACGCGCCAACCGTATCTGACGTCCTCCGCCAAGCGCGCTTGCGCTTACCGGACGTAACGCGTCATGCTCTGTCCAAAATCACATGCTCCAGGGAGGAGCTTATGGACGGCGACACGCGCGATCTCGATGCGGTCATTGTCGGCGCGGGCATGGCCGGGCTCTACCAATTGCACAAACTGCGCGGCGACGGCTTTTCCGCCGTCGTGCTGGAGGCGGCCGACGATGTCGGCGGCACCTGGTATTGGAACCGCTATCCCGGCGCGCGCTGCGACATCGAAAGCGTCGATTACAGCTATTCCTTCGACCCCAAGCTCGAAGAAGAGTGGCAATGGTCCGAGCGCTACGCCACCCAGCCTGAAATCCTGCGCTACCTGCAGCATGTGGCCGATCGTTACGATCTCAGGCGCGACATTCGTTTCAAAACCCGTGTGAAAAACGCGACGTGGGACGAAGCCACGTCGCGCTGGCGCATTGAGACGGTGGAAGGGGAAACCTACGTCGCGCGCTTCTACATCATGGCGACGGGCTGCCTCTCGATGCCGAAAATTCCAGAGATCGAAGGTACGGAGCGCTTCAAGGGCCCCTCCTATTTCACCAGTTCGTGGCCGCACGCCGGCGTCGACTTCACCGGCCAGCGCGTCGCCGTAATCGGCACCGGCTCATCGGCCGTGCAATCGATCCCGCTGATCGCGCAGCAAGCCAAGCAGCTCACCGTGTTTCAACGAACGCCGGCCTACTCCATCCCCGCGCGCAACGGCCCAGTGAAAAATTCCAAGCGGGCCGCCTACGAGAAAGACCGCGCCGCTTATCGCCAAGCCGCGCGCATGAGCGGCGCGGGCGTGCCGTTCGAGCGTTCGCTGGTGAGCGCCCTCGCCGTGAGCGAGGAGGAACGCCGCGCGCGCTATGAAGAGGTTTGGGAGGGCGGCGAACTCATCCCCGTCGGCGCGTCGTTCGCGGATATCATCACCAACGAAGACGCCAACGCCACCATGTCGAA
>DASZWS010000239.1:0-5590 GCA_035546515.1 Vitreimonas sp. | reverse complement strand
TTCAGGATGTCGCCGATCGCTTGGCCGGCCGAGAGCGCAACGTCGATGGTCGAGGTGGCGCGGTCGATGCCGTCTTGCACGGCGCTCAGCGAAGACACGCGAGCGCGTTGGCCTTCAGCGATAGCGAACACGGCGCCGTTGTCCTTGGCGGACGAAACTTTGAGGCCCGTGTTGATGTGGTTTTGCACGTCAGCGAGTTGCTTGGTCGTGCTGTTCAGGGATTGCAGCGCGACGAGGGCGCCGTAATTGGTGTTGACGCTAGCCATAATTTTTCAGTCCTTCTGGACGACGTTGACCAGCCGTTTTGGCTGGGTTCAGGCGTTTTTGCCTGCGAAGCGCCCTGCCCGCATTTTTGCGAACACTGCGCCTCGTGAGGCCTGTGTTTCTAAGGGGAAGAAGTTAACAGCTGGTCGATTCGGAACTTCCAACTGAATAAATCGTGTCGGAATAATTTACCTAGAGCTCGGCAATTCTTGCCGGGTTCAACGCGTCGCCAAGCCTTCCATCATGGTGCGGTTGATGTCGATCAGTGGAGCGATGTCGGCGTTCTCGCGCAGCACGCTGCTCGAATACTTCGCCACCCACAGCGCCAGTGAGATGATCTGCCCGCGCAAAGTCATCGGCAATTGATTGGTCGGCGCCGCGCAATCGTTGGCGAGCACGCTCCAAAGCCGGCGGTTGGCGTCGAGCGCCTCGACCTTCTCGGCCGGCGAAGCGGCGCCCTCTTTTGCCTTCATGAGCCCGGCAGTGACCTGGCCGAACGCCCGGTATTCCAGCTCTCGCGCGCTGTCAGCCTGCGTGGCTGCGCGCTGGTACGCCTTGATCGACATGGCTCCCCAGCCCTAAGCGCTCCGCCTCATATGCTATGAGCTTTCGGCAACGCATCAAAGCGCGGTAGTACTCACCGGCCATTACTTCTTTGGAAACGCCTATGCATTCGCTCAGCACGCCGTGGTCGCGCACCGCGCCCATGAACTCGGCCAGGCGCGCGGCGAATTCGGCGTAGGCCTTATCCCGCCCCTGATCGTCGAGATACATGAGCATGATCGGGAAATAGATGCGCTTGGCCGGCGTGTCGACGTCGTCGGGCTGCATGATATCCTTCTCGCGCAGCACCGAGGCCTTGTTTTGCAGCACCAGTGACGCGCGGCGATCGCCGTTTTGCACGACCGCCCCGTTGACGACGAACTTCTCGCCCGGACGCAACGACAGTTTCAGAGGCATGAGCCCTCTCCCCCGGTTCTGGGAGTCAATCGCCCAAGAGTCAGCCGTATCGGTTAACGAGACATTGCTGCCGCTTGCGCCCAACGCAGCGCGCGCCTTATTGCTGGAGCGCAACGTCGGGAGTTGAGATGCGGTTTGAAGGCACCAAGGACTATGTCGCTACGGAAGACCTGAAGGTCGCCGTCAACGCGGCGATCACCCTGGAGCGGCCGCTCCTGGTCAAAGGCGAACCCGGCACCGGCAAAACCATGCTGGCGCTCGAGGTGGCCAAGGCGCTCGGCGCGCCGCTCATCGAGTGGCACATCAAGTCCACCACCAAAGCCGTGCAAGGCTTGTACGAGTACGACGCGGTGATGCGCCTGCGCGACAGTCAGCTCGGCGACGACCGCGCCACCGACATCGAAAACTACATCAAGCGCGGCAAGCTCTGGGAAGCCTTCGAAAGCAAACAGCGCCCCATCCTGCTGATCGACGAAATCGACAAAGCCGACATCGAATTTCCGAACGACCTCCTGCAGGAGCTCGATCGCATGGAGTTCTACGTTTACGAGCTCAACCGCACGGTCAAAGCCGCGCAGCGTCCGATCATCATGATCACCTCCAACAACGAGAAGGAATTGCCGGACGCATTCCTGCGCCGCTGCTTCTTCCACTACATCCGCTTCCCCGACGAAGCGACGATGCAAGCGATCATCGAAAGTCACTTCCCGCAAGTGAAGCAGCGCCTGGTCAACGAAGCGCTGAAAATCTTCTACGACATGCGCAAAGTCCCCGGCCTGAAGAAGAAGCCATCCACCAGCGAATTGCTCGACTGGCTCAAACTGCTGATGACCGACGACATCGATCCGGAAACCCTGAAGCAGCGCGATCCCACCAAGCTCATCCCCCCGCTCGCCGGCGCGCTCCTGAAGAACGAAGCCGACGTCATGCTCTTCGAACGCCTGGCCTTCCTGGCGCGGCGCGAACAAAGAGGTGGCGCGAACTAGGCTTGCGCAAGCGTCGGCCTTCGACAAGCTCAGGCTGACGCCGTCTTCCGCTTGAGCGGTTTCAAAGTAGCGTCACCCTGAGCCTGTCGAAGGGCGACGCGGGCCAACAGCCGGTCCAAATTAAGCCGCGTTCGGCCACCAGCCTGAGCACATGCACCGCCGCGCGCTGCTCACCAGCCTCGCCGTAACTCTCGCATTACCCGCGCGCGCACGGGATGCCCCGCAGCGCTTCTGGCCCGTCGTCACCACCAATCCGCGTGCACTGGAAATCTCCACCGAGACCACATCGCGCCCACTGCGCCGCTTCAACGCGCCGCGCCCCGCCGCGCATGCCGACCATCCCACGCGCCGCCATGTCGGCGTCGATCTGTTCGCCGATCCCGGCGACACCGTGATCGCCATCGAGGACGGAATTATCCTTGCCAACTACCCGTTCCTGCGCGCCGCCACTGGTCAGATGAGCTGGTGTGTGCTGATCGCGCATGCCGGCTACGTCGCCACTTACGGCGAGGTGCAAGCTGGCCTCACCGACGTTTGGAATTTGCGCATCGGCGACCGCGTTCAGGGCGGCCAATTCATCGCCAACATCAGCGACACCGGCCAGCTGCATTTCGAGACTTACGATCCCAGCGTCACCCGCAACATCTCCTGGCCCAACGGCGCACCTGAGCCCGCCGGCGTCCGCGATCCCACGCGCTTCTTGACCGACCTCGCCGCGCACGGCCGGCGCATGCTGATCAGCGAACTCCCCCTACGTCCCTCATCGACAAACCTCGCGCCCTGACCCACATTGGCGGCAGATGTTTCAGCGCTTCTTCACCGAACTCCGCTCAGCGGCCGTGCCGGTCAGCCTCAAGGAGTATCTAACGCTCGTTGAAGCGTTGGAGAAGGAAGCCATCGGCATCGACGTCACCGATTTTTACTACCTCTCGCGCGCGGCTCTGGTGAAAGACGAGCGCCACCTCGACAAGTTCGACCGCGTGTTCGGCCACGTCTTCAAAGGCCTCGACAAAACCAGCGACGCCATCAACGCCGAAATCCCGGCCGAATGGCTGAAGCTGCTCACCGAAAAATTCCTCACCGAGGAAGAGAAGGCGCAGATCGAAGCGCTTGGCGGTTGGGACAAGTTGATGGAGACGCTGCAGAAGCGCCTCGAAGAACAAAAGGAACGCCACGAAGGCGGCAACAAATGGATCGGCACTGGCGGCACATCGCCCTTCGGCAATGGCGGCTACAATCCTGAAGGCGTGAAGATCGGCGGCGACGCCAAAGGCCAAGGCCGCGCCGTCAAAGTCTGGGACAAGCGCGAATACAAAAATCTCGATGACTCAGTCGAACTCGGCGTGCGCAACATCAAAGTGGCGCTACGGCGGCTGCGCAAATTCGCCCGCGATGGCGCCCCCGAAGAACTCGATCTCGACAACACCATCAAGGAGAGCGCCCGCCAGGGCTATCTCGACATCGTGCTGCGCCCTGAGCGCCGCAACACCATCAACGTGCTCTTGTTCTTCGACATCGGCGGCTCGATGGATTCACACATCAAGCTTTGCGAAGAGCTGTTCAGCGCCGCGCGCACCGAATTCAAGCACATGGATTTCTTCTACTTCCACAACTGCCTCTATGAGAGCGTGTGGAAGGACAACCGCCGCCGCCACGACGAAAAGTGGTCGACCTGGGACGTGCTGCACAAATATCCGCACGACTATCGCGTCCTTTTCGTCGGCGACGGCACCATGAGCCCTTACGAAATCACCTATCCCGGCGGCTCGGTCGAACATTGGAACGAGGAAGCCGGCGCCATTTGGCTGCAGCGCGTCACGCAAATCTACGAACGCTGCGTCTGGCTCAACCCCACGCCGCGCCAACACTGGGACCACACGCCCTCGATCCAAGTCATCCGCGAGATCATCGGCGAAAACCGCATGTTCCCCCTCACCATCGCCGGCCTCGACGGCGCCATGCGCGAACTCAGCCGCTAAGCTCTTGCCGCACGGCGAGCTGGCGAACATGCCGCACAAGCGATCGCAGAAACCCATGCGTCTCGCGCGCAAGCCGCTCATCCCACGCTTTGGTCCGCGCGGCCGCAGCTGCGGCGTGCAACTCTCGCTGCAACGTCTTTAGGCGGCGGCGTTCAGCGCCGGAGAGCGGCAACCGCGTCGCCGTCTCCAGCAACGCCAGCAACTCGTGCGCGCGCCGCACCACCGCGAACGCGCGCAGCATAGGCTGCAGCAACGCGGGCTCGTCCTGCCACGCTGCGCCGCCAAATAAGTTCTGCACCACGTACTGCCCAGCGCCCAGGCAATCGTAAGCCGCGCACCCACTGAAACCACGCGCCTCGCGCACAGCGTGGATCGCACACTGCCCACCGCACAAATGCGGACATGGCTCTCCCGCCGCCTTGTCGAACGCAAACAGTTCCGAACGATCGAAAGCCAGCGCGACGCAACACAGCGCCGCGCAGCGCGCGCAATCCGCGCGCAGCGTCACTTGGGTCATGATTTGAGCATCCGGCTGAAACGCGGCGGCCGCCGCGCCAACAAAAAAGGCCCGCCCTCGCGGGCCGGCCTTCAATCCAGTGCTATCACCTGAAGAGCCGCCGTCAAGCGCTCGCCCGCCCTCGGCCTAGGCCAATCCGCAAATGCGTGGATAGAAATGCATCTATCCCACACCCAGCGGTGCGAATTCCTTTCCGCCTCAACGCCCGCGCCAAAATCACTCCGACCGCCGTGCACAGGGCCGCATACTCGCCCGCAAATGTCCGAGCCGACCTTCCCACCCGATCACCGCAATGCGCCCATCGACCTGTGGCGGCGCATGCGTGAATTTCTGTGCGAGTGCTTCGGCCTCTTCGGCGAACCGCAAGAGCTGGCGGATCGCCACACGCTGCTCTTCAAAGACTACAAACTCATCGTCCCCTGGCTCCGCGCCGCCGAAGCGCTGATCCGCCGCTTGCTGTTGATCGAAGCGTCGTTGCTAGAACCGAACTCTTCCCCCGCGAGCGGGGGAAGTGGATCGCGGCAACTTGTCCGCCGAAGCTCGAAGAGCGAAGGCGGAAGCCGCGAGACGAAGGGTGAGGTGGACCAGCGCGCACAATCCTGCGCCTCCCCCTCCGATCGCTTCGCGACCACCTCCCCCGCAAGCGGGGGCGGAAAGGACGCTCACGCCGCCCTCGTGCGCAAACTCTCACCCAAATTCCGCAGCGCCATTCCACTGGCGCTGCGCTTCGAAGCGGTGCTCCGCGTGTACAACAACCCCTTGCCCTACGCTCGCCGCTTGGCGGCGCGTCTGCGCAAAGCTGCGTCACTGGTGAAGCGGGTTCTGAACGATGGCTGGACGCAGCTGCGCGGCATCATCGAACGCACTTTGCACGACGAGATCGG
>DASZWS010000238.1:0-5977 GCA_035546515.1 Vitreimonas sp. | reverse complement strand
ATGGCGTTGCCCTGCGCGTCGGTGATGGTGATCATGGTGTTGTTGAACGACGCGGCGACGTGCGCCACGCCGGTGACGATGTTCTTGCGTTCGCGCTTCTTGACGCGCCCTGCTGCTTCTTTGGCCACGGATCAGGTCCTTATTTCTTGGTCGCGATTTTCTTGCCAGCGATCGGTTTCGCCGGGCCTTTGCGCGTGCGCGCGTTGGTGTGTGTGCGCTGACCACGAACCGGCAGACCTTTGCGGTGACGCAAGCCGCGGTAGCAGCCGAGGTCCATCAGTCGCTTGATGTTCGTTGCAGTCTCGCGACGAAGATCGCCTTCGACGGTGTAATCACGGTCGATGGTTTCGCGGATTTGCAGAACTTCGTTATCGGTCAATTCGCTCACGCGGCGAGCGGCGTCGATGCCGACCTTCTGCATGATTTCCTTGGCGTAGGCTTTGCCGATGCCATGGATGTATTGGAGCGCGACTTCGACGCGCTTCTGGGTCGGGATGTTGACGCCGGCGATGCGGGCCATGGTGACGTGCTCCAAACGCAATAGACGCGACGCCGCCGAACCTCATGGCTCGGGGGGCATCGCGGTGTTGGGTATTCGCGAAGGACGCGGTTATAGCGGGGCGAAATGCCGCGTCAACGTTACGTTTAGGGCTTTCGCTGCGACGGATCGGCCCCGGACTGCGCGTCAAATTGGGTGCGCGCGGCTTCGATGCAAGGCTGGTGCTTAATGGCCCACTCGCCAAGCGCCGCTACTGGCGTCAGCAAGTCACGGCCCAACTCCGTCAGCGCATAGTCCACGCGCGGCGGGATGGATGGGGTCACTTTGCGGCTGACGAGGCCATCGCGCTCAAGATTACGCAGCGTCAGGGTCAGCATACGCTGCGAAATTCCGCCGATCATACGCTTGATTTCATTGAACCTTCTTGGGCCCGGACCGAGCCGCATGATGACCAGAACGCTCCACTTGTCTCCTACCCGGGAGAGAATGCCCGAGACAGCTTTGCAGTCGTGGCTTTCAGGGTCGACCACATCGGTGTGCCCTGGTTCTGCGAATGTGCGTTCTTGAGCTGTTTTCATAGGCACTCATATAGCCCCAGTACCTAATCGTTACTAGGGGAATAGAAATGACTAAAGTCGCCGTGATCGTGGGCAGCCTCAAGAAGACCTCCCTCAATCGTCAATTCGTCCTCGCTCTGGCCAAACTGGCCCGGCCCAAACTGGACTTGAAGATCGTCGAGATCGGCGACCTCCCCTTCTACAGCGAGGATGCCGAGAAGGAGCTGCCGGCCGCGGTGACGCGGTTCAAGAGCGAAATCGAAAGCGCCGACGCGGTGCTGTTCGTGACGCCGGAATATCTGCGCGCCATTCCGGGCGTGCTGAAAAACGCCATCGAATGGGGCGCGCGCCCGTATGGCAAGAACTCCTGGGGCGGCAAACCCGGCGCTGTCGCGGGCGTGACGCCAGGCGCGATCGGTACGGCGGTGGCGCAATCGCAGCTACGTTCGATCGCGCCCGTGCTCGACATCGCACTCATCTCGCAGCCTGAGCTTTATCTCTCGCTGAAGCCCGGCCAGATTGCCGAGAATGGCGACGTCGCCGATGAAACGTTGAAGGCGCTCCTGACGACGTTCGTCGATCGCTTCTCCGCATGGATCGCACGGCTTGAACAAAAGCCTGCGCTGCAATTCTAGGAATACCGCATGTTGAAGATCGCGCGCACGACTGAGGCGATGCCGAAGCAAGGCGGTTCGCCGACGCATCAAAACCGCCTCGTCGTCGCACCGGCGGATTACGCGAACCAGTCGCCGTTTCTACTGATGGCGGAAGACTGGTTTGCGCCGCCGTCAGGTTTTCCAACACATCCGCATCGCGGCATGGAGACGGTCACTTTCGTGCTCGACGGTGCGCTGGAGCATCGTGATCACACCGGCGCGCACGGCGTACTCGGCGCTGGTGATGTGCAATTCATGACCGCGGGCGGCGGGGTGATGCACAGCGAGATGCCCGCGCCTGGCGGCGTACATTCGCTGCAGCTTTGGCTCAATCTGCCCGCGCGCTTGAAGCGAACCAAGGCGCGATACGCCGACCGCAAACTCGATGCGGCGCGTGTGGACGTGCGCGAAGGCGTCACTGCGCGTTTCTACGCGGATGCGGGCTCGCAAGGCAGCGTCTGGCCGCTGACGTTGATTGATGTGAGCCTGGAAACGGGCGCGCACTATGATGCGCCGATCCCGGCGAAGGCGCGAACCTTTGTGTACGTGCTTGAAGGCGAGGCCGAGGTTGGCGGCGCCTCTTTACGTGCGGGCCAAGTCGGCTGGGCTGATCCCGTGGACACCGAGGATACGCTCCCACTTTCCTCGCCGACGAAGGCGCGCGCGCTTATTTACGCGAGCGAGCCGATCAACGAGCCGGTTGTCGCCGGCGGACCGTTCGTGATGAACACTGAAGCTGAAATCCATGAGGCGTTCGCAGATTTGCGCGCAGGGAGATTGACGGCCTAAGCGTCGATGGCCTTGCCGATACTGGCGGCGACGGTCTCGATATCGGCCATGCCGTCGACGCCACGCACCTTCTTCTGGTTTTCGTAATACGGCACCAGCGGCGCGGTCTGCGCCAGGTACGCATTCAGGCGCACCTTGAAGCTTTCTGGATTGTCGTCTGCTCGGCCTTCTTCGGCGAAACGCTTGGCGACCCGATCCATCAGCTTTTGAGGGTCGACCTCCAGTCGCACCACGCGATCGATCTGTTTGCCGTGGCGCGCGAGCATCGCATCCAGCGCTTCGGCTTGCGCGACCGTGCGCGGGAAACCGTCGAAGATGAAACCCGCTGCGCCTTTATTGTTGGCGAGCGCTTCTTCAATCAGGGCGATGACGATTTCGTCCGACACCAGAGCGCCGGAATCCATAATCGCGGCAACGCGGTTGCCGAGGTCCGATCCCGATGCGCGCGCTGCGCGCAGCATGTCGCCTGTGGAAAGTTGAATGTATCCGCGTTCGGAAACGAGCCTTTTGGCTTGCGTGCCCTTTCCCGCCGCCGGCGGTCCGAACAGGATCAGATTCATCGCTTTGGCGCCCCACTGCCGCGCAACTTCGAGCGCTTGATAAGGCCCTCGTACTGGTGCGCAACCAGATGGGATTGAATCTGCGCAACGGTGTCAAGCGTAACCGAGATGACGATCATCACCGAGGTGCCGCCGAGATAGAACGGCACGCCATAGGCCGAGATCAGAATTTCCGGCAGCAAGCACACGATGGTGATGTAGGCCGCGCCGATAACCGTCAGCCGCGTCAGCACGAAATCGAGATACTCGGCGGTCTTCTTGCCCGGACGGATACCCGGCAGAAAGCCGCCGTACTTGCGCAGATTGTCGGCGGTTTCTTCCGGATTGAACACGATCGACGTGTAGAAGAACGTGAAGAAGATAATGCCGAAGCCGTAGAGCGCCATGTGCCCGGGTTTGCCGTAGCCGATGGTGGCCTGCAGCATTTGCACCCACTCGGGCGGATTGGCGCCCATGCCGCCGAACGTGATCAACGTCTGCGGCAGCAGCAGCAGCGAAGAGGCGAAGATCGGCGGGATGACGCCCGCGCTGTTGATCTTCAACGGCAAGAACGAGTTCTCGCCCATGAACATGCGGTTGCCGACTTGGCGCTTGGGATATTGCACCACCAGACGCCGCTGCGAGCGTTCGATAAATACGATGAAAACGATCGCAGCGACCATCACCAGCGCGATCAGCACGACACCGAACATATTGACGTCGCCGGCGCGCGCCAGCGACAGCGTCTGCAGGATGATGCGCGGCGCGTCGGCAATGATGCCGGCGAAAATGATAAGAGAGACGCCGTTGCCGACACCGCGCGCAGTGATCTGCTCGCCCAGCCACATCAGGAACATGGTGCCGCCGGTCAGGGTGATAACGGTGGAGGCGACGAACTGGATGCCCGGATTGAGGACCACGCCCTGGCTCGATTGCAGACCCGCGGCGATGCCGAACGCCTGCGCCATCGCCAGCACAAGCGTCAGGTAGCGCGTATATTGGTTGATCTGCTTGCGGCCGACCTCGCCTTCCTTCTTCAGCCGCTCGAGCGACGGAATCGAGGTCGACATCAGCTGAATGATGATCGAGGCCGAAATGTACGGCATCACGTTGAGCGCAAAGATGGCCATGCGCTTCACAGCGCCGCCAGACAGCATGTTGAACATGCCCAGGATGCCGTTTTGCTGGCCCTGGAACGCGTGTGCGAATGCGGCCGGATCGATGCCGGGGATCGGAATGAACGTCCCGATGCGGTAAGCGATCAGCGCGATCAGCGTGAACCAGATGCGCTTTTGAAGATCCGTCGCCTTCGCGAAGGCCGCGAAGTTGATATTGGCGGCAAGTTGTTCTGCTGCTGAGGGCACGCCCTACTCCGACACTGAACCTTCCTGATGGAAGGTGATGCTTCAGCGTAGCGGGCTTTGCCGCCTGACGCTTCCCCCCAAGGCGCCTTCGCGATGCCTTACGCCGCGGCTTCTTCGGCCGGCGGGTTCAGCAACGTTACGCTGCCACCCGCTTTCTTAACAGCTTCAACGGCGGACGCGGACGCTCCGGTCAGGACCAGGTTCACTTTGGTCTTCAGTTCGCCGCGCGCAAGGAGGCGAATGCCATCCTTCTTGCGGCGGATCAGGCCGGCCTCAATGAGCGTGTCCTCGTTGATCTCCATCGAGGCGTCGAGAACCTTGTTATCGATGGCCTTTTGCAGGCTGCCAAGGTTGATCCACTGCGTGCGCTTACCGTTGAGCGGGTTAAAGCCCCGCTTCGGCATGCGCATGTGCAGCGACATCTGACCGCCTTCGAAACCATTGATCGAGACGCCGCGACGGGACTTTTGCCCCTTCACGCCGCGACCAGCGGTCTTGCCCTTGCCGGAACCGACGCCGCGCGCAACGCGCATCAGCTTCGGTGAGCTGCCGGGATTATCTCTGAGTTCGTTGAGCTTCATTGGACTGCTCTTACTTCACGACTTCGACGAGGTGATGGACCTTGCGGATCATGCCCTGCACCGCAGGCGAATCCTCAAGCTCGACCACTTTGTTGGCGCGCGTGAGGCCGAGGCCGTTCAGCGTCGCGCGTTGATTGTTGTCACGCCGGATCGGGCTGCCGATGCGGCGGACTTTGATGGTTTTCTTGGCCATGTCTTAGCCCTCCGCCGGCACGTCGCCGAGGCTTGCGCCATCCTTGCGACGGTTGACGATGTCGGCGACCTTGAGGCCGCGACGGTTGGCGACGTGGCGCGGCGAGCTCTGCTTTTGCAGCGCGTCAATCGTGGCGCGCACCATGTTGTAGGGGTTCGAGGAACCCTTCGACTTGGCGACGACGTCGCTGACGCCCAGCACTTCGAGCACAGCGCGCATCGGACCGCCGGCGATGAGGCCCTTACCGGCCGGCGCTGCACGCAGCATGACTTTGCCCGCGCCCCAACGGCCATCGCCGTCATGGTGCAGCGTGCGGCCTTCGCGCAGCGGCACGCGGATCAACGACTTCTTGGCTTCTTCAGTCGCTTTGCGGATCGCTTCCGGCACCTCGCGCGCCTTGCCGTGGCCGTAGCCGACGCGGCCCTTCTTATCGCCGACGACGACGAGCGCGGCGAACGCAAAGTTTTTGCCGCCCTTCACCACCTTGGCGACGCGATTGATGGCGACGAGCTTATCGACCAGTTCGCCCTCGGCGCGCTCTTCCGGCTGACCGCCGCGGCCGCCGCGATCGTCACGCCGCCCACGACCGCCGCCCGGGCCGCCGGGACCACGGCCGCCGCCGGGACCGCCACGACGCGGGCCGCGCGGCCCACGCCCACGGGGCTGTTCGCCTGGAGTTTCGCTGGCTTCCGCCGGCGGGGCGCCTGCTGTTTCGTCAGTCATCCCAACTTCCTCAGAATTCGAGACCGCCCTCACGGGCGGCGTCGGCCAGCGCTTTCACGCGACCATGGAAAATGTA
>DASZWS010000237.1:0-1709 GCA_035546515.1 Vitreimonas sp. | reverse complement strand
CCGTGCTGGACGCGCTCGGCGAACAGGACTAGCCGACGGGCAAATGCGCGAGATCGTCTTCGATACTGAAACCACGGGCCTCGACCCGATCAACCCCGACATGCCCGACCGCATTGTGGAAATCGGCATGGTCGAGCTGATGGGGCTGGAGCGCACCGGGCGCGAGCTGCACATCTATCTCAATCCTGAGCGCAGCGTGCCGGAAGAGGTGGTGCGCGTACACGGATTGACGCGGGATTTTCTCGAGAAGCACGAGAAATTCTCGGTCGTTGTCGATGAAATTCTCGACTTCATCGGCGATGCGCCGCTGGTCGCGCATAACGCGGCGTTCGATCAGGCTTTCATCTGCGCTGAATTGCGGCGCTGCGGTCGTGACATTATCGCGGCCGAGCGCTTCGTCGACACCATGGTGATCGCGCGCAAAAAGTTTCCCGGCGCCTCGTGCTCGCTCGATGCGCTCGCCCGGCGCTACCAGCTTGATCGCTACGGCTTCGATCTTGCGGCGCGCAAAGGGCCGGGCGGTCACGGCGCGCTGGTCGACTCTCGCATCCTCGCGGAGGTCTATCTGCAACTGAGAGGCGGGCGCGAGCAGGCGCTGGTGTTCGAAGATGCAGCCGCTACCGCCGAACGGTCAGGGGCCGCCGAGCAGGTGATACGCTACGCACCACGTGCGCAGCGCCCGACGCCGTTGCCGCCGCGCATAAGCGATGAAGAAGCTGCGGCGCACGCCGCGTTCGTAACAGGTCTAGGCGCGCAAGCTTTGTGGCTGAAAGTGGGAAGCTAAAAGCCCGAGGCCTGTAAGGGGACCTCGCCACGCTCTTGCCGCTGGCGCAGCTCATCCCAGTACAGCGGCGTGAAATCGATCGGGTTGATCATCACCGGCGGATATCCGCCTTCACGCGTCACGTCCGCGAGCTTGGCGCGCGCGAACGGAAACAACAGACGCGGGCACTCGATCCACAGCGTCGGCTCCACATCTTCGGGGCGCATGTTCACGAACTGAAAGAGGCCGGAATACACAACGTCTGCGGAAAACATCGCGGTCTCGCCGCGGCGCGCCTGCAGGTTGATGTGCAAATCCGCTTCCCAAGCCTCGTTGTTAGACCCAACGGGGCGCGATTTTACCTCAACACCCATGTCCAACTGCGGCGGTGTGTCATAGGCGTCGCCGGCGATGCCGCCGAGCTGATTGCGAAATGACAACTCTTTCAGGTACTGCGAGAGCACCCGAATTTGTGGCGATTCTGGCGAAACTGGTCCGGTTTGGCCCGCAGCCTGCGTGTCCATGCGCCAACTCGTTCTGAATTCCCGCCCCCGGAGGCGGGCTAACATGGCTGAGGAGGGGCGGCAACCTTGCTGGCGAAGCGCCCCTGTTAGCACTATCTTGCGCATAAGCTAAGGCCAGGGAGCGCCGACTTGGATCAAGACCTGATCTTTATGGCCGTCGTAGGCTTCTTCGCGGCGTTCGTGCTGTTCAAGCTCTATACGGTCCTGGGCCGCCGCACCGGCGCCGAACCGCCGCCGCAACCGGTCACGCCGCAAGGCTTGGCGCCCGGCGGACCGCGCATGGCGTTCGCACCCGGCGCCCTGCGGGGCGCGGCCGCTGGCGATGGGGTGATGGCGATCATCCGCGCAGACCCAGGTTTCGACATGGAGCGGTTTATGGCCGGCGCGCGCGTCAGCTACGAACAGATCGTCAACGCGTTTGC
>DASZWS010000236.1:0-16651 GCA_035546515.1 Vitreimonas sp. | reverse complement strand
TGTACGTGCTGACGCTGGCGAGTCTCGCGCTTAATCTGGCGGCGCTCTTGGACAACGGCGCCTTCTGGCATCTGGTGAAGCCGGTGTTCGGACTGTTGCAACGCTCGCTGTTTGCAGCGTTTTTTGTTTGGTGCGGCGGCTTGGGCTGGCTGTTGTGGTCACGCACGGCGCGCGCAACGAGTGTCGCGGCGCCCGCGTAAATTTTCGCGTTAACCATTGAGTCTGGAATCGCTGCACATTGTGCGTGCCGGACCGACAAGGTCTTGTATGCCAATGGAGCATTCACGTGGCGAAGAAAGCGAAAAAGGCGGCGAAGAAGGCCGCTCCGAAGAAGGCGAAGCGCAAGTAGCTTTTGCTTCCGTGGCGCCGTGAAAACGGCCGCCGCAACACCGCCGCCGAGGTTCAAACCTCAGCGGCGGTGTTTTCGTTTCTGGCATTTCGTTTCTAGCCGCGGGCCGGCAGCACTTTGGGATTGCGCAGCACCGCCGCCGAAATGAGCGCGATCAGGAGGCCGACGGGGAAGATTTCGGCGAAGGTCATCGGCATCCGGTAGAGCGGGTTGGCGTATTGGACTTTGAACGCCTCGGCTTGGGCCGTTGCGGCTTCGGCCGAACCGCCGCTGGCGCGGGCGTGGCGGATGAGGCTGGCGGCGTACTCGTCGGCGAACGCGTAGTGGGTGGCGTATTCGTAGGCTTCCCAGCCGAGCACATAGACGATGCCGGCAACCAGCGAGATCAGCACGCCCAGGCCAAAGGCTGGAAAGAATTTGATGACGCCGCCGAGCTTGTTGTTTCGGTAGTCGCGGATGGCCAGGAAGATCATCGACAGCGCCACCAACATGACGGTGTAGCCGAACCAGACAGAAGCGAAGGCGTGGTTGCTCTGGCCGTTGCTGGACAGGATGCCGAAAACCAGAACGCTGATGGAAATGGCGCCGGCGATCAGGCCGTAGCGAAGGGCGGTGCTGAACATGCGTTTCTCCGTGCTGTGCGCCGTGAGGAAAGGCAAATGTCGCGGCGGCGATAAATCACCCGAACGGGTGAAATCGACAATTTCAGCCGTTTTCTCCGTAGCGGACGCCGCCTGGAAGGCGCATCGGTGCGAGCGTCGGCCTTCGACAGGCTCAGGCTGACGCCATAGAGGGCCGCGCAAATTTCAAGGTAGCGTCACCCTGAGCTTGTCGAAGGGTGCGCGAGCCACGAACGCCGGCGGTCCGCGTTGCGTTACGGAATCAGCGCAAGCTCGCGGGCCTTGTGGATGGCTTGGGTGCGACGTTGCACCTCCAGCTTTTGATACAAGCTGGCGACTTGGGTTTTCACTGTATTCGGCGATACGCCGAGCGACTGGGCGATCTCTTTGTTGGATTTGCCGGCGGCGAGCAGGCCGAGCACTTGCTGCTCGCGTTGGGTGATGCCGAGCGTCGTCAGCGCGGCGGTGTTCTTCTCAAACGTTGCGGCAGCGGGACGGCGCGCGAGGCGCATGCCGGCCCATACACCGAGCGCGGCGAAGGCAATGGCGATCAAGCCGATATAGATCTCGGCCGGGAACGCGTGAACGAGGAATTTGTACTGCAGCCACTGCAGCGCGAAGGCGCCGGCGGCTAAGGCCGCGCCATAGATCAGAACCAAGCGCTTCATGCGATCCCGAGTTCGCGCAACACTGCGCTCTGATCGAAATACGGGCGCTCGCAGACGATCTTGTCCGAGTTCGGCGCGAACTCGAACGACGCGGCCATGCGCATGCGGAAGCTTTTGCCGGTCGGGGCGATGGTGCGCGCGCCGACTTTGAGCGGCCCGGTGTGGGTGCCGGTCAGCCAGAATTCGACGAGGACGGTGTCGCCGTCATGGGCGATGGCGATGATCTCGTTGCCTTGATCGGGGAACGGCGTGCGCGACGCCGCGAAATAGCCGCGCACGGCGGCTTCGCCGTCGAAAACCTGGCCGCCGCCGTACATTTCGTAGCGCGGGTGCTGGAAGGTGGCGATCACCGCATCCCAATCGTGGGTGATTTCGAGGGCCATGTGGTTACGGACGGTTTCGATGCGGGCTTCGGCGAGGGTGGTCATGGTTGCGGCCAATGGTGCTTTGACAAGGTGCTGACGTAAGCGAATATGCTCGCTTCCGTCCAGGCTCGGGGGTCGCATGGGGCTGAGAACAAAGCTCAATTTGCTGCTGTTGGGCATCGCCTTGCTCGGCGCGGCGGTGTTTGCGCTGGCCGCCACGCCGTTTCTCAACGGACTCGCGCGCGACGAGGTGATCCAAAGTTCGCGCATCATGATGGAGAGCGCCGCAGGCGCGCGTAGCTACACCTCCGAGGAAGTCGCGCCTTTGTTGCAGGGCGACATCGGCGCGCACTTTCATCCGCAAGCTGTGTCGGCCTACGCGGCGACCAAAGGCTTTCAGGTGCTGCACGCGCGCTTCCCGGATTATTCGTACCGTGAAGTGGCGCTGAACCCGACCAATCTCGATGACCGTCCGCAGGATTGGGAAGCTGACATCGTCGAGTATTTTCGCGCCAACCCGGCGCAGCGCGAAGTCATCAATGAGCGGCAGACGTTTCGCGGGCCGGTGCTGACGCTATCGCGCCCGATCTCGGTGGATGCGCGTTGCCTGGAATGTCACGACACCCCGCAGCGTGCGCCAGCTTCGATGCTGGCCTCGTATGGGCCGCAGCATGGCTTTGGCTGGCATGCGAACGAAATTGTCGGCGCGCAGATTGTATCGGTGCCGATGAGCGTGGCGTTTGCGCGCGCAGCGGACATCCGCTTGCTGTTCCTCGGACTTTTCCTGGGCGTGTTCGCGTTTCTGGCGATCGTGCTGAACCTGGGCCTCGGGCTGGTGGTCATTCGTCCGGTCATGACGCTGTCGCGGATCGCCGAAGATGTGAGCATGGGCAAGAGCGACGTCGCCGAGTACACGCGCAAAGGCAAAGATCAGATCGCCACGTTGGTGGCTTCGTTCAATCGCATGCGCAGAAGCCTCGAAGAGGCGATGCGGATGCTGTCGAAACGCTAGCGCATGGCGCATTTCTTTCTCAGTTATGCGCGCGCGGATGCAGACGTGGCGCTGCGGCTGGCGAACGACTTGCGGCGCGCGGGCGCGCAGATTTGGGTTGATCAGTTGGATATCAAGCCGAGCGACCGCTGGGACCGTGCGGTCGAGGCAGGCTTACGCGAAAGCATCGGCGTCGTGCTGGTGATGTCGCCACGTTCGGTGGCGTCCGAGAACGTGCTCGACGAAATCAGCGTGGCGCTCGATGCGGGCAAGCAGGTCGTGCCGGTGCTGGTGGAGGCGTGCCAGGCGCCACTGCGGCTGGCGCGCGTGCAATTCATCGACGCAACGCGCGACTATGATGCGGCGCTGCAGGCTTGCGCTGCGGCGCTCACAAAGGTTGGCGCCGGCGCGCCAGTGTTGGCGCGGACGCCGATCGCGTCGAGCTTGATCGAACTCTTGGCAGCCAAGC
Source organism: Vitreimonas sp. (assembly GCA_035546515.1). Taxonomy (GTDB): domain Bacteria; phylum Pseudomonadota; class Alphaproteobacteria; order Caulobacterales; family Aquidulcibacteraceae; genus Vitreimonas. The sequence goes on along the minus strand of DASZWS010000236.1, from coordinate 13,189 downwards.
TCACGCCGATCCTGGGGCCAATCTCGCGTCACCTTGTGGAAGACGAAGCCCGAGAGGCCAACGGCGAGGCGGATCTGATCGCACGCGTGCGTGCGCGCGTGCCGGCGTCCGAGCGCGACCGCTTCGCGGCGATCTTGCGCGATCTCGGGCGCTAGCGCGCAGCGCACCTCAGCGAAATCGGGCGAACCTGGCGGCGCCGGGCTTGCCTCGTGGGCGCGGACGGGCAAAGTGGCGTCAACAAAGATAAAATTCTGAGGAGAGGATTTCATGGCGCGCGTCGCATTCGTCACCGGGGGAACCCGGGGCATCGGCAAGGCGATCTCGGCGCGGTTGAAGGCCGATGGCATGAAGGTCGCGGCCGGTTATTCGGGAAACGAGGAAGCCGCACAAGCCACCGCCAAAGAACTCGGGATCATGGTGGTCAAAGGCAATGTCGGTCACTGGGATGACTGCGTCGCCGCGGCGAAGGCGGTGGAAGCGCAACTCGGGCCGATCGATGTGCTGGTGAACAATGCCGGCATTACGCGCGACGGCTTCTTCCACAAGATGAGCCATGAGCAATGGTCGGAAGTCATCCGCGTCAACATGGATTCGTGTTTCAACATGACCCGTCAGGTGATCGAAGGCATGCGTGCGCGCGGCTGGGGGCGCATCATCAACATCACCTCGATCAATGGTCAGAAGGGCCAAGTCGGCCAGGTGAACTATTCGGCGGCAAAGGCCGGCATGATCGGCTTCACCAAAGCGCTGGCGCAGGAAAGCGCCAACAAGGGCGTGACGGTGAACGCAGTGGCGCCGGGCTACATCGACACCGACATGGTGGCGGCGGTGCCGGAAGAAGCGATGAAGAAGATTATCGCGGCGATCCCGGTTGGGCGCTTGGGGAAGGCCGAGGAAATCGCAAGCGCGGTCTCATTCCTGGCGTCAGAAGGCTCAGGTTTCATGACCGGCTCGACGCTGACGATGAACGGCGCGCAATACATCACCTGACGCACCCGAAGCTGTGAAAATACCGGAACTCGGGCGACGGTAAGACCGTTCTTCTCGCACACCCCAAGATCAAGCGAGGAGAAGTCCAATGGATAAGGAACACGTCAAAGGCGCTGCCGATAAGGCCGCTGGTTCCGCCAAGCAAGCGGTCGGCAAGATGACCGACAACAAGAAGATGCAGGCCGAAGGCGCAGTCGACAAGGCGAAGGGCGAGGCCCGCAAGGGCCTGGGCGACATCAAAGACGCCGCCCGTCGCGCCGATAAGGACGACATGAAGCACTAACGTGCATCGTGTCGTCTTTCGGAGCGGTCCGTACGCAAGTACGGACCGCTCTATTTTTGTGGCTTGTACACGTATTCCAGCTTCAGCCCGTCGGCGTCGGTGAAGAAGACGGCGTAGTAGCCTTCGCCATACTCGGGATAATCCTTTGGAGGATCGGTAATGTTGGCGCCGATTTTCTGCAGGTGCGCATGCATGGCGTCGACATCGTCGCGGCTGGCGGCGGTCCAGGCGATGTGGTGGAGGCCGCTGGTGTAGCGGTCGTGGGTGCGTTCTGCGTTGGGACCGCTGGCGCTGCGGATGCCGACCGAGCAGAAGCCGACGCGCTCATCAACCAGATCGAAATCGTAGCCGATCGGATATTCGGTGCTGAGTTTGTAGCCCATGAAGCCGAGCACGCTTTCATAAAAGGCGCGTGAAGCGTGGGCGTCCTTCAGTGTCAGATCAAGGTGGTGGACGCTGCCGCGGTTCACCGGTTGGCGCCTGGTTTCCACAGAATGTCGGCGCGGCCCTGGTCATTGGCGTAGCGGGCGGCGACGAACAGCAAGTCTGAAAGCCGGTTGGCGAACTTTACCGTTTCCGGGGAGATGTTCTCCACTGCGGCCAGCGCGACGATGGCGCGTTCGGCGCGACGGGCGACGGCGCGGGCGACATGAAGGTGCGCCGCCGCGGGCGTGCCGCCGGGCAGGATGAACGAATTGAGCGGCGTCAGCTTCTCATTGAGTTGATCGACTTCGGCTTCGAGGCGATCGACTTGGCTGGCCTTGATGCGCAGCGGCTCGAATTTCAGATCGTCGCTATGCGGTGTGGCGAGATCGGCGCCGAGATCGAAAAGATCGTTTTGTGCGCGATCCAAGATTGGATCCAGGATCGGATCAGCGGTTGTGTGGAGGCGGGCGACGCCGATGGTGGAATTGGCTTCGTCCACCGCGCCGTAGGCTTCCACGCGCAGGCTGGCTTTGGAAACGGGCTCGCCGGTGGCGAGGCGCGTCTTGCCGCCGTCGCCGGCCTTGGTGACGATCTTGTCGAGCCTAACCATGATGCGCTGACTGCCACCATGCGGCGGCGCAGAGAATCAAAATGGCGACGAATTGCGCGACAACGCGCGCGCGCATGGCCTTGTTGGACCAGGAGCGGCCGAAATCGCCGCCACGGAACAACGTGTAAATCCCGAAGCACAGGATCAGGAAAACAACCCCGAGTGCTACGGGGATGGCATAGGTAAACGGGTTCATGGAGCGAATTTAGGCCTGATTGAGCGGCTTCGCTATGTGCGAAATCGCGGCTATGCTGGGTGGGCATGTGGTCGGGGCCGGCATCAGCTAGGCTTCCGAAATGATCGAATCACTTCTGTCTTTGCTGGCGCTGGCGGCTATTGGCGTCGCCGGCTTTTTCGCGTGGCGCGCCATCCAGGCGCAAGCGCTCGCCGGCGGCGCGGAGCTTATCAAGGGCGAGCGGGACCGGGCTCTGGCGGAGCTGAAAACGCTGCGTGAGGAAAACGTGCGGCTGGCGGCGGCGCTGGCGGCCTCGCAAGCGCAGAAGGCCGAACGCTCGGAGTCGGAAGAAGCGCGCTTTGCCGACATCGCCGCGAAGGCGCTGCAGCAGACGCAGGCCAGCTTCATGGCGCTGGCGAACGAGACGTTCGAGAAACACAAGCAATCGGCTCAGGGCAGCGTCAAAGAAGTGCTCGCGCCGACGCAAGAGCAATTGGCGAAACTGGCGACGAGTGTGGAAGCGCTGGATAAGGCGCGGCTGCAGGACAAGTCGGCGCTGGGCGAGCAGGTGCGGCAGATGGTCGAGGCGGTTGGTTCAACCAACAAGACCACGAGCCAGCTGCTGAACACGTTGCGCGCGTCGCCCAAGGTGCGCGGGCGCTGGGGCGAGCAAACGCTGCGCAATGTGCTCGAGCTTTCGGGCCTGGCGCCGAACGTGGATTTTACCGAGCAGGTGACGACGACCGATGGCGAGGGCGCGCGCTTGCGGCCTGACGTGGTGATCAACCTGCCGGGCGGGCGCTGCATCGTGGTGGATTCGAAGGTGGCGCTGTCGGGCTATCTCGACGCGATGGAAGCGACCGACGATACGTCGCGCGAAGGATTTTTGAAAAAACACGCCGCGGAATTGCGCGGGCACGTGAAGAATCTGGCGTCGAAGGATTATTGGAAACACGTGCCGGCGACGGCGGATTTCGTGGTGCTGTTCGTGCCGGGCGAAAATTTCCTGGCGGCTGCGGCGGAGCGCGATCAGGATCTGTTCGACGATGCGTTTGCGTCGAAGGTGATCATCACCACGCCGTCGACCATGGTGGCGTTGGCGAAGTCGGTTGCATACGGGTGGCGGCAGGAACAGAGCGCCAAAAATGCGCAGGAAATTGCTGAGCTGGGACGTGAACTTTACCGGCGTATGGCGGTGATGGCCGACAAGATCAGCAAAGTCGGCGACGCGATCGAGAAATCCAACAAGAGCTACAACGAGCTTGTGGGCTCCGTGGAAAGCCGGGTGCTACCGCAAGCGCGCAAGTTCAAGGAGCTCGGCGCGGGCGATGCAGGCATCGACATTGCCCCGCCGCCGCAGATCGAAACGGCGCCCCGGCAGCTGCAGGCGCCAGAGCAGCTGGAGCTGATGCCGCCGGCGCAGAGCGCGCCGCGCGGACGGTCGCGTTGATCACGCGGGTGTGAGGTTCGCGCGTCTCGCTGTAACGGCAGTTCGTCGCGGGCGTACTCACGCCTGTTGCATGCCGCTGCTAAGAGGGCGGCGGAGGGATCGCTTATGAAAAAATTGCTTGCCGCCGTCGCTGTTGCCGCGTTGGTCGCCGCCTGCTCGCCAGCGGCCTCGACCGACACAAACACAACCGCTGCTACAGATACGAGCGCCGCAACGACGACCGAGCTGACGTCGAACGTGGCAGCAACCGCGCCGTATATTGTCGCCGCCGTCGCCGACACGCATCGTTCGGCGGCGGAGCGCGCGCAGGACGCGGCGCGCCATCCTGCTGAAACGCTGGCGCTCGCAGGTGTCGCGCCGGGACAGAAGGTCGCTGAATTGCTGCCGGGCGAAGGTTATTTCACGCGGCTGTTGTCGGATGCTGTTGGGGCGCAAGGGCATGTCTATGCGATTAGCCGCAGCGCCAGCGACAAATACGAGCATAACGTTCTGATCGGCACCGCCAATGTCACGAACATCATCCATCCGTACGATAGCTTCACAGTACCGGAGCCCGTGGACCTGGTGTTCACCGCGCGCAACTATCACGATTTCAAAATCAATCAGTATCGCATGGGCGATACGGTTGCGCTCGACCGCGCGGCGTTTGCGGCGCTGAAGCCGGGCGGCGTGTACGTGATCATCGATCACGTCGCAAATGCCGGCTCAGTGGAGAACCAGGACCATCCGCTGCATCGCATCGATCCGGCGTTGGTGCGCCGCGAAGTGGAGTCGGCGGGCTTTGTTTACGATGGTGATAGTCAGCTGGTGCGCAATCCGGCCGATCCGCACACTGCGAGCGTGTTCGATCCGGCGATCCAAGGCCACACCGATCAGTTCTTCATGCGCTTTCATAAGCCTGCTTAGGGGCTGGGTTTTGGGGATTGGGGGCTAGGGAGGTGCTGCGCGTAGCGCACCCCAATACCCAGCACCTAATCCCTAATCCCCATGATCGCGCACCTTGCCGCGCTGCGCTTTGATGTTGCCGCGGCGGACTTTGTGATCCACGCGGCGTTGGCGTTCCGACTTTGGCACGCGAGTCTTGTGGCGTGGCTTGGGTTTGTGCGTGGCTTGGCGCACGAGCTCGACGAGGCGTTCGATGGCTTCGGCGCGATTGCGCTCCTGCGTACGGTGGCTCTGCACCTGAAGCACGATGACGCCCTCTTGCGTCAGGCGGCGGCCGGCGAGCGTGGCGAGGCGCGCGCGCACGTCATCGGGCAACGCCGAATAGCCGTTGACGGAAAACCGCAGTTCGACTGCGGTTGAAACCTTGTTGACGTTCTGACCGCCGGGGCCGGCGGCGCGCACGAAGCGCTCCTCGATGTCGCGTTCGTCGAGTTCGAGGCTAGGCGTCACCGGAATCATGGTGGCGATCTTAGCGAAAAAGCGCGCGGGCCGTTCAAATTCGTCGCGCGGTGCGAGACAGCGGCGACGCCGGGGTCTAAATCCCCGCAAGAACAATAGGGGACAAAGGATGCGCATTTGGCTCTCTGCCGCGGCGGCGGCTTTGCTTTTGGGCGCGTGCGCAGGCGGGGCCATTCCGCCGCTGGCGATGTCGGCCCCGGCGCAAACGGCCGCCGATGTGTCCGGCGCGATCACCATGGCGCTTACCGATCCCAAGCGGCCGCAAGCCGACACCGACCGCGATCAGTTCCGGCACCCACGCGACGTGCTGCAATTCATGCACCTGCAACCGGGCATGCGCGTCGCGGATGTCGGGCCGGGCGGGGGCTACTACACGCGCCTGTTCGCCGATATCGTGGGGCCGACCGGGCATGTGTACGGCATCGATCGGCCGAACAGCGCGCCGGATCACCCGCGCGCCATCCTCGCGGTCGCGCCGGACTACGCCAATGTCAGCGTGGTGCAGCAGGGCTATCTGGGCTGGAGCGTCGATCAGCCGCTCGACGTGATTTTCATCTCGCAGATTTATCATGACTTTCATCTCACTGCGCTGGCGCTCGATGTGCCGCAGATCAATCGGGATATGTTCGCGCAGTTGAAGCCAGGCGGTGAACTGGTCATCATCGATCACAGTGCGGTCGCGGGTGCGGACGTCACGGCGACGGCGGACACGCTGCACCGCATCGATCAAGCGGCGGTGCGGCGCGAGCTGGAAGCGGCTGGCTTTGTGTTCGTGGACGAGGCGCAGTTCTTGCGCAATCCGGCGGATACTCGGACGGAGCGCGTGTTTGACAGCGATATTCGCGGGCACACCGATCAGTTCGTGATGCGGTTTCGGAAGCCGGGTTGAGTTCTCGTCATTCCGGGGCGATGCGCAGCATTGAACCCGGAAGCCAGGAGATGACATAACACCGGCGTGTTTGCCCCTGGGTTCCGGATCGTGACTGCGTCACGTCCGGAATGACGAACCGAACGAGACAGCATGATCCTCCCGCCAAACCCCAATTATTTCGCACGCTCGCCGCTCGATCGCGCTGGCCATCGGCGGCGCGATGAGGCGTGGTTGAAGGCGGCGTTGGTCGCGCCGGACAGCAAACTCGTGCCGTTTCACAAGCATCAGCCGTTCGTGATCGAGGACAACGGCGCGACCACGGTGGGCTGGCTGAGCGGGGCCGTGTTGCCGCGCATCGCAGAGGCGGACGCGCCGCTGCTGTTTCTCGGCGTCGACGCAGAGGGTGCGCCCTATTTCGCGGCGCACCTTGGGAGCGCGGATGCGCTTGGCGATCTTGGACGTTTCGAAGATCTACGCGGATTGGCGCCGCGGCTGACGCGCGACGACTTGGCGATCCTCGGCTGCGCCAAATCGATTTTTGAATGGAATACTCGGCACGGGTTTTGCGCCAATTGCGGTGCGCGCAGCGAGATCGTCGAAGCTGGCTGGAAACGCCAATGCCCGGACTGCAAGGCCGAGCATTTCCCGCGCTTCGACCCGGTGGTGATCATGGTGCCTACGCGCGGCGATCAGTGCGCGCTGGGGCGACAGAAGATGTGGCCGAAGGGCATGCATTCGGCGCTGGCGGGGTTCATCGAGCCGGGTGAAGCGATCGAAGAAGCTGTGGCGCGCGAAACCATGGAAGAAGCCGGCTTGCGTGTCAGTCACGTGCGCGTGCACTCGACGCAGCCGTGGCCGTTTCCGCACTCGCTGATGATCGGCGCGCTCGCGGAAGTGGAAGCGGGCGACATAGTGGTTGATACGAGCGAACTGGAGACGGCGCGCTGGTTTTCACGCGATGAGATGAAAGAGATGCTGGCGGGCAAGCATCCCGATTGCTTCTGCCCGCCGCCGTTTGCGATTGCGCATCAGCTGATCAAGAGTTGGGTGGAAGAAGGCTAGCATTCGGCGCAATCGTCGCGCTGGGCGCGTTCGATTTGCAGCGTCACGTGATGGATGCCGAATTGGTGGGCGATGCCATCGCTGAGCTTGGCGAGAAAGGCGTCGTCATTACCTTCGGGGCGCACGAGATGGGCGGTGAGGGCGGGTGCGGCGGCGCCCATGGCCCAGATGTGTAGATCGTGGACAGCGGTGACGCCGTCTTGTGCACGGAGGTAGTCGCGCACGGCGTTGACGTTGATGTGGGCGGGCGCGGCGTCCATGGCGAGATCGAGGCTCTCACGCAACAGGCCCCACGTGCTCCAAAAAATGATGACGACGATCGCGAGCGAGGCGAGCGGATCGATCCAGGTCGCGTGCGTCCACCAGATGAGCGCGCCGGCGATGATGACGCCCGCGGAAATGCCGGCGTCGCCGAGCATGTGCAGAAAGGCGCCGCGCACGTTCACATCGTGCTTGCGGTCGGCGATGAAGAGCAGAGCGGTGGCGCCGTTGATGATGACGCCGCCGGCGGCCATCACCATCACCAGCAGCGGCTGCAGCGTCGCCGGCGCGGTAAGCCGCTGTAATGCTTCGAACAGAATGCCGCCACACGCCGCGACCAGCACCAGCGCATTGGCGAGCGCCGCAAGCACCGTCGCTTTCGAATAGCCGTAGGTGCGCTGGTCGCTCGCGGCGCGGCGCGCCAGCAAGGTGGCGCCGCCGGCGAGCGCCAAACCCAACACGTCGGACAGATTGTGGGCGGCGTCGGCGAGCAGCGCGGTGGAATTGGCGATGAAGCCTGCGCCAGCTTCCAGCACGACGAAGCCAAGGTTCAGCGCGATTGCGATGGTATAACGTTTGTCGCCCAGCGCTGGCGCGTGCGGGTGCTGGTGATCGTGATGATGATCGTGCGCGTGAGCATGCGCGTGCATGCGCGAAGATGTCAGGGATCAGGTGTCAGGTGTCAACCAACGCGCGGTTAATGCGCTCAGATGGGCATGAACAAGACGCGGCCATGCGCGTGCTCGACGATGCGGCGCGCAACCAAGCAATCGCTTTCGGCTGGCTGTTGGTCAGGGGCGACATCGTCCAACCAAGCGCGGCAGAAGCCGCGTTGCGGCAATGCGGCTGTCGGCACGCCGTCGAAATCGTTGCGGCCCTGATACGCGGCGAGTTCGGCGTCGTGAGCGATGACGCGGCCGCCCCACGTGCGCACGAGCCAGTTGGCATGCTCGCAGTCCATTGGCGCGGCTTGGCGATCGACCGGCAACGCATCGTACCAAAGCCGGCATTGGCCTGCTTGCGGCAGCGCATCAACCGGCACGCCGCGAATGCTGCTCTCAACCGCATGCGCGGGGCCGGCGATCATGGGCGTAACCGGTGCAGGGCGCGGGCCGGCGCCGGCTACGCCCACCGCAATGGCCATCACGGCGCAGGCGGCGAAAGCGGAGGCGGCGAAGGTTTTCATGGCTCCCAAACTACTCAGGAAACAAATTAGTTTCCTGTACACGACATCAACGTAGTGGTTCTCGCGCAGGCGTGATGTGACCGCGGTAACGTTCTACGTACGGCTCACGACATCGTGCGCGCATTAACTCAGTTGGCGCGTAGTGCGCGTGAAATCGCGTCCAACCCGCCACGTAATTCTTCGATGGTGGGCCAACCGTAACCGAGGCGAAAATAGCGGTCGGGTTGTTCAAACCAATGGCCGGGACCGACGAATGCGCCGTATTCGTTCATGCGCGCATAAAATTTCGCCGCGTCGGCGTTGGCATCGCGAAGCCGAGGGAAACACACGCAGCCGCCAGTTGGTTCCACCCATTCGAGCCGCTCTTCTTGCGCCATCCAGGCTTTGACGATGGCGAAGGCTTCGCGCACGGCGCGGTCATTCTGCGCGAGCCACGCATCGCTTTGCTGCACGGCGCGAAAGCCGATCTCTTCATCAACGATGGAGCCACAAATGCCGATCTGCTCTTTGGCGCAGAGGAAACGATAGTTGAGCCCGGCGTCGCGGCAGAGGATCCAGCCGAGGCGAATGCCCGGAATGCCGTAGCTTTTGGAGAGCGAAGCGATGGAGATGACGCGGTCGCCGAAATGCGTGGCGGTAGGCGTTTTCGGCTTGAACGACATTTCACGGTAGGTCTCGTCCACCAGTACGTGTGCGCCGCAGCCTTCGGCGATGGCGACGATTTGTGTGAGTTGCTCTGAGGTGAGGGCGACGCCGGTGGGATTGTGGGGCGTTGTTACGCTGATGAGCTTGGTGTCGGGGCGCACAAGCGATTTGAGCTTTGTGATGTCGAGCTTGAAACCGTCTTCGAAGCTGAGATCGAGATAGCTGATGTCGCAGCCGAGCACGCGCGGGGTGACGATGTTGGTGGCGTAGTTGGGGCGCACGACGACGATATGATCGCCACGATCCAAGAGCGTGACGGCGACAATGAAAAGCGCAGCGGCCGCACCGGCGGTGATGAGGACGTGATCGGCGCGCAGACCCGTCGCGGCGCGTTGCGCCAGCAATGCGCGCAGGCCGGGATGGCCGAGGTGGTCGGTGTAGGCGAGGGTGAGGTCGCGCAGATCGACGCCGAGATCGCCGAGCGTGCGATCGCGCACGGAGGATTCTGTCAGATTGAACTTGATCTTGTCGTAGCCGAATTGCTCCGGGCTTTCTTCCTCGATCGGCATGCGCGGAAACTGCATAGGCGCTCCTATTGGAGGGCGAGTATGCGGTTCCCGTCGAGGCGATCAAGCGGGGTGACGTTGATGCGATGCTCGAAGGATCAGATCGCCAGTTCGACGTCGCCTTCGATCACCTCGGGATGCATTTGCGGACGCGCGCCTGCGGCCCAGAGGGGGACGCGGTGGATGACGCGGTAACGCAGCGGGCCGCCGTCTTCGGTTGTGGCGCGCTCGTTGGGGATCGGAATGCACACGAACTCGGTTTCGAGCTGATCTGGCGTGGCGCGCACGGTGGTGTAGCCATAGCCGCCGAGATCGGTGAAGGTGAGGTGTGGCGCGTTCTCGGGATTGCTGGCGGCGCGCGCTTTCGCCGGATCGTCGGTGTCGCGCAGCACCAGCGCTGATCGCACGCCGTGCAATAGCATCGTGTTGAACGCGCATTGCGTGGAGCCGTCGGGCCGGTCATGCACGTAGAACGGCCGTAACGGACTATCCTTCGGGAACGTCAGCGCCTGCACTTCCGCCGCGCCTTGCTGCGAAATCGAGCCGGTGATGAATTCGACGCCCACGGGATTGAAATCGCGCGGCGGTAAATTCTCACTCGGATAGCCCGCCCAGAAGGAATGCTTGTCGCCGGCGACGATGGCGAAGCCGGTGATGCCTTCGTCGCGGATCATGCTGAAGATTTCGCGATGCTCGACCAGATAGGAGCGGTTGAACACGCCGTATTCGGTGCTCGGCCAGGAGGCGGCAAATTCGGGCGGCAGATTTTGTGGATCGGTGCGCCAGGTGAGGGTGCCGAAGGAATGGCCCCAGATTTTCCACGGCGCACGCGCTGCGCGCAGGCGCTCCTTGAACCACGCCATCTGTTCGACGCCCAAATAGGCCTGCGGTGGTTCGTGCACTTGCGGGTTGTCGACTTCGGTTGCGCCGATGTGAAGCTTGGCGGGCGCGCCGCCTTCGTATTCGCGGCCTTCATCGAGGATGTCGTTGGCCAGCTCCGGCAGCGCGCCGAAATCAAGACCGGGCAAGTTGCTGCCGTCGATCGGCGCAGCCATGAACGAGCGATTATCAGTGATGATCATGTCGATGTTTTTGCCGAACCGGAAGGCGCGCTCGATCTGCAGCGCGTGAATGGCGATGAGGTTGTTCGGCTCTTGCGCGACGCCGCGAGAGTCGATGTTGCTGGGGGCGGTGTTGGTGACTTGCGGCGGCACGAACACGTCGCCTGGACTTTGCTTGATGACGCGCGCGGGCTGGTATTCGTACCAGGCCTGGCTGGCGGCGACCTTGAGGGTTTGGGCGTTGCGCGGCGGATCGTTGAAGATCTTTTGCTGGCTCTGATAGCCGTTCCAGGAAAATTCGTGATTATCCCACACCGGCACGAACGGCCAACGCGCGCGTGCGTCTTGCAGATCGGGATCGAGCAGATAGCTGCGATACGAGGTGCGATAATCTTCGAGGTTCGTCGGGAAGTTGAAGTGGCGCACCTTTTCACCGTTCGGGTAGCGCACGGCGCCGGTGAGTTTGCGGCCGCGATCGAGACCGTTGGGCGTATCTTCGGGGTAGCGGACGATTTCGTAGATGAAGTCGCCCAGGTGCAGCACGAAGCAAAGCTGTTCGGCCCGCGGGCGGCGCGCGTCTTCGTAGATCATGCGCCGGTAGGCGTTGAGCGCACCGTTGGTGACGTCCTGGCAGCTGACGAAAGCGAAGCGCACGGGGCGATCGTCGCTTGCGGTGGGCGCGGTGAGCGTGCGGCCGACGCGGCTCATGTTTCCCGCCTCGTCGACGAAGCGGTACCAATATTCTCGCGCGGGGCGGAGGCCGGCGGCGAGGAAGCGGCAGGTCCAATCAGTGGCGGCGCTGACCTGTACATCACCGCGGGCGACGATGTGGGAGAACGCCTCGTCGCTGGCGACTTCCACCATCAGCCGGTGCTCGGCGACACCCTCGTCCGGCGTGCGGCGTGTCCACAAGATGACGCTATCGGGCGCAGGGTCGCCGGACGCGACGCCTTGCGGATAAAGGTCGCGCCGCTCGGTGCGCGGTTGGCCGGCGGATGCATGTGCGCAGCTGCGGCCGAAGGCGAGCGCGGCGCCAAGTGCTGCGGCCTGCGCCAGCAAGGTTCTGCGGTTTGCGTGGTGGCTCATCGGTTCGCTCCCGTTGCGACCGGACGAGCAGGGCCGCGTGGAAGCAAGCAAAGATCGACGGCGGCGCAAAACGAGGGGACGGATGACGGTGATTGACAGGCAAAACCGGAGGCGGCAGCGTACGGCAAGGCGGATACGGCCTGCAGCTTGCGCCCTTTGGGATTGGCGAACGTATCGAACGCACCTGGTCCCTTTGCTTTCGGCGGACGGGTCGGCAATGCAAGCACCGCACTCCTGATCCGCTGATGCAGAGGTTATCATGCGCGATTATCGCGACGCGAAAGCCATGGCGCACAGTTTGCGCGAGGCGTTGGCCGCAAAGGCCGTCACTTTCAATCACAGCGAATGCTTGGAACTGATCGCCAAATCCTTGGGCGCGGAGACGTGGAATATTCTTTCGGCGAAGATCGAGGCCGCCAAGCCGTCCGTGTCCGCGGCGGTGAGCGTCTCCGCGCCGGCTGGAAGCGAAGCGAAAGCCGCACTCAAATGCTCGTTTTGCTGCAAGTCGCAGCACGACATTCAGAAGCTGATCGCCGGGCCGAAGGTGTTCATTTGCAATGAATGCGTCGCGCTGTGCGCGGAGATTATCGATGATGAGGATTTGGCCAAGCTGCTCGGCGAGAACCGCGCGCATGCGTTGGATCGGCTGCGGCAGCGCAGTGTGGAGGAGCTGACGGCGTTCATCGCGCAACGCCAGAAGGAGATCGACGCTGGGCAGGCGAGCTTGGCGGAGATTTCGACGCGGCTGAGCTTTGCCGATCCCAAGGAGGCGCCGGCTGGCGACAAACGGTTCGGCTATCTCGATGGAAAAGGACGCGACGAATTGTTGATGTTCAAGACGGCGGCTGAAGAGCGTTTGCGCGCGAATGAGAGCACGCTGGCTGCGGCGAAGGTGGTGTTGGCGGAGCGGGAGGGGGCTTAGAGCGGCGTCGCCCCTCTCCCGCATTTGCGGGAGAGGTTAGAGTCTGCTTTTGGCCCAATTGAGCCGCTGGAGCAGATCGAAGCACCGTATTAAGCTGCGCTCATGCCTCCGCGTCTCGCAACCTTGCTGCCAGTGCCTCCCGGCGACAGGTTGATCGTGGATTGGAGCGCAGTGGAATCAAAAATCGGGAC
>DASZWS010000235.1:0-12854 GCA_035546515.1 Vitreimonas sp. | reverse complement strand
TTGTCAAAACTGATCTCAGCGGCGGCCATCGCGTCCCTGTACCTAGGGCGGACCTATACTATGTGATACATAGTAAGTCAACACGCACAGTATTCCCGCCTCCCGACCGCCATTTCCTGGGTTCAGCCAAGGCGGCCAAGGGCTCGGGTCGGCGACCGCTCAAGAGTCTCTCATCGGCAGCGTGGATACCAACGGGATCGCGTAGATGTACAACTTCGCGCCATCGTTTGATGCCGAGCGAGAACGATCTTCGCGGTCTACGTTTCGAACATAACGAAATGACTCGGACAGAGCTTGCCCCGCTTGCTGACGCCGCGCGGCAATCCATCATCGCCATCGAGCAGAACAAGTACGCACCATCACTCGAAGCAGCGTTTAGAATTGCCGCAGTATTCGAAGTTCCCATCGACAAGTGCTTCGTCACAAACCGGAATGATACAGCGGTTGTGCTGGTCGAAATTGAGCACTCATGCGTATGTTCGGCGCGGAGGGCGAGATGAAGACGATTCGTTTCATCGGCGTCTTGTTGCTTGCTGTAGTTGCGGCTGGTGTCGCGGCTTACAGCAACGGCCACGCCATCGTGCCACTCGCGGCTTGGATCGCGCCGGTGCTGCTCTTGCGCGTCACCCGCTCACAACCGCCGCTGCTCGGCTTCATCATCGCGCTAGCAGTGATAACGCCGTCCTGGCTGTTTCAATGGGGCGACGTTTTCCGTCTGCACGGCTTGATGGCGTACGTCACCGCGCTGACGACAACGGCTATCAGCCTGACACCGTATCTCGCCGACCGGCTGATTGCGCGCCGTTTGCCGAAACTCGCGGCGATGTTCGTCTTCCCCACGGCGATGGTGGCGATGGAATGGATTTTCACCGTGACCTCGCCGTTCGGATCCTGGGGCGCGATCGCCTATAGCCAGACCGGCTTTAGCTGGCTCACGCAAGCGACAGCGTTCAGCGGCATGTGGATCATTGGCTTCCTCATCGCTTGGTTCGCGTCTGCCGTGAACACCGCTTACGAACTGCGGCAGCAGCATTGGCGGCAAGTCGCCACCCCGCTGGGCGCTTTCGCGGCGTCATTGACGCTCGTTCTCGGCGCTGGCGCCTGGCGGTTGGCGCATGCGCCAGCGAGCGCCAATACGCCCGTCGCCATCGTGCTCCCCCAATACGCCAACAACCTGAACTACAGCCTCGATTATTCCGCACCGATCCGCGCCTTCATGTTCGCGCAGACCGATGCGCTGGCGCGTAACGGCGCGCAGTTGATCGTCTGGCCCGAGGACAGCCTCGCCATCGCCGCCGCCGATGAAGAAGGTTTCATCAATCAGGCGCGCGAACTCGCGCAGACGCGCCGCGCTGCTATCGCGCTCGCTTACACGCTGCGGCTGACACCGGAATCGCTGCGCAATCTCAACAGGAGCGTGCTCATCGGCCCCACGGGCGCGGTGGCGTGGCGTTACAACAAGGCGTTCGCCGTGCCCGGCTACGAAGCGCGCAACATGAACCCAGGCTCCGGTGAAATCGCCACGGCGACGCTGCCGATGGGTTTGGTGCAAGGCGCCATCTGCTTCGATGTTGATCATCGCGCCATCATGCGCCAGCTCAACGACGCCACCGTGCTGCTGCTTGCGCCAAGCGACGATTGGCCGGCGATCGCCGATCTGCACGCGCGTATGGTGCGGATGCGCGCGATCGAATACGGCGTGCCGATCGTGCGCCCGACCATGAATGGGCTGTCCGCCGCTTACGATGCATACGGGCGCGTGGTGGCGACGCTTCCGGTCAACGGCGCCTCGCCGCAGACGTTGCGCATCGCCATGCCAGTAGGCGCGGCGCCGGCGCTCTATCCGCGCATTGGCGATCTGTTCGCGTGGCTCGCCGTCATCGCGCTCGCCATGCTCGCGATTTATTCGGTGCTGCCGAAGCGGCACGCGCGGATCATGACGCCGCAGCCGGTCGCAGCAGAGTAGCGGTTCAGTGGCCGCCAAAAATTGAGGCGAACAGCTTCAACACGATACTGACAGTCGACACCCACAAATCCGCCAGCAGCCGCGCGATGCCCTCGACCAGCGCGTGCTGAGTCAGCACAGCCAGAAGCAGCGCCGCCGCAACGCCCAGCAGCACCCAACCGCCCGCCCGTGCTTTTCCCTCGACCGCCATGTCCGCCCCTAGCTCACCATGCCGAGCGCGCGCAAATCGAGCTTCGACATCGGCACCGCAGCCTCCATATAGAGCCGCACGATCTCAACACGCGGCATCGCCACGCTCACCTGCACGTCCTTGTGCTCGCCCGCCACAAAGGACGCCAGTCCCTGCGCCACCAAGCCGAAGGCCAGCATCAGATTGGCCGGATCGATGTTGATCTGTTTGAAACGCTCCAGCAGCACCAAAGCATGCGCACGAACCGCCGCGATCGGCGCCTCGCTTAGACCATAGCGCGCGTCGATGCGGGGAACGCCGAACCCAGGCCCGCCCAGCTCATGCGCCGTGTGCGCGGCGATCTCGTTCAAATCGATTTTGGCGCCGATCTCAGGGTCTTGCGCGGCCGCTGCGGCAAGGTTCCAGAACGACGGCCGTTCGCGCGAGCCTTCCAGCACGCAGGCATTGATGGCGTCGCCGAAATAGTAGCGCGCGCCATCCTTGGTCACCGCTTCGACCAGCGAGGATTGCGTTTGCGGCAACGCGCCGGAGGCCAGCATCGCCCGCGCTTGCGCCTGCGCGAATACCCCCGCAAGCGCACCCAAAGCCGACACCGCATTCGCCGTCTGCAGCGTCGCGCCTTCGACGCCGCCGTATTTCATCATGATATAACCGCCGATATCGGCGTTCGCTTGCTGGGTGATGGCGTCGGGCGTCATGCCTCCGGCCTACCATGCCGCGCCCGCCGGCTTGAAGCGTGTGTTGAGCCTTTCTTCGCGTTCATCCAGCGCAGCTCAGGCCACCCAGCGCGCGACATCCGCTTCTTGCGCGATCAGCGCCAGACCATAGGCGATGGACACCAATTGATCGCCGGTTTCGATCTTGTCGGCGCCGAAGCGCTTTTCGAACTGCGCGCGCACGGCGGGGACGAACGACGATCCGCCCGTCAGAAACACGCGGTCGATCGCGCCTTCTCTCAGCCCCGCTTGCGCCAGCGCGCGGTCCACGGCGCCGTCGATCTCAGCGAGTTCGGGGGCGATCCATTTTTCGAACTCGGCGCGCTTGATGACACGTTCAATGTCGACGCCCGCAACATGAAGCGACAGCGTGCCCGCATCGGCTTGGCTAAGCTCCATCTTGGCGGCGGAGACCGCGCGGTTCATGGCGTAGCCGGCGTCCGCGTCGAGGAAATTCAAGAAGGCGCGGATTTTCTCTGGCGTAAGGCTGGTCCGCTCCAATTGCTGCAGCTCACGATAATCGCGCGAGTGGCGCATGATCGAGAGTTCATTCCAGCGGCTGAATTTGCTGAAATAGCCATTCGGCACCGGCAGAATCTTTCCCCACGATGCGTACTCGGAGCCTTTTCCGAACGCGCGCGCCACCACCTGATCGACAATTCTGTAGTCGAACGAATCGCCCGCGACGCCGACGCCCGAGTGCGCGAGCGGCGCATACTCCAGGCCCTTCGGCCCGCGCGTGAATCGAACGACGGAGAAGTCGCTGGTGCCGCCGCCGAAATCGGCGACCAAGATGGTCGCGCCTTCAGTCAAGCGCTGCGCGAAGAAATACGCCGCCGCCACCGGCTCATACACGTGATGGATCTCTTCAAACCCGACAGTGCGCAGCGCCGCCTCATAGCGCGTGCGCGCCAGGGCTTCGTCCGGAGCGGCGCCCGCAAACCGCACCGGGCGGCCGACGACGACCCGCTTCGGAAAATTCGCACCCGCGTGATCGCGCACACGCCGCAAGAAGATCGAGAGCAAATCCTCGAATTTGTAGCGGCGGCCGTGAATCGCCGTGTCAGTGAACAGCGAACTGGCGGCAAATGTCTTGAACGATTGGATGAAGCGGCAATCGCCGCCAAGCTCCAGGAATTGATCGATCGCCCAGGGACCGGCCTCCACCTCAGTACGCGGGTTGTCGTGATCGTCGAACGATTGCCAGAAGCACAGTACCGAGCGGAACGCATCGAAACTCTGGCCGCCGTGACTGAAATGGAGCGCTTCCGCTTCGCCGTTTGCGTTGATGACCGTTGCGACGGTGTTGGTGGTGCCGAAATCGAGGCCAATGGAATTTTGCATGCCCGCCTCCGCAACGACGAAAACGCCCCGGCGCGGACCGGGGCGGTTTGTGTTTATGGGCCGGCGCTTCTGAGCGCTTGAAGCAAGGGTGTCAAGCGGTAGCTAGTCAGTCAGGCTCAGGCCGCCGTCAGCACCACGGCGCCCCGCTTCGTCGCCACCAGCGTGTGTTCGTATTGCACCGTCGGTCGCCCCGTATCGGCGCGCAGCGTCCACTCATCGTCGCCATCGACGGCCCAGTTCGAGCCCGTCGAAAGAAACGGCTCGATCGTGAACACCATGCCTTCGTGAATGCGGCGGCGTTCGCCGGGATTGTCCCAGGTGGCGATCGAGGTTGGGTCCTCATGCAGAGAGCGGCCCACGCCGTGACTGGCGAGATTTTGGATGAGCGTATAGCGCTCGCGATCGGCAAAGGCTTGCACGGCGCGACCGATGTCGCCGAGCTTCGACCCGGCACGCACTGTGTTGATGCCGGCCCACATGGCGCGTTTGCCATCGCGCATCAGGCGCGCGTACCGCGGTTCGATCGGCGGGATAGTGAAACTGCCGCCGGTGTCGCCATAATAGCCGTTGAGTTCAGCGGAGACGTCGATGTTCACCAGATCGCCGGCCTGGAGCACACGATCGCCAGGAATGCCGTGGGCAATATCGGGAAACACCGAAATGCACGTGGCGCCCGGAAAATTGTACGCCAGCATCGGCGCCGAGCGCGCCCCCTCCGCTTCGAGGAGCTTGGCGCCGATCTGATCCAGTTCGCGGGTGGTCATCCCCGGTTCAAGCGCCTTGCCCATGGCGGCGAGCGTGCGCGCAACGATCGAGCCAATCTTCTTTAGCGCAACGAGGTCGTTTTCGGAATCAATGGTCATGCACCCCCAACATAGGCACGACCGGCCCCGCCGTCATTTCCGGATGCATCAGCGGCGACCCGTCTCCCATCCCGACCTGCGCTCCGGAACGCCCCCAAAAAAGATGCACGACGATTGTCGACTGCGAAAAACCCCGTTCGTCGTTCCGACAAGCTGCCAAATGGGGCAGGTTGGACGAGGAGTCAGACGATGCGGGTTATGGTATTCGCCCAAGCCGGCGACAGCGGTGAACTCGGCGCGGAACCGACGCCGGAGCAACTGGAAGCGTTCGCGGCGATGGACCGCTACACCGAGGAACTGGTCGCGGCCGGAGTATTCGTGGCGGCGGCAGGGTTGAAGAACGACGACTCCGCCAAGCGCCTGGTGCTCGACGGCCGCGGCGGCGCGGTGGTGGTCGACGGGCCCTTCTCCGAGAGCAAAGAGGTCGTCGTCGGCTTCTCCATCTGGAAGGTGAAGGACATGGACGAAGCGCTCGCCTGGGCGAAACGCAGCCCCATGCCGGGCCACATGGAAATTCGGCCCTTCTACGAAGCCGAAGATCTGGCCGCGTTCATCACGCCCGAAGAACTCGCCGCCGCGCAGCGCGGCGGCGAACGCGGCAAGCTGGGCGTCGCCTGACGCTCGATGCAAAAACGCCCCGGCTTTCACCGGGGCGTTTTCGTTTCACTACGAACTGAGCTTAGCCGTTCGACGCAGCAGCAACTGCCGCGGCCGGATCGATGCGCACGCCTGGGCCCATCGTCGAGCTGATGGCGATCTTCTTCACGAAGGTGCCCTTCGCGCCCGATGGCTTAGCCTTGGCGACGGCATCGACGAACGCCTTCACGTTGGCGAGGATTTTGTCTTCGCTGAAACTCGCCTTGCCGACGCCGGCGTGGATGATCCCCGCCTTCTCGACACGGAATTCGACCGCGCCGCCTTTGGCGTCGCCGACCGCCTTCTTCACGTCCATGGTGACGGTGCCGACCTTCGGGTTCGGCATCATGCCGCGCGGGCCCAGCACCTTACCGAGCCGGCCGACGAGCGCCATCATGTCCGGCGTGGCGATCAGGCGATCGAA
This sequence comes from Vitreimonas sp., assembly GCA_035546515.1. Classification (GTDB taxonomy): domain Bacteria; phylum Pseudomonadota; class Alphaproteobacteria; order Caulobacterales; family Aquidulcibacteraceae; genus Vitreimonas. The sequence continues at coordinate 6,715 of DASZWS010000235.1, read as the reverse complement.
ATCGATCGTGCCGCCATTGACGGTTTCGAACAGGTCTTCGGCGCCAACGATATCAGCGCCCGCGGCCTTGGCTTCGTCAGCCTTGGCGCCGCGCGCGAACACCGCCACGCGCGCCGTACGGCCCGTGCCGTTCGGCAGCGAGACAACGCCGCGCACTTGTTGATCGGGATACTTCGGATCGACGCCGAGGTTCATCGACACTTCGATGGTCTCGTCGAACTTCGCCGAAGCGCGGGATTTGACCAGCTTCACCGCTTCATCGAGCGTGTGCAGCTTACGCGGATCGATGCCAGCGTGGCTTTTGGCCATGCGCTTGGTCGTCTTCACGGTTTTGGTTTTTGCTGGAGCTTGTGCCATCTGCCGTTACTCCACCACCGTGACGCCCATCGAGCGGGCGGTGCCTGCGATCATCTTCGCGGCCTGATCGAGATCGGCGGCGTTCAGATCCTTTTGCTTCGTCTTCGCGATTTCCTTGCACTGCGCCATGGTGATCTTGCCGACCACATCGACGCCCGGCTTCTTTGAGCCGGAGCCCGGCTTTTTGACCGTCGCAAGTTTCGCCGCCTTCTTGATCAGGAACGACGCCGGCGGCGTCTTGATCTCAAAGGTGAAGCTCTTGTCCTGGTAGTAGGTGATGATCACCGGGCACGGATCGCCCTTGTTCATGTCCTGCGTGCGGGCGTTAAAGCCCTTGCAGAATTCCATGATGTTCAGACCGCGCTGACCCAGCGCTGGACCGATCGGGGGCGACGGGTTCGCAGCCCCAGCCGGCACCTGGAGCTTAATCTGCCCCAGAACCTTCTTAGCCATGTTGTCCTCTCAAGGTTTGGACCGGAAATCGTGCGCCGGGCCTGAGGGTGCGTGGTGCGGCCGGCTAGAGCCTCCCACGCGGAAAGCGGGGCTTATAGAGAGCCCACCCCCGGTTGTCACGCACCACCTCACGACTTTTTGCCGCGATTTCGCGGTGCGAGCCCGGTAAAAGTACCTGGGTGGGGGAACGACATGAAGCTGAGCCGGCTGCTTACGATTTCGCTGTTTGGGGTCTGGAGCTGCGCCTCCGTTCCGCAAAACCGGCCACCCCTGGTTGGCGACCTCTCCGCCATCACAGCCTCTCGACTTGAACGCTTCCAAAGTGACGCTGAGTTTTACGACTACATGACCCGCTTGCGCCGCGCCGCGCGTGCGCAGCATCTCTGGTGGGCGGCCGATGAAAAGCCAACGGGCGGCATCGGCGGCTACGAGTACGATATGGCCGGCGCACCGCCGCCCCCGCCACCGCCGCCACCGCCGCCGCCAGCACCCCCACCGCCGCCACCGTCGGTCGCGGCGCCAGCTCAACAGGCGCAGAATTCGGCTATCGTCGTCACCGGCGACCGCATTCCGAGCAACGAAAGCGCCAACCCCAGCATCACCAACGTGCAGACGCGCGGCGTCGATGAAGGCGACATCGTCAAGCAGATCGGCCACTTCCTCATCGTCCTGCAGGACGGGCGCCTGTTCACCGTTGACCTACATCCGCCGCGCGGCGGTCTCGCCTTCACTGATCGCGTCAACGTCTATCGCAACGCTTCGACGGAGAGCTGGTACGACGAGATGCTTGTCTATCGAAATCGCGTCGTCGTCACCGGCTATAGCTATGTGCGCCGCGCCTCCGAGGTGACGGTGTTCTCGATGAGCGACGAAGGCCGGCTCACGCGCGAAGCCGTCTATTACATGTCGTCGAACGATTACTACGATCCCGAGAACTACGCGACGCGCTTGGTGGACGACAATCTCGTCATCTACTCGCCGCTCAATTTGGCGCAGCGCTTCACCAACAATCGTGTGTCGTGGCCCACCATCCGCCGTTGGATTCGCGGCGACGATCAGCACATGGTGTTGAGCAAGGGCGAACCGCTGTTCGATGCGCGCGACATCTACCGCCCGGTGCAGCCGACGGTCGAGCCCACCATTCACAGCATTTCCGTGTGCCCGCTCGGCTCGCCGCGCCACGGCGATGAACTACGATGCACGGCCACGGCGTTCGTTGGCCCACCGGTGCGCCAATTCTACATCGCCCCGGACGCCGCATATCTCTGGGTCAACGGTGAAGACCGCGCGCCAAGCGGCAATTTCTGCGATCCCGTGACAGCGAACCGCTTTGAAAACGCGCCAACCGCGGCGCTCTTCCGCGCACCTTTCGACGGCGGCGAACCGGGGGTCATTGGCGTCAGAGGCGCGCCGCGCAATCAGTTCGGCCTGGCCTCCACCGCAACTGAATTTCGCGCCTTGCTGTATTGGAACAGCGCCGCCTGCGGAGGCCACACGCGCCTCAATCTCCAATATTTCAGCACGCCACTAGCGTCGCTTGGCAACGCGTTTACGCAAGCGGCCGCCGATCGCTTCGTGCCCGTGCCGCCGGTCGATGCGGGCTATTACGAAAACCGCTTCACCGATGCTTACGTCGTTTACGGCTCGCGCGAGGATCGGTCATCCTATCCTCCCGCCGATCGCGATCCGCTGCCGCCGCGCGCGCATGTGGTCGCCGTGCCGCTCGCCAATCCAAGCGCGGCGATCACGCTGGACGCGCCGCACAACATTCTCCGCACTGAACGCATCGGCGCCAGCGACATTCTCCTCACCGGCTACGCCAACCGCGATGGCCTCAGCCTCAGCGTGCTCGATCTCACCGCTGCGCCACGCTTTTCCACCACCACAACGCTTGAGGGGCGCTTTGAATCCGAAGGCCGCTCGCACGCCTTCAACAGCCACATCGACGAAAACAACACGGGCCTATTGGGCCTGCCGACCGTGCGCGCCGTCAAACAGAGCGGCCGCTGGGTTTGGAATACCACGGCCTCGGACCTGAGTTATCTTTCCCTCGATGCGCAAGGCCTGCATGCGCTGGGCGAATTGCGGGCGCGACCGAATAGCGTCGATCGCTCTTATCACTGCGAGGTCAGTTGCGTGGATTGGTACGGCAACAGCCGGCCCATCTTCACCGATGGCCGCATCTTCGCGCTCAGCGCAACCGAACTCATCGAAGGTCGGGTTGAGCACGGCCACATCGTGGAGGTGCGTCGCGTCAACCTCACCGGCCGCCCGCCTGGCTGACAAAGTTCGAATAATTCTAACGCACAAAACGATACACACCCGTCTTGCCGGGCCGCGCGGGCGGCGGCATGCTCCCGCCGCAAATGGACTGTCCGCTGTGCAAATCAGGCGTTGTTGAGCGCGAAGGCACGCAGTACGCGCGGCTGTTTCAGTGCCGCTTTGACGATGCGCGATACATGGTTTCGCGCGCCGCATTCGACGCCTTCGTCGAGCTGCAGCCAAATATCCAGCGCGCCGCGCTCGAAGCTGCACGCAAGCGCTCGGGTCAAGCCGTGCCCGTGGTTACGCTGGAGGACATGGCCATCGCTCACGCTTGGCGCGAACCCGTCATCGACGTTGGTTCGGTGAAAGTGGTCCGCCCGCAATCCCCGCTAGCGCTGAAAGCGCGTAACGATATCTAGCTGCGCCGCCTAGCAGAGCGGGCGCCCTGCATAGGTTGCGGCTTGCGCCACGCACGCGACGCGCATCACCCAGGGCCCCTGCCCCTGAATCGGCCCCAGCCAATCGGTGAGCTCTGTCGTATTCCACATATGCGCAAACAGCCGTTGCGGCGCGCTCGGCAGCGGCAAGCCGTCGCCGGTTTCCTGATGCACCAAGCGGCCGTCGATGTACCAGCGTATGTAGCCGGCTTGCCAATCGAAGCCGTACGTGTGCGCCGCGGCGGCGGCGTCGAATCCCAAAGGCAGCGTGATCGAGCGTTTCGCGCCCATGTGGAAATAGGTCAGCTGAACCGAGCGCGTGTCGCGGCCGAGAATCTCAACGTCGATCTCATCCCAGGACGTTTCATCGCCGGGGCGCGTGAACGTGAAAAAGCCGTTGACCAGCCCCGAACCTGCAGCCGCCTGCAAGCGCGCTTCGAAATAGCCGAAATGATAAAGCGCATTGGTTTGCAGTTCGCCGGATGAGAACGCCTTCGCGCCGCCGCCGCTCCGCGCCATCGTCACCGTCGCGCCGTCCGCGCCGAAGCTAATCTGCCCGCGCCGCCAATCGCTCGCGGTCCACGAGCCATTGGACCAACCGTCCGACACCCGCCAGCGATCGCCATCGAGCGTCTGCAGGTGATCGACGAAGGGCCCGCCCAGACCCGACTGCTGCGCGCGCGCCAGCGGCGCCGCGCACGCCGCCAAGGCCGCCGCCAATAGGAAAAAGGTTCGCGCCCCGATCATCCGGGCATCATCGCACAGGCATCGCCTCACGCCACGGCTTTCGCGCAGAACGCGGGCGCCGCGGTTTCCCGCGCACGGTCTAGCGCAGCTTTTCGACCTGGCTGTATTCCAGATCCACCGGCGTTTCGCGCCCGAAGATCATCACCGCCACTTTCAGGCGGCCGCGTTCTTCGTCGACGTCCGAGACCATGCCTTCGAAGCTTTGGAACGGCCCGTCGGACACTTTCACGCGCTCGCCGACTTCGAAATTCACCACCGGCCGCGGCTTGGCTGCGCCCGCTTCGGCTACACGGCCAAGGATGCGCTCAACTTCGCGATCGCTCACCGGCTGCGGCTTGTTCTGCGTGCCGAGAAAACCCGTAACCTTCGGCGTGTTCTTGACGAGGTGATACGCCTCGTCGGTCATTTCCATCTTCACCAGCACGTAGCCCGGAAAATGGCGATGCTGACGCACCTTCTTTGAGCCGCGCACGACTTCGGTGACTTCCTCGGTCGGCACCTGGATGTCTTCAAACTGCTCTTCGAGGCCTTGGCGCTGCGACTGATCGCGGATGGCTTCCGCGACCTTCGCTTCAAAGTTCGAATACGCGTGCACGATGTACCAGCGCGCGCGGCCGGAACCCGGCTTGGTCTGCGGCTGCTGTTCTTGGGTTTCCATGCTCATGGCCTAAAAGTGAAAACTCAAAACGAGACTGATGAGAATGCTGACAATCGTATCGATGGCGAAGAAGAACAGTGCTGCGGCCGTTGTCATCATCAGCACCATGATCGTCGACACGACCACTTCGTTGCGCGTCGCCCACGTGACCTTGCGCGCTTCGGCGCGCACTTCGCGCCAAAACTGAAACGGCCCGCCTTTGCGCCGTGGTTCTGTTTCGTCGTCGGCCGTGTCCATCGCCATCTTCGATTTTCTGTCCTGTCGTCGTCGCGTTGTCTTAGTTCGTGTCGTACCGCCACGCCCACAAGGCGCGGCTGGCAGGAGTTGAGGGACTCGAACCCCCGACCCTCGGTTTTGGAGACCGATGCTCTACCAGCTGAGCTAAACTCCTATCGCCGCCCCGCCGCTTCTAGGCGCTTGCGGACAAGGCATAGGAGCAGCGGCGGACGCTGACTTCTTCGCGCCGCCGGCCGGTTCAAGGCAAGGGCTTATGCCCGAACGAACCGGGACCGGCAAGGCCAAGCGCAGCGCATTCGCCGCGAAATCTTAGGGGGCCGGGGCCGTTGCCGGGATGGCGCAGAAGTTCGGCTTGTGGCCGGTCAGCAGGTCACAGCTGCGGTGGATTTCGCCCTCGATCATGGCGCACGAATTGGCGGCGTTGCACGGCGGATGCGTGGCCGGTGAGACTTGCAGGCACTGCTGCACCAACGCTGCCGCCGCCGTCGCGCCGCGCTCTTCGGAACAACTGGCGGCTTGCTGGTTGATCTCCTCGGCCGCCGCCTTGCGCAGATCGTAGCCGTCCGGCGTGCGCACGTTATCGACGCGCCAGCCCAGCGGCGTCTGCACCATGTCCCAGAGCACGGTGTTGGCCTCGCCATAAACAGTGAAACGCGCCTGCACCACGGCTTTGCCGTCCGCCGGCGGCGTCGCCACCGTCACCGCGACAGGGCCGATTTGCCCGCAATCCTGGCAATTGAAAACGAGGTCGCCATCGAGAAATGGTTCTTGATTGGCGTCGGCTTTGTCTTGGGCGGCCTTGAACGCTTGCGCCAAACTTTCGGTCATTGGCACGTCGGCTTCGTCATTGGTTTGATTGCGCGCGATTTTGGCCGAGGCCGCTGTGTACATGGCCATGACGACGGCGTCGGGTCCTTGCTGAGCGCTGGTTGCCGTTTGCGCCGGACTACACGCCGCAAGCGCCAAACCAATGGCCGCCGCGAACCAGAAACTCCGCATCTTCCCTCCGCTGCGACAACGCTAAAGAGAACGCGCGGCGTTGGCAAACCAAGGCCGCGCGCACTGCAAACTCGCATCGTGCAAAAGCCGCGCTCAGCCGGCGTAGAGCACTTCCCAGGCGTGGCCGTCCGGATCGGTGAAATAGCCGGAGTAGCCATCTTCATCTTCGGCCGCGGCCACGACCTTCGCGCCGGCCTTCTGGGCTTTGGCGATAAACGCGTCCACGTCGACCTTATTGTCCGTGAAATAGCTGATGATCATCCCGGCATTGCCCTTGGCGGCGGAACGCAGGCCGATCGGCTCGACGTAAGCGTTGAAGCCACTGCGATCGAGCAAGGTCAGATAAACGCCATCGAGGTCGAACACCGCGTGATCTTCGTCGGTCTCCTCCGCCGGCAGCCCCAACCCATCGCGATAGAAGGCGATCGATTTCTGCAGGTCATCCACCGGAATCGTGACGCAAGAAATCGCTGCAGGCATCCTACCCTCCACAAGTGACGCCAAACGCGCCTCGGACCCGCATCGATGAAGAGATTCTGGGCTGACGAGAAGCGGTTCGGGC
>DASZWS010000234.1:0-15178 GCA_035546515.1 Vitreimonas sp. | reverse complement strand
CACGCGCGCGCTGGTGATGCCGCCGAGCTGACGGTTGAGGCCCGCGGCGATCTGTTGCGCGCTTTGGTGGCGTTGGCTCCAGTCCTTCAGGACGAGCGAGCCGAAGCCGGTGTTGTATTGCGCGCCGCCGAAGCCCGGAACGCCGATGATGTAGCGGTCGGCCAAACCTTCTTGGCGCAGATGCTCGAGCAAGGGCTCGACGCGCGCGGCGGTGCGCATGGTGTAGTCGTAACCTGAGCCTTCAGGCGCGCTGATGTTGACGTCGACGCGGCCGCGATCCTCTGCGGGCACCAATTCCTGCGGCAGCAGCATGAACAAGCCAACCGCGAGCACTGCGACAAACGCCAGTACGCCGCCAATGGCAATCGCGCCGCCTTTGCCGCCGAGCAGCATGTCGAGCGAATTGCGATAGGAGTGGCGCAAGCGATCCATGGCGGCGTCGACTTTGCGTACGAGAAAACTCGCGCCTTCTCCCTTGTGTGGCCGCAGCAGCTTGGAGGCGAGCATGGGCGACAAGCTGAGCGCAAGGAAGGCCGAGAAGAAGATCGCCGAAGCAATGGCGACGGCGAGTTCGACGAACAGGCGGCCAATGTAGCCGGGCAAGAACATCAGCGGGGCGAACACCGAGATCAGCACGATGGTGGTGGCGACAACGGCGAAGAACACTTGCCGCGCGCCGCGCTCGGCGGCGAGCACCGGCGCTTCGCCATCGTCAACGCGACGCTGAATATTCTCCACCACCACGATGGCGTCGTCGACGACGAGGCCAATGGCCAGCACCAGCGCAAGCAGCGTCAGCAGGTTGATGGAGAAACCGAGCGGGGCGAGCACCGTGAACGTGGAGAGAATGGAGAGCGGCGCGACGATGGCTGGGATTACCGCCGCGCGCCAGTCGCCGAGGAACAGCATGTTCACGAGGCCGACCAGCACCAGCGAGAGGCCCATGGTGATCCAGACCTCTTGGATCGCACTCGATGTGAACACAGTGTAGTCGACGGCGAGATCAAGGTGCGCGCCGCCAGGCAGGGTTGGATTGATTTGATCAAGCGCCTGCTTCACGGCGGCGGAGATTTGCAAGTCGTTGGCCTGCGATTGCCGGGTGAGCGCGAAGCCGATCTGCTCATGGCCGTTGGAGCGGAAATCGCTGCGGCGCTCTTCCGCGCCTTCCTCAAGCCGGGCGATGTCGCCGAGGCGCACAACGTAGGGCTGATCACCTGCGGCCGCGGGTGTCTCTGGCGAGGCAAGCGCCGACGACGAGGTTGGGCGCGCGCCAGAGATGGTGATCGGCAGCGTCGCGAACTGCTCGGGGGTGATGTACTGGCGGTTGACGCGGATGGTGAAATCGTTGGCCGTGGATTCGAGCGCGCCAGCCGCCGGCTCAAGGTTCTGTGCGTTCAGAGAATTGATGACATCTTCGACGGTGATGCCGCGCGCCGCCATTTGCGACGCGTTCAGCCACACGCGCATCGAATAGAGCTGCGCGCCCGCAACATAGACGGTGGCGACGCCCGGAATGGTCGAGAGCCGCTGCACCAAATAGCGGTTGCCGTAGTCGGAGAGCTGCAACCGCGACATGGTCGGCGAACTGAAGGTGATGAAGATCAGCGGCGAGGCGTCCGCGTTGGCTTTGGCGATGCGCGGTGCATCGGCCTGATCCGGCAAGCGCGAGAGCACGCGAGAAACCGCGTCGCGGACGTCGTTGGCGGCTTCGTCCAAATTGCGATCGAGCGTGAAGGCGATGGAGATGCGCGAGGAGCCGTCGCGAGAGCTCGACGTGACGCGGTCGATGCCTTGAATGCCTGAGACCTGCTGCTCGATCAGCTGGGTGATCTTTTCTTCGATCACCTCCGCCGAAGCGCCAACATACGTGGTGGTGATCGACACTTGCGGCGGATCGACGTTCGGGAGCTCGCGCACCGGCAGCGCGAAGAACGCGGCGATGCCGATCACCGCGAGGATGATCGCCGCCACGGTGGCGAACACCGGACGGCGAACCGAAAGGTCGGACAGCATCATGGCGTGGTTGCGCGCAAACCGTCGGCTGGCGGGGTGGCTGGGCGTGCGCCCTGGCCACTGGCTTGGCCCTGATGCGGGGCGGCGATGCGGATGGCGGCGTTTGGTTCGACCCGGCTCAGGCCGTCGGCGACAATCTGCGTGCCGGCAAGGAGGCCATTGCGGATTTCGATGAAGCCGCCTTCGTCAACGCCCACATCAACCGGCGTCTGCCGCGCAATCGTCTTCCCGCCCTGATGCACGATCTCATAGACGTAGCTTTGATCGCCTTCGGTTTGCACCGCCGATTCTGGAACGGCCACCGCGGTGCGTTGGCCGTTTTCGATGGCGATGTGCATCAGCATGCCCGGGACCAGCAAATTGTTCGGGTTCGCGAACTCCGCACGCGCGCGAATAGCGTGCGTGTTGGGATCGATGCGGCTGTCGACGAGCGCGACATGGCCTTGGATAGTTTGATCGGGGTAGGGATCGGGCCGCGCGACGATCGGCGCGCCAACTTTGAGCGCCGGCAGGAAACGATCGGGGACGTCAAAGTCGACGCGCATGGTTGTTGTGTCATCGAGCGTGACGACGGTGGCGCCGGGGCTGATCAGCGTTCCTGGCGCGATATCGGTCATTCCTAAGCGGCCTGAAAATGGCGCGCGGATGACGCGATCCTGCTCGCGTGAATTGGCGGCGTCGAGGGCGGCTTGCGCCTGGCGCAGCGCCGCCCGGTATTGGTCCATGGCGGCCGGCGCGAGGAAGCCGGCCTGAGCAAGCGAGTTGTACCGGTCGTAATTGCTCTGGGCGACATCGACGGCTGCGCGGGCGTTGGTGACATCGGCGCGCTCTTCGGTGGATTTCAACTCAACCAGCACTTGGCCCGCGCGCACCATAGCGCCGTCCTGGAAATGAACCGCGGTGATCAGCTCTGTGTTGTTGGCGCTCAGATTTACCGATTGTTGGCCTTTGGCCGTGCCCAGGGCGTCGATACTATCGGTGAATGGGCGGTCGATCGCAGCAATCGCGGTGACCTGCGTCGCGTGGGGGCCTGCGCCGGCCGCAGGCTGCGCGGTGCCGCTAGGTAACAGCAGTCTGAATGCTCCGAAGATGAGCATCAGCGAAATGACGGCGATCGCGCCCGTTAAGAAAAAGTGGCGGCGCGCATGCGACCTCCACTTTTGTACACTTTCTGGAAGGAATTGCCGCCGCGCGGCTTCCCGCCATTTATCGAGATTTCCAGGGGTAATGCGCACGTAAGGTCCCGCGCTGGTATCTAAGAGGCCAAGTCCGGGGCAGCATATCCCAGAACTGTGTAAGAGCCGCTACCACGAAAACGAGTCCAGCTGCTTTCGCCGCTGAACTCGTCCGATGCCGCATAGGCTGCGGGTTATTGGTTGGCGATGATGCTGGCGATCAGGCCGGTGGCGACCGCGACCAGCAGGATATTGCCCGTGTCGTCGCGGACGTAGTGATAGCCGCGGCGCGGCGGCGGCAGGTGGTGGGCGCGATAGTCACTCACCACCGCGTAGTGGCTGCGATAGTAGGCCGGGAGGCGCTGGCCACGACGCCAATTCTGCCACCCTGGGCGATAGTCGTGGCGGCGTTGGATATGCGCCGGTGGCGCGCCGTAGTGCCAGGTGTTGCCGACATAATAGCCGTTGTTGTGACTGTTATCCCAACGGCCCTGGGCGAAGGCGACGCCGCCGAACGAAGGAATAGCAAGCGCCGCGACCAGCGCTGTGACCATCAAACGATGTTTCATAGGGAGGGACTCCATCTCGTGGGCTGCCGTTCAAAAACGACACGACGGCAGCGCGTGCGGAGCACATAACACGCGAATGTAGTCAGAGTTTCAGGCAAACACTTCACGATATATTTCGACACAAATGGTCGAAAACGCAGACAAGAATGTGCGACGAAACGGCGTTTTTCTGCGTCGAATGAATCAAGCCGGCTCGTAGATTTCGGCCGCAACGTCGGGCTTCACGGGCCATACCTCGCCATCGACGCCTTCAACGATCCAATCGCCCGCGTCGGCGCGCTGTGGGCCCTCCTGCGTGCCGACCACAACGGTGTGCGGCAGCGTGAAGTAGCGATATCGGATATCTGTGCGCTTTACGAATTGTCCGTCCGGACGTTGGCGGTAGGTGCGTTCGAAGGTGCTGCGTTTGACCACGGACTGCTCTCCGTTTTGACGGGTGATCAAATAGTGCTTGCCGGCGCGGTAGCGCATGTGCCCACGCGGTGATTGCAGAAAGCCGTTGTCCTGCGCCAAGTGTGCTTCAACTGCGGGGCCCGGCTTGGGGCGTATGGCGCGCCAGCGCACATCGGCCGGAGCATCGGTCAAAAACGTTGGGCGCGGTCGGCGGCCGAAAATGATCTCGCCGAGAGTCATGGAACGAACCTCGTGTCAGGCGTTCCAACGGCGCGGCGCCGCGTTTGTTCCTAATTTTAACGCAAAACGTGGGTTTTGCTGATGCCGCCGGCGCGCGGCAGCGAAACCAAATCGCCGTCTTGCATCACCCAGAAGGGCCCGGAGAAATGCGCGCGCGCATCGCCAAGGAAAGGGCCCTCAAGAATGCGGTACGGCAGCGGCGGAACGATGTGCGTGAGCGCCAAGGCATGAGCATGCGCCGCGGTGGCGGCGTCGGCGGCTTGGCTGGGCGTCGTGTGATAGTTTTGAATGTCGTGCATGATCTTCGACAACCCGGCTTGTCCGTCGGCGGCGGCGTCATCGGCGATGATGTTCACCAAAGTCGGAGAGAGCGCTTCGTGCACGAGGAGGTCGGTGTTCTGCGCCATCGCTGCAACGTTTGGCGTCGGCGCGGTGTCGCCGCTGATGGTGATGCTGCGTCCGGCGTAGTCGATGCGATAGCCGAAGGCTGGATGCACGGGACCGTGATCGACGGTGAAGGCGATGACTTTGACGCCGTCGTTGTCATACACGACGGTGCTTTGCTGTCCGTCGGCGATGGCGAAGGGGCGGGCGCTGAGGCCAAAGCCGCTGGGCGGTGCGACGGCGGCGCCGTGGTGGGCGGTGCGATAGGTGCTATCGATTGCGTACGCCTCATTGAAGCCGCCGACGACGCGCTCGACGCCTTCGCCGCCATAGACCGGCAGCGGCGCGGTGGCCGCGTGCTGCACCCAATGCTGGAGCGCGAGCGCGCCGAGCCCGTCAATGTGATCGGAATGGAAGTGGGTGAGGAATACGGCCTCTATATTGGTCGGTTTGAAGCCCATTTGCGTGATGGTTTCGGCCGCGCCGTCGCCGGCGTCGAAGACAAAAATGTGACGGCCAGCCACGACCAACAGGCAGGCGCCGGCGCGGGTGCGGTCGGGCAAAGGCGAGCCGGTGCCGCAGAAGCCGGCGGCGAGACCGTCGGGAAGCGTGGCCGCGGTGTCCATGGCGATCGCGCGCTCGGCGCCCTGCCGGAAAATCGCCAAGGCGACGTCGTCGCGTTTCCAATAAAGGCCGCCGGCGATTAGCGCGGCAACCAGCACAACACCCACAAGAACGCGGCTCATCGCGCTTGCCTCCCCTAATTTGGCACTTATAGTGCTAATTCATTCGGTCGGACAAGGGACGCGTTGATGGCGAAGGCCGCACCTGCGAAGGTGATGAAACCGGAAATTCGCGATGGCCGCCGCGAACGCTCGGATGCGTCGCGACGCAAGATTGTCGACGCCATGTTGGAGCTGGCGCGCGAAGGCGATCCGGCGCCGAGCGCCGACGCCGTGGCGGAGCGCGCAGGCGTCGGCCGGCGCACGGTGTTTCGCCTCTTCAAGGACATGGAAAGCCTCTATCGCGAGATGCACGCGACGATGATCGAGCGCATCGAGCACATTCGCGCCACTGCGATCGAGGGCGAGACATGGCGTGAACGCTTCGCTGGTTTGATCGAGCGTCGTGTACGTCTCTTCGAAGAAATCATGCCAATCGAGGCGGCGGCTGACGTGCATCGCCACCAATCGGCGTTTTTGCGCGACGCACACGCGGCCAACACGCAAATGCTGCGCGACATTATGCTGTTCGTTTTGCCGAAGGCGGCAAAAGCTGATGCCGACCTAATTGAGGCGCTGGACGCAGCGATGAGCATCGAGGTTTGGCGGCGCTTGCGCTGGCAACAAGGTTTGTCGGCGAAAGCGGCGCGGCGGGTGATGGAGCGCGCCGCCGACGCGCTGCTCGCGGGCATAAAATAGCGCAGCGGGGGGATGGGCGATGATGAAGTGGATTGGCGGCATTCTGCTGACGCTGGTGGTGATCGTGGCGGTGGTGTGGTTCCGTCGCGAGGATATTCTGCTGCATATCGGTCAGCTGCGCGCGCCGAAGATGGCGCCGTATCACGAAGTGACGTGGGCCGAGGGCCCGGCGACGGCTGCGACCACGGCTGACAAGCGCCCGCCGAACATCGTCTTCATTCTCGCCGACGACATGGGTTTCAACGACATCACCTTTAACGGCGGCGGCGTCGCCGGTGGCGTGGCGCCTACGCCGAATATCGATTCAATCGGTCACGACGGGGTGTCGTTCGCGAACGGCTACGCGGGAAACGCAACGTGCGCGCCGTCGCGCGCGGCGATCATGACCGGGCGTTATCCGACGCGCTTCGGGTTTGAGTTCACGCCGACGCCGGTGGCGTTCGAAGCCATCGTCGGCATGCACGACGAGCCCGGCAATTTCGTGCATCCCCGTTTCTTCAGCGATCGCATGCACGGCATGATACCGATGGAGCAAATGGGCGTGCCGGCGTCGGAGACGACGATCGCGGAAGTGTTGCGCGCGCGGGGCTATCACACGCTGCAGTTCGGCAAGTGGCATTTGGGCGCTGAGAACGGCATGCGGCCGGAGCAGCAGGGCTTCGACGAAAGCCTGGGCTTCATGCCGGGCGCGTCACTCTATGCGCCGGTGGGCGATCCGAGCGTGGAAGAGGCGCATCAGAACTTTGACCCGATCGATCGCTTCTTGTGGGCCAACCTGCCGTTCGGCGTGCAATTCAACGGCTCGCCCTGGTTTCATCCCAACACCTACATGACGGACTATCTGACGACGGAGGCGATCCGCTCAATTCACGCTAACCGCAACCGCCCGTTCTTCATGTATTTCGCGCCCAACGCGATCCATACGCCGCTGCAGGCTCCGAAGGCGGATTACGACGCGCTGCCGCAGATTCAGAATCATGAGCTGCGCGTGTATGCGGCGATGGTGCGCAACCTGGACCGCAATGTCGGACGTCTGTTGCAGGCGTTGCGCGATGAGGGCTTGGATCGCAACACGCTGGTGATTTTCACCAGCGACAATGGCGGGGCCCACTATATCGGCTTGCCGGACATCAATCGTCCGTATCGTGGTTGGAAAGCGACCTTCTTCGAAGGTGGTGTGCACACGCCGTTCTTCATGCGCTGGCCCGCACAGATCGCGGCGAACACGCATTACGCTGCGCCCGTAAGTCACTTCGACATTTTCGCGACCGCGGCGGCCGCGGCGTCGGCGCCGATCCCGCAATCCGATCAGATCGACGGCGTCAACGTGTTGCCGTTCGTGGAGGGCCACGCGCAAGGCGTGCCGCACGAGACGCTGTTCTGGCGCTCGGGGCAGTATCGCGTGGTGCTGGATCATGGCTGGAAGCTGCAAGATTGCGGCGCGTGCCATCGCGTTTGGCTCTTCGATATGACCAACGATCCTACCGAGCATCACGATCTTTCAGCATCGCAGCCGGATCGGGTCCGCGCGCTGACGGCGCTGTTGGATCAGCACGATCGCGAGCAGGCGCCGCCGCAATGGCCGTCGCTGCTGGAAGGACCGATCTTCGTCGATCAGCCGCTTGGTGTGCCGCAGAAGCAAGGCGCGGATTACATCTGGTGGGACAACTGAAGATCGCACCGTGCACTGCGTTACTCACGCTTGAGTGAACGCCGTTCATTGCGCGGACGTATTCAAGAAAAGAGAGTGTTAAGGGACGCGCTGTAGTCCGTTACGCATGCCGCGGTTGATGCGATTCTTGAATCCGAAGTCGGCGCTACAACGGCTGCTGCTGCACACGTTTGCGATCACGGCGGCAATCGCAGTCGTCGCGGTGCTCTGCGACTACCTGGTGAACGTTTGGCTGTTGCACGCGGTCGCGCAATACACGCCGTGGAGCACGCTGGTGATCGTGCTGATCACCGCGCCGCCATCGACGTACTTTCTGCTGCTGCAAACCGAGAAGGTGCGCAACGCCAAGAGCATGTTGGCGACGGAGCAGGCGGCGCGCGCGGCGGCGGAGGCGGTCAACGCAGCGCGCACGCGCTTTCTCGCCAACACCAGTCATGAGCTGCGCACGCCGCTGAGCGGCATTATCGGCTATTCCGAACTTATGCTGGAGGGCGCCGAGCAGGACAAGCGCCCGCAAGATGCGGCTGATCTTTCGCGCATTATTGCGTCCGCCCGCCGCTTGGAGCATCTCGTCAACAATCTGCTGGATCTGGCCAAGCTCGACGCCGACCGCATCGACGTCCGCCCAGCGTTCTTCAATGTGCGCGAGATGTTGTGCGCGGCCATCGAGGCTGCGTCGCCGGCTGCGGCCAGCAACCGCAATATCATCAAGCTTGAGATCGACGACGCTGTGTCGACGGGCGTTTCCGACGCCGATCGCTTAGGGCAGTGCGTGCTCAATCTGTTGTCGAACGCGGCCAAGTTCACCTCAGACGGCGTCATCACGGTGCGGGCGGCGCGAGAGCGCCGTGAAGGCGGCGACTGGCTGATGATCGATGTCATCGACACCGGCATCGGCATTGCGCCTGAGCGTGCGCCTGTGTTGTTCGAGCCCTTCATGCAGACACACACGGATGGCGAAGGGCAGGCGCAGGGCGCGGGGCTTGGCTTGGCGCTGACACGGAAGTTGGCGCGGCTGTTGGGCGGCGACGTTAGCTACGTCAGTACGCTGCAGAAGGGCTCGCGGTTCACGCTGGCTGCGCCGTTGGCGTTGACGCCGGAGAGCAGTGCGCTGGCCGCAGATGCGGTGCGCACGGTTGCTGCTTAGCTAGCTCTTGGTCAATCGCACAGGGTGCGCGGGATTGGCGACGCCGCGAATGATGCTTCGGGCAATTTCGATCTGTTCGCGATCAAACACATTCTGAATGGCGCCCAATACGTCATCCGCCCACGAAGAGGGCGGCATCCAGCCGCGTTTTTCAGCGCATCGCTGTAGCGCCTCTCGCAGCTTGCCTCTGATCTCTTCGGCAAATTCTTCATTGACATCCATGCGTCCAGACTAGCGCTTCCATTCGCTAGCGCACAGCCCCCACCGTTCTGAATCCCACGTGCGACATGCCTTCGCTTGGGTCGGAGGGTTGGCGTGAGCCGGTGCGGAAGCGGGAGCAAAACGTGTCGCTGCACAGGAACGAGCCGCCTTTGATGACGTGCTCGGCGATGTGCTGGGGATCGTGATCGCGCGCGTAGGTCTCGTCGACCGGCGCTTTGTCGTAGGCGAACCAGTCACTGGTCCATTCCCAAACGTTGCCAACCATATCGTAGAGGCCCTGCGCGTTGGGCTGGAAGCAGCCAACGGGCGCGAGCCCTTCGAAACCGTCGACGCCGCGATCGACGATCGGGAAGACGCCTTGCCAGGTGTTGGCGCTGGGCGCGCCGCTGGCGGCGAACGCTTCGGCGTGAATGTCGCGTGGCGCGGGCGCGTCGAGACGGGCGGCGCGCTCCCATTCGTTCTCGGTTGGCAGGCGACGCCCAAGCCAGCGCGCGTAAGCGGCAGCGTCTTCGTAAGCGACTTGCACGACAGGGAAGAGATCGCGGCCCGCGATGGAGGAATTGGCGCCAGAAGGATGACGCCAATCCGCGGTGCGATCGATGCGCCATTGATGCTGCGCAGGATCGAATACCGCGGCGCCCATGCGTTGGCCGTCAGGACCGTTGCGCTCAGCGACGGTGACGTAGTGCGTCGCGGCGACGAAGGCGGCGAATTGTGTGTTGGTGACCTCGTGGGTGTCGATCGAGAACGCGCCGACTTGGCCATGACCGCCGACCAGCTCTTCGCGGTTGAAGGCAACGTCGCCGCGATCGACGGGACCAGCGGGGATGATCACTTGATCGTTCAGGTGAGCCGCGCTCAGGCACTGCAGCGTTGCCTGATGCGTCGGCGCCTGCGTGCAGGCGGCGAGCAGCGCAAAGGCGGACAATGCAAGCACACGGATCATGCTGCGCGTTCTCTGAGCCCGTTTTGCCGCATGCGCCAGACCAGATGGTCGATGCGGTCCTGGCCGAAGAAGGGTTCGTTCTCGAACACGAACAGCGGCACGCCCCAATGGCCGGCGTTCTTTTGCGCAGCCTCGTTTTGAGCGATTTCTTCGTCGAGGTCATCGGCCCGCTCGGCGACGATGCGCTGCATTTCGTGGGTATCTAGGCCGGCAGCGGCCGCGGCTTCGATGAGGTGATCGCCTTCGTGCCAGTTGTCGACTTGGCCCGACCAGATGGCGTGTCCGGCGCGGCGGACGAACTCAAGGCCTTTGCCGGCGCGCGCGGCGGCCACGCCCATGCGGCTGACGTGATAGATGTAGGGCTGCTCGGCGGCGACCTCGCCTTTGCTGATGTCCATGACGATCGGATCAGGCCGCGGCCAGCGGTACGGGATGTTGTGCATCTGTGAGATGCGGAAGGTGTCGCGCAGCAAGTATGGCGGCCAGAGAGGGTTCACCTGCTTAAAGAAGCCAGGGATGCGGACGGCGATCGGCAAGACGATGCGCATGCGCGGCTTCACGTCATACGCCTTGGTCAGCGCTTCGATCTGCGGCGCGGCCAGATACGAATAGGGGCTACGGAAGGAATAATAATAGTCGAATTCGAGGGTCATGGATCCCGCTTTGACCTTCGCCGAAAGAAATGGCACTGGTAGAGCCAATACATGCTGTCGCGCGGCGAGGCAATGAGGGAGAGGCGGGATGAAGGTGCTACGCACGCCGGACGAGCGGTTCGCAGGGCTCCAGGATTGGCCGTTCGCGCCGCACTATGCCGAAATTGACGATGCGGATGGGACGCGCCTGCGCCTCGCTTATGTTGACGAAGGTCCGCGCGACGGAAAGGTGGTGCTGCTGATGCACGGCGAGCCGTCGTGGAGCTATCTCTACCGTAAGATCATTCCGCCGCTGGCGGCCAAAGGCTATCGCGTGCTGGCGCCGGATTTGATCGGCTTTGGCCGCTCCGACAAGCCCGCGGCGCGTGCCGACTATACGTTCGAGCGTCACGTCGCGTGGATGTCGGCCTGGCTCACGCAACTTAACGTGCGCGGCATCACATTGTTCTGCCAGGATTGGGGCGGGTTGATTGGCTTGCGGCTGGTGGCTGCGTTTCCGGATCGCTTCGCGGCTGCGGTTGCTGGCAACACTGGACTGCCGACCGGACACGGCATGACCGATGGCTTCAAACGCTGGCTGGAGCTGAGCCAAAGCATTCCGCAATTTCCGGTCGGCGGCATTGTCAGCGGCGGCTGCGCGCGCGTGCTGACGCCGGAAGAGCAGGCCGCCTACGATGCGCCATTCCCGGACGAGAGTTACAAAGAAGGCGCACGGCAGTTTCCCGTGCTGGTGCCGGTGACGCCCGAGCACGCGTCAGTGGCGGAGAACCGCGCGGCGTGGGAGGTGCTGGAGAAATTCGAGAAGCCGTTCGTGACCGCGTTCAGCGATGGAGACCCGGTGACGAAGGGCGGCGAAGCGGTGTTTCAGGCGCGGGTGCCAGGCGCCAAGGGTCAGGAGCATGTCACGCTGAAGGGCGGACATTTCCTGCAGGAAGATTCACCGGCGGAAATTGCAGCGCTGATCAATCGCGTCGCGTCGCGCACCTGAAAAGGCTGCTCCCGGCTCGGGAGGAGACCGGGAGCAGTTGAGGAGGAGCGGGGCTCAGCGGCAGAAGCTCGGCGAAGCGCCGGGGCCGCCGCGCGGGCCTGGTGGATTGCGCCAATTGGTGCCAGGGCCGCCGGCCGGGCCCGGTGGATTGTTGTACAACGGTGCGTACCAGCAGCGGCGCTCTGGCCACCAGTAAATCGGCCGGCCGCGCCAATAGCTGTAGTGCCAGCCATAATAGAACGGCCGGTGATAGCGCCACGGGCCATGCCGATAGGGCGATGCGCCGGGGCCCCCGCGCGGGCCTGGCGGGTTGTGCCAATCGGTGCCGGGGCCGCCGCGCGGTCCTGGCGGATTGTGCGGATAGGCGTCTGCGACGGAGACGCTGAGCGCGATGGCGACGGCGCTTGCCGCGAGCGTTTTAAGTATATGCATCTGCGTGATCCCGTTTGCTGTCCCTCTTCATGGGGACAACGGGCGGCTCCGGCGAATCCATCCATGCGCCGTGGCTAGATCACGAAGCCGTACCCATAGACGTCATCGCGACCGGGCGCGCCGAGATCGAGCGCCGTGGTGGAAAGACCTTGCACCGCTTGCTGCGCGTTGGCGGTGTGGCAGCGCAGGGCAAGCTCCGCGGTGACGAGCGGCGCGGCAAACGAGGTGCCCGACATGGTCTCGTAGCCGCCGTCATCAACCGCAGCGGTGACGCTGACGCCGTACGATGAAAATGCAATTTGCGGCCCGCGGTTGGCCGTGAGCAAGACGCGATGCGCGGCGTCGACGGCAGTTACCGCGACGACTCCAGGGATGGCGGCGGGATACGCGACCGGCGCTGTCGGTCCGTCATTGCCGACGGCCGCGACCAGGATCATGCCGCGCGCCGTCATTGCGCGGCAGACGGCTTCAAGGCCCCGATTGGGCGGTCCGGTGAGGCTAAGGTTCACGACGGTGACGCCTTGCTGCGCCATCCAAATGAGAGCGCTGGCGATGGCTTCCGCCGAGCCGCCCTCGACGCTCTCGCCGAAAACATCGGCCGCGAAGAGATGCGCGCCGGGGGCGATGCCGTGAAATTGGGAGTCGCGGCCAATCAGCAGCGAGGCGACGGCAGTGCCGTGCGGGCTGGGTGTTTGTTGTGCTTCGCCGGTAAAATTTTGCGCCTGGATGACGGCGTCGCGGAGCGCCGGGTGATCGGTGCTGATGCCGGAATCGATCATGCCGATCTTCACGCCGGCGCCATTGCGCTGCGGCATCTGTATTGGCGCGGAAGTCTGCGCTGCTTCGCCATGAGCTTGGCTCGGATCGTAGACGTGGTTGAACTCGTAGGCGCCTTGCGGATCGTCAGCCTGCAGGCGCGCGAGGGCGTCTTCTGTGCTCATCTCTGGCGGCGGCGCCAACACGACGATGCGCACGCCGTAGCTGGGGTCGCCGGTGGCGCGAAGGCGTGTGAAGCCAAGCTGGCGCGCGTGGACGATGGCGCCAGGCGATGGATTGATGGCGAGAATTTCGCCGCGCAGCGCTTGTTCGTGACGACGCACCCAGATGAAGCGCGCCCGGTTGGCGCGGCGGCGGGCCAGCACCGCCTCGCGCCACGCCGTCATGCGCGCGCGCCGGCGCGGACCGGGCGGGAGCCCCCAGGGCGGCGCGGGGCGCAGGCGCCAGCGTTGCGCCTCGGCCTCGCCGCCGGTGAGGGCCGCCAGTCCTAGCCCTACTAAGAACGATCTGCGCAGCATTTCTCTCGGACCCGTCACAATGATAACGCGTCTGCCGCATGGACTCATCCCTCGGCCCCGCGGCAATTTCATGAAGGGATGGACGGATTCGCGTGCGCCGTCCGTTGTGGACCTGAACAGCAATGGTTGATGCGGCGGCGAACACACGCGCGGAACTGATCGCGCTCATTCCCCGCCTTCGGCAATTTGCGCTGGCGATGACGGGCAATCGCGCCGATGGCGACGATCTGGTGCAGGATGTGTTGGAGAGGGCGCTGACGCGGCTGCATCAGTACGAGCCGGGTACGCGGCTAGATTCCTGGGTGTATCGCATCGCGCAGAATTGCTGGATCGATCACGTGCGCAAGCTGAAGTCGCGCGCGAAGCTGGTGGTGGTTGATCCTGACGCTGACGCGCCGGGGATCGATGGGGACGCGGCGATGAACGCGTCGCTGACGTTGTCGAAGGCGCTCGCTGTGCTGGCGCAATTGCCGGAAGAGCAACGCGTGGTGGTCGTATTGGTGCAGGTGGACGGATATTCGTATCGCGAAGCGAGTGAGATTTTGGGTGTGCCCGAAGGGACTGTGACCAGCCGATTGTCGCGCGCGCGCGCGACTCTGAGCGCCGAAGTGTTCGGAGAGCACGCATGACGCAGATTTCCGACGAGGAGCTGATGGCGTTCGCCGATGGCGCGCTGGACGAAGCGCGGGCGCGCGTGGTTGGTGCGCTTGTGGCGGGCGACGCAACGTTGGCCAGACGTGTCGAACGACTGCGCGCCGGGACCGCGGCCCTGAAAGGCGCGTTTGCGGGGCAGCTTGATTTGCAAGCGCCGGAACGCTTGCGCGCGATCGTCGAGAAGGCGCCGGTGAATGTCGTGCCGCTGAAACCACGGCGACCGTCAGCGCGAGTGTGGGCGAGCCTCGCAGCGGCTGCGGCGTGTTTGGTCATTGGCTTTGGACTTGGCCGCCTGGGCGGGGGCGCGGGATTGTTCGAGATGCGTGGCGATCATGCGCTGGTGGCTGCGGGCGACCTTCGCGGTGCGCTGGAAAATTCCGCGTCGGGGAGTGGTGTGGGCGATGCGCGCATCGCACTGACGTTCCCGCAGGCGGATGGCGGTTATTGCCGCGTCTTCCGCATCGATCGCGGCGCGCGTGCGGCGACCGCGGGATTGGCGTGCAAGGCTCATGATGATTGGACGGTCGTGGCGCTGGGCGAAACTGGCGCCAGCGGCCATGGCGGCATCGAGCAAGCCGCAGCTGACATCCCGGAAGCCGTGTTGCAGGCGGCGGCAGATCGCCAAGGCGGCGACGCACTGGATGCGCGCGCGGAAGCCGCCGCGCTCGGCGCGCATTGGAAAACCCGCTGACGAGGCGTGCGTTGGCGCTTGCCAAGCCGCACTCCGCCCAGGAGAAACAACGCCTCGGCGGAGATTTCGTATGCGCCTTGCGGTCGTGGCTTGCATGCTTTTGGCGCTGCGCGCGGCAGCGGCGCCGGTAGAAATGCACCTGTACGCGCACGGCGGCCACGCCTTCGGTTTGCGCCGCACCAGCGAGGCGATCACCGAGTGGCCGGACCTAGCTGAACGTTGGATGCGCGGGCTCGGGGTTTTGCCAGCTGGCTAGCTGGAGGCATTGGCGTAACGCGAGGCG
>DASZWS010000233.1:0-2281 GCA_035546515.1 Vitreimonas sp. | reverse complement strand
AACAACACTCAGGAAGTGCTCGCGAGTTTACGCGAAGCCAAGTCCGGCATCCGCGCCGCGCCGGAATATGCGGAGCGTGGCTTCCGCTGCCAGGTGCACGGCGAACCGCAGCTCAATCCCGAAGATGTTGTCGACAAGCGCGTCATGCGTTTCATGGGCGACGGTTCCGGCTGGAACTATATCGCCATGCAACAAGCGATCGCCGACGCCGGCCTTGAACCAACCGATGTGTCCAACGAACGCACCGGCCTGATCATGGGCTCCGGCGGTCCGTCCGCTGCCGCTATCGTGCTGGCCGCCGACACCGCGCGTGAAAAAGGCGCCAAGCGCGTAGGCCCCTTCGCGGTGCCGAAAGCCATGAGTTCGACCGCGAGCGCCACGCTCGCCACGCCGTTCGAGATCAAAGGCGTGAACTATTCCATCAGCTCGGCCTGCGCGACCTCCGCGCATTGCATCGGCAACGCCTACGAGCACATTCAATACGGCAAGCAAGACGTGATGTTCGCCGGCGGCTCGGAAGAGCTGGATTGGACCCTCTCCGTGCTGTTCGACGCCATGGGCGCGATGAGCTCCAAGTACAACGCGACGCCCGAGAAGGCCTCGCGCGCTTACGACAAGAACCGCGACGGCTTCGTCATCGCCGGCGGCGCGGGCGTGCTGGTGCTGGAAGAATACCAACGCGCCAAAGCCCGCGGCGCAAAGATTTACGCGGAGGTCGCCGGCTACGGCGCCAACAGCGATGGCTACGACATGGTCGCGCCGTCAGGTGAAGGCGCCGCGCGCTGCATGAAGATCGCGCTGCAGCACGTCAACCAGCCCGTCGACTATCTCAACCCGCACGGCACCTCGACGCCGGTGGGCGACCTGAAAGAGATGGAAGCCGTGCGCGCCGTGTTCGGCAACAAAGCGCCGATGATCTCCAGCACCAAGTCGCTGACGGGCCACTCGCTCGGCGCTGCGGGCGCACAGGAAGCGATCTACTCGATCCTGATGATGAACAACGGCTTCGCCGCCGAAAGCGCCCACATCGAAGAACTCGACCCGGCGTTCGAAGACCTGCCGATCCTGCGCAAGCGCGAGGATCGCGAGCTAAACTGCGTGCTGAGCAACTCGTTCGGCTTTGGCGGGACCAATGCGAGCCTGGCGTTTACAAGGGCGGCTTAGTCAAAGTCCGCTAGTCGCCGATTGCAGACGTCCGTTCTCTTGGTAGCAAGCACATCACCCCGCTAGCTCGGCGCTGTGAACGATCAGCCCGCGGACGAGGCATTAGCGCCCGCCAGCTGCAGCAAGCCTCGGTAGAGTCGACCGGGCGCCGGCGATCTGCTGAGTTCGTCTTCAAATGCTGCCATGATCTCGCAGTATTTGCGCGCCGAATCCGACGGCGGCGGTTGACTGGACGACATCAGCGCAAGGTCCGCCCCGCTGAACCGCTCGCGAAGGTGCGAGCCCAATTCCGCAAGTGCCCCTCGAGTTTCCTCCGCACTCATCGCGTCGAGATGCCCTGAGACATTGGCGCGGAGCGCGCTGGCATAGATCGCCATCCGAGCATTCGAAAGGTCCTGCATGCTCCTCTCGGTCTCCATTGCGGCGCTATCCAAGTTGATGGGGCCACCATGTATGATGCTGTAACAAAGCCGCGGCTGAAGCGCTGCATGGCGCAAAAGCAACTCGCGTGTGTTCTGCTCAAGCGCGACGATTTCAGCGTCGCTGAGGTGAGGAAGCCGTTCAGTCACCACCGCGGAAATACCATTGCGCATCACGTTTATCGTATCATTTTGCGTGCCATGCGCGCGCGCGTCGCTAAAGCGGTGTATGAACTCAGCGAAGGCGCTCGGGTCCGCTTCCTTCCAGGCCCGCGCAAGTTCGCCCGCATCATGATCCTCAAGCAGCGCGCGCTCGGTGCCAACATCGTCAGGCAAGGTGATCTTCGTCGCGACGTTCAATCCAACGATCAGCCCAGCGGCGATCGCGACCGGCCAACGCGCGGGACGCCAAGTGTCAGGAAGGAGTGACCACAATGCATACGCTATCGCCGCCCCGATGAGGGCCCCGACGACAAACAAAATCAGCACCATCGGCAACCCCACACCCCCGCCGAACTCCTGGTGCTAGCCTAACGATGTTCGTCAGTGGCCGGAATGGGCCAAGATCGGACTCACGTCGCGCACCCTCAACGCACCGTCTCTTTCGGCTTAGACACCTCACGCGCCTTCGGCTCAGCTTTGAACTTCGGCTTCGGCAGCAGCCGGAAGCGCGATTGGCACCAGGCGAAATCGATGCC
>DASZWS010000232.1:0-6920 GCA_035546515.1 Vitreimonas sp. | reverse complement strand
GGCAGGCGGCGAACGAGCCGGTGGAGCTCATGCTGGCGACCGCGCCGCCGACGGCAGCGCACGTGCATTTTGCGCGCAGCGCCGATGGCCGCGGTATCGCCTACGTGCTGAACGTCACCCAGCAGCGCGAATTGGAAACGCGCTTGGCGCAATCGGAAAAGATGCGCGAGATTGGCGAACTCGCCGCGGGCGTCGCGCACGACTTCAACAATCTGCTGACCGTGGTGATGCAGACGTGTTCGTATCTGCTGCGCCGCCATCCGGTCGGAGACGCCGATTATCCGCTTCTGCGCGAGATCACCGACAACGCCACCACGGCGAAGGAATTGTCGGAAATGCTGCGCGCGTATGCGCGGCAGCAGACGTTCGCGCGCGAAGTGTTCGAGGTCGGCGATTTCATCGGCGCGCGCCAAGAGCTAATCCGGCGCGTCATGGGCGACGCCATCAAGTTCGAAATCCGCCACGGCCGCGATCTGCCGTTCGTGAAGGTGGACAAGACCCAACTTGAACGCGTGATCGTCAACCTCGCCACCAACGCGCGTGACGCGATGCTGCCAAGCAGCGGCAAAATGCCGAAGGATGCGCGCCTGACGGTGCGGACCTCCAAGGTGACGGCGGAAGAGGCGCGCGCTTGGGGTCACAATCCCATCGAGGACGGCGTCTATACGCTGATCGAAGTGGAAGACACCGGCTCGGGCATTAAGCCCGAGCACGCGGCGAAAATCTTTCGCCCGTATCACTCCACCAAGGAAGCCGGCAAAGGCACCGGGCTCGGGCTCGCGACGAGCTACGGCATCATCAAGCAATCGGGCGGCTACATCTTCTTCGACACTAAGGTCGGCCGCGGCACGACATTCCGTATCTTCCTCCCCGCTTACGAACCGACGCCGGAAGAGCTCGCGGAAATCGCCGCGAAGGAACGCGCGCTGCTGGCGCCGCCGACTAAGGATGTCGCCGGGCGCGGCAAGATTTTGTTCGTGGAAGATCAAACGGCCGTGCGGCGCTCCATCGTGCGCAATCTGAAAGAGTGCGGCTATGAGGTCGACGAGGCTGAGAACGGCGAAGACGCGCTGGAAGTGATGAAAGCCAAGCCTGGCGCTTACGACATTATCATCTCCGACGTGTCGATGCCGATTATGACCGGCCCGGAAATGCTGCAGGAAGCCGAGCCGGCGATGATCGGCGCGGCAAAAGTGCTCTTCCTCTCAGGTTATGCGCCGGAAAGCTTCAGCCACATGCTGGAAGCCTATCCGGTGCACTACATGAGCAAGCCTGTGACGATGGAGCAGCTCGTCGGGCGGGTGAAGGAATTGCTGGCGGCTTAGCTAGCGCTTCGGCCTCAGCCAGCCGTCGTAGCGGACGATCAGTCCGCACAGTGGGTGTGTGATCTCGACGAAGAACCGGAAGGCGCCGTTCTCCGCTGTTGTTTCATAAGCGTTCGACCGCGGCGCAAGCCACAGGGGCAGCGCTACGCCGAACAGGCGCCAGCGTCGGAGCACGAGCCTGACAACGTCGTCTTCAAGCACTAACGCCATGGCGAATTCCAGCGCGCCGAAGCGCTCAATGAGCAGCCGCGCTGACTTTCCCGTGCCTTGATACTGCAGGCTTGAGAAGGGGTGCTTGCCGAATTGGCGTGACCACAGCTCTGCGTTGCCGCGTTTCGAAAACCGTACCTCTGCCGGCGTCTCGGCGCGCGACGGCGGAAAGCTCATCATCTTCGCGGCGATCCAGGCGAGTGGGTGGCGGCCACGCTCTACGCGCGCGACGCCGACGGCAGCGCTGACATTCGAGTGCATGCCGCGCACAGGCGCGGGCAGCTTCTCCCATGCGTCACCGAGCACGTGTTGGTAGAGCGGCGCACCGGCGGGAAGTGCAGCGCGTATCCCCGTGTAGATGGTGCGTGTGCTGAACAGGTTTTCGTAATCTGCAAGTTCAACCTCGTCCGTGCACGCGCGCGCACCGGCGGCCGGAGATGCGCCATCGAGATGTTTCTGTACTATCGCCTGCACCGCCATCGACGGGATCAGTGGTCCGTCTCGGCCCTCCGCAAGTAGGTGCCAAGAGCGTGTCGTGGCGCCCCCCTCTGCGCCTATGCCGCTTATTTCGACGAACATACCGCCGCGATGCTCACCCCAACGGAGATGGTTGGTGGCCCAATGCATGAGCGGTGCAAGTGGCGTGAGGGAGCGCACGATGCGAAGCCGCACGAGCCAAGCGAGCGCGATCAATGCGCGGTGAAGAATTTCGGGTACGGGGCCTGCGCCCATCCAGACGCGTTTGGCCTGCGGCCACAGCGTCGCGAGCACGCGCAAATCCGGCACATCGACCAGCGAGAAGAGCGTACTACGCAGTGGCAGCCGGCCTGGTGGCGCGATTGTGTATCTGCGTTGCTCGGTGAAGGGAGCGCCAAAATGGGGCGCGATCGACTGGCCCGCATAACTGGCGATAGCGCGAATAACGTTCTCGCCGACCCCGGCGAACGGCGACGGCGCGATGCCCCCTGAAATGGTATCGACCCGGCTCCAAGTTGCGCTAAGGCGCCTCACCACCGCGGTGGTGAGCACCGGGAAGCTTGAGACGCCGGACAAAACGTAAATCCCCGCGGCCTTCGCACGTGCGTCGTAGGCGCTCACGCCCGCTACGAACGCGCCGCCATCAGCCAGGTCGAGGTAGTGGATGCGCGCGGCGATGGCGGCTTCCACCAGACGGTAGGCGTCCTCACCGTAGGCTTGGAATGGCCCGCTCGCATCGAGCACCAGATCGGGTTTTAGCGCGGCGATCTGCGCCCCGAGATCGCCATCCCTGTCGAAGTGCGCGGCTTCCAATTTGGCGCGCGCGCGGCCGCGACCGGCGCAGAACGCCTCCGCCTTGCGCCGCGAACGGCCGGCGACGATCAGCGTTAGGCCAGGCTCGCCATCAAGCAGATCGACGGTGCGCCCGCCGAATGTGCCGTAGCCGCCGACAATCAGCATCCTCATGCGATGAACCGCGAGCGCTCCGCCAGCGTGGGCGTGTAGCAGGTTTCGCGCGCGCCGAACCAACGCAGCCGATTACGCGCGATCCAATCATAGAGCGTGTCGCGCAAATAACGCGGAATGAGGCGGCCAACGCACAGGAGAGCCCAGGGAAAGCCGAGCATGGCGAATATGCGAAGCGCCGCATCGGATTTTACCCGCGCCCGGCCATTCTCGAGCAGGACGTAGGTATCGAAATCGCCGCTGCGCAGGCCAAGGGCCGCGTAGAGCGCCTCGCCAAGTTCTGTCTGCGCCGCAAGAAATCGCAGGCGCTCGAGACGATCGTGGCGTAGTGCGAATTGAACGAAGCGCGAGCACAACACGCACTTGCCGTCGAAGATGACGATAGGTGCTGTGTCGTCGAATGCGGGCACCGCGCTGTCGTGGCGATAGCTGTAAGGCGCTGTCGTCGAACGGTTCACATCGCGATGTTAGTGCCGAGCGCTCAAAGCAGAAGTAGACACGACGCCACGCCCGCCGGACGCGTCAGCGCCCGGCTTTGTCCAGCGCGTCGAACTCGTCGCCGCTGAGTTCGATCGCTGCAGCGAGCGTGTTTTCTTCCAGGTGTTTCACTTTGCCGGTGCCAGGGATGGGCAGCATCACCGGGCTGCGCTTCAGCACCCAGGCGAGCGCGATCTGCGAGGGCGTTGCGTTCTTGGCGTGGGCGATCTTGTCGAGGATGGCGCCGGGCTTGGCGAGGTCGCCACCGGCGAGCGGATACCAGGGGATGAAGCCGATGTTCTGCTGTTCGCAATAGGCGAGCACGTCCTCGCTGGCGCGATTGGCGACGTTGTAGTGGTTCTGCACCGTGGCGACGGGAAAGACTTTCTGCGCGGCCTTGATCTGATCGACCGAAACTTCGCTGAGGCCAGCGAATGCAATCAGGCCCTCATCGAGCATCTGCTTGATGGCGCCGAATTGCTCAGCAGCGGGCACTTTTGAATCGATGCGGTGCAGTTGCCACAGCGGATGCTGTTCGAGGCCGAGGCGCTTCAAGCTGTCCTTTGCATCACTGATGAGTTTTTCGGGCCGCCCGTCTTGTTCCCACACGTCTGGGCCAGGGCGCGTCAGGCCGCCTTTGGTAGCGATCAGCAAGCCGTCATAGGGATGCAGAGCCTCGCGTATGAGGTCCTCGGAGACCTTCGGGCCATACGACCATGCGGTGTCGATGAAATTGATGCCGAGTTCAGGCACGCGTTTCAGCGTGGCGATAGCCTCGCGCTTGTCGGCGGGCGGTCCCCAAATGCCTTTGCCGGTGATGCGCATGGCGCCGAAGCCGAGCCGGTTCACGGCAAGCTTGCCGCCGATCTTGAATTCGCCGGAGCGCGTGGCGAGGGTGGAGTCGAGTGCGGGCATGAAGCGGCCATCCGTGCTGTTGGGGATGGCGTTCAAATGTGTTTGTGAGGCGCCCGCAGCAAGGGGCGCTGCAAATCGCCGCTAGTTGTTCGCGGGCGCGGCGTTGGCGATGCGCTTGGCGCGCTCCTCCGCAAGGATCGCGAGCTTGCGTGAAGGCGGATAGACGACGAGGCCGCCGTCCGGCGCTGTGACAAGCACGATGCGCGGGTCGACGCACAGTGGCTTGGCCGGTTCAGAAAGCGCCGC
The DNA here is from genome assembly GCA_035546515.1 of Vitreimonas sp. Lineage (GTDB taxonomy): Bacteria > Pseudomonadota > Alphaproteobacteria > Caulobacterales > Aquidulcibacteraceae > Vitreimonas. The sequence continues at coordinate 2,304 of DASZWS010000232.1, read as the reverse complement.
GCAATGCATGCGATAGGAGACGCGCGCCTCCAGCGTGTCAGGAGTGGCGCCTTTCGGCGGTGGCGTCGGCGCCAAGGAAGATCCGGACGAAACCATGCCAGCAACCTTTATGGTCGTTTTCCCCTCGAAATTTATTAAGGCGCCGGGAGGGGGCCGCCGAGCGGAGGGGCTCACCCAGGTTCGACGCTAGATATGGCGCAAGCGGGGCCGGACGGCCCAAGCCCTATGCTTAGCGCAGTTGACCGCCGATTTCGGTACGTTCTGCTTGTGTTCCGAGAACAAACGCGGTACAAGTGAGTCCTGGTCGACGGGGCGCCCTAATGGGCAGCGGACTTGATGTCGCCGGGTATGGACTCGACCTAGAGGAGTGTGAGCGATGGCCGCCTTGAAGCTTGTTGAGAAAGACATGGAAACGGACAAGCAAAAGGCTCTGGCCGCGGCCCTGAAGCAGATCGACACCGCCTTCGGCAAAGGCTCGGTGATGCGGTTGGGCGAAAAGCCGGTGATGGAGATGGAGTCCGTTTCGACGGGTTCGCTCGGTCTCGATATTGCGCTTGGCATCGGCGGCCTGCCGAAAGGCCGCATCGTCGAGATCTACGGCCCGGAAAGCTCAGGCAAAACCACGCTGACGCTGCACGTGATTGCTGAAGCGCAGAAGAATGGCGGCGTGTGCGCGTTTGTCGACGCGGAGCATGCGCTCGATCCGGTGTATGCACGCAAGCTGGGCGTCGACCTCGACGACTTGCTGGTGTCGCAGCCGGACACGGGTGAGCAGGCGCTCGAAATCACCGACACGCTGGTGCGTTCGGGCGCGATCGACGTGCTGGTGGTGGACTCGGTTGCAGCATTGACGCCGCGTGCGGAAATCGAAGGCGAGATGGGCGATCAACTGCCGGGCCTGCAAGCCCGCTTGATGAGCCAGGCGCTGCGCAAGCTGACGGGTTCGATCAACAAGTCGAAGACGCTGGTGATTTTCATCAACCAGATCCGCATGAAGATCGGGGTGATGTACGGCAACCCGGAAACGACAACGGGTGGCAACGCGCTGAAATTCTATTCGTCGGTGCGTCTGGACATTCGCCGCACTGGCGCGATCAAAGAGCGCGATGAAGTGATTGGCTCGGAAACGCGCGTGAAAGTGGTGAAGAACAAGGTCGCGCCGCCGTTCAAGCAGGTGCAGTTCGACATCATTTACGGCGAAGGCATCTCCAAGACCGGCGAGCTGATCGAGCTCGGCGTCAAAGGCGGCGTTATCGACAAATCGGGCGCTTGGTATTCCTACGGCGGTCAGAAGATCGGCCAAGGCAAGGAAGCCGCACGCCGCTTCTTGAAGGAGCACAAAGACGTCGCTTTGGCGATCGAGGATGCGCTGCGGGCGCAAACGCAAGCCATGTCGGACGCCATGTATTCGCCGCCGGAGGGTGACGAAGCCAAAGAGGCGGCTGACGGCGAATAACAGTCTCGGCGGCCCGCCCGGGCGGTGACCCCACCGCACGCGTTTGGCCGCCGCTCGCTGGCCGGTTCGGGGATGTGTAGCCGACCCGACCCATGCCCTGGCCCATCTCCGGCCGGCCAGCGATTTAGTTTCGGGGCATTGATGGAGAAGCGCGATGGAGCCGCGCGTATCCCTGATCACCATCGGCGTTGCGGATATTGCGCGGTCGCGCGCGTTCTATGAACGTCTCGGATTTGTCGCGTCATCCGTCGGTGGCGGACAGGTTGTGTTTCTGCAAGCCGGACCAATGGCGATTTGCCTGTGGACGCGTGCGGAGCTTGCCGAGGACGCCGGCGTAGCTGATGCGCCCATGGCTTATCGCGGCATTGCATTGGCCCACAATGTTCGAACGCGCGCCGAGGTGGACGTCACCTTGCAGGAAGCTGAACGCGCAGGGGCCACGGTGACCAAGCCCGCGCACGATGCCGACTGGGGCGGTCGCAGCGGTTATTTTGCCGATCTGGACGGCCATCTCTGGGAAGTGGCGTGGAATCCGCATTTTCCGTTGTCCGCGGATGGGGCTTTGACGCTGCCGCCGTGAGGTAAGCCGCCGCGAGCAGGGCGTGGCGCCAGAAGGACAGAAGCCCAGCCGCGTCGGCGGTCCGAGGCTCAGCGCGCGCGTCGGTGCGCCGCTTGGCGTGCTGCACCGCACTCCCTATACCAAGCTTTACTGATTTGAGCTTGGGTTTACATGCAGAGCGTCAACGACATTCGCCGGCAATTCCTGGATTTCTTCGGGGCGCGGCAGCACCAATTGCCAGCCTCCGCGCCGCTCGTGCCGCAAGACGATCCGACCTTGCTGTTCGTCA
>DASZWS010000231.1:0-17828 GCA_035546515.1 Vitreimonas sp. | reverse complement strand
GAATGAGCGTCAGCGCCGCCGTTTTGACTGCAGCGCTCATTGTTGCGCACCTCACCAATCTCCACGATCAAACCTCGCAACTCGCGTGCTGGATCGCGTTATTCTTCGCGCTCGGCTCATGCGGACCGTCAATCACCAACGATGATTGGCTTGTGGCGTGCCTCTATTCCGGCGCCGCGTTCGTAGCAGGCGGCATCGTTGGCACATTTTTCTTCGTCATGTTTGCCTGCGCACACGGCAGCTGCCTTTAGCTCAGCGCCCGCGCCAGAACTGGTAGAAACACATCCATGCGATAGTCGACATCCATGTGGTCGTCGTCGAACTCTTCGTAGGTGTGGGCGATGCCGGCGGCTTTGAGCTTCTTCACGAAGCGGCGCATGCCGAGATGGATGCGGAAATTGTCATGGTCGCCGCAATCCATGTAGATGAGCTTGAGCTTTTTCAGCTCAGTGCCCTTCTCATCGAACATCACCACCGGATCGTGCGCCATCCAGTTGGCCCAGCGCTCGGGAATGAATTCGCCGGTGTAAGGATCGAGCGGCAGCTGCATGTTCATGAATTGCGCTGGATCGGGATCGTAGAAGGCGCTTTGCGCCAGATCCATCATCGCCATCTGATCGCGGAAGCTGGATTTCTTCTTGGCGAGCACCGCGTTCCAGAACTTCTCGATCGAGTAGTCGTGCTTAGCCAATAGCGCGAGATCGTCGAGCAGCGGGCCGATGTAGAGCGCATCGAAACCCATATCCCCGGAATTGATGGAGATCGCGTCCCAAAAATCGGCGCGATGCAGGCCGTGCCATGCTGCGCCGTAGCCGCCTGAGCTCTTGCCGAATACGCCGCGGCGGCCTTTGCCGCCGCAATTGAATTTCTGCTCCACGAACGGGACGATTTCGTCGCAGACATAGTCGGCGTAGCGGCCGCTGCCGGCGCTGTTGAGATACTGGTTGCCGAAGAGTTTGGTGAAGCAATCGGGGAACACGACGACGACCCGCGGCATGCCTTCGTGCGTGAGCCGATCCAAGCGCTCCGGGACGTTTTCGGCGGTTGGATTCCAGTTGGCGTGCGCCAGCGCCGAACTCATGTAGCCCTTAAGATCGACAAGGATCGGCAGGCTTTCGGCAGGCTTCCAGTTCGGCGGCGTCCAGACGAGCAGATCGCGCGTGGCGGGATCGCCCAGCGGATTGCCTTGCAGAACGTCAGATTTGTGAACCAGGCGATGAGCTTCGCCGCGCGGGTGTGTGAAATCACGTCTCATCGAAGCGTGATGATCCCAAGTCCTTGACCTTGCAAGCGGTGCGGCTCACATACCCGCCTTTCCCGACCTCTAAAGAGCGCGACATGCCTGCCGAAAGCCATCTGCTCAACGTCTTCAACTGGCCGGACCTCAATCTTGTCCGCGGTGAAGGCTGCTGGGTTTGGGATGACAAGGGCGACAAGTATCTCGACTGCATCGCCGGCATCGCCGTGAATGCGCTGGGGCACGCCAACCCGATCCTGGTGAAGGCGCTGACCGATCAGGCGAACAAGCTCTGGCACACCTCGAATATGTTCAAGGTCGCGGGCCAAGAGACGCTGGCGAAGAAGTACACGGACACCTCGTTCGCCGACGTGGTGTTCTTCACCAACTCGGGCACCGAGGCGATCGAAGGCGCGCTGAAGACAGTGCGCAAATATCACTCCGCAAACGGCCATCCTGAGCGCATCGACATCATCGGCTTCCAAGGTTCATTCCACGGCCGCTCGTATGCAGCGATCAACGCGTCGGGCAATCCGAGCTATCTCGAAGGCTTCGGCCCGAAATTGCCGGGCTATCTCAACGCGCCGTACGGCGACATCGAAGCCGTGAAGAAGCTCGTTGGTCCGACGACGGCGGGTTTCATCATCGAGGCGGTGCAAGGCGAAGGCGGCGTGCGTACGCCGCCGGAAGGCTTCCTCAAAGCGCTGCGCAAGCTCGCCGACGACAACGGCCTCTTGATCATCTTCGACGAAGTGCAATCGGGCGCGGGCCGCACCGGCAAACTCTGGGCGCATGAATGGGAAGGCGTGACGCCGGACGTCATGGCGGCGGCCAAGGGCATTGGCGGCGGCTTTCCGGTCGGCGCGTTCATGGCGACCAGCGAGGCCGCGAAAGGCATGACCAAGGGCGTGCACGGCACCACGTTCGGCGGCAATCCGCTGGCGATGGCCGTGGCCAACGCCTGCTGGGACGAAATCTCCAAACCGGAATTTCTGGAGCACGTGCGCAAGATGTCGAACCAGCTCGGCCAAGCGCTGGAGGGGCTCAAGGACCGCCATCCTCAGCTCGTGGTGGAGGTGCGCGGCAAGGGCCTGCTGCGCGGGCTGAAGCTGAAGATCGATCCAAAGCCCATCCAAGGCAAATTGCGCGACCGCAAAGTGCTGGTCGGGGTGGCTGGCGACAACGTGCTGCGATTGGCGCCGCCGCTGATTATCAATGAAGCGGAAATCAGCCAAGCCGTTGCAGCGATCGACGCGGTGCTCGCGGAGCAAATGGCGCAGGCGGGCGCGTGACGGTTCGGCACTTCCTCGACATCGCGCCGATCTCGAAGACCGACCTCCGCGCGATGCTGGATGAAGCGCACCGCCGCAAGCATGCGCGCCTTGGCTGGCCCAAAGCCAAGCCGGATGACGACAAGCCGCTCGACGGCCACGCGCTGGCAATGATTTTCGAGAAGGCGTCCACGCGCACGCGGGTGTCGTTCGAGATCGGCATGGCGCAGCTCGGCGGCATGAGCGTGGTGTTGAGCGCTGAGCAAACCCAGCTTGGACGTGGCGAAACGGTTGAGGACACGGCGCGCGTGCTCTCGCGCATGGTCGACATCGCCATGCTGCGCACCAACGCGCATCAGACGGTGCTGGATTTCGCCGAAGCCGCCACGATCCCGGTCGTCAACGGACTGACCGATTTCTCGCACCCCGTGCAAATTCTCGCAGACCTGCAAACCATCGAAGAGCGCGCGGGCGATGTGCGCGGCAAAACCATTGCCTGGGTCGGCGACGGCAACAATGTGTGCGTGAGCTTCATTCAGGCCGCCGCGAAGTTCGAATTCAGGCTGAAGATCGCGACGCCGGCGACATTTGCGCCAAAGACGCAAGAGATCGGCGCAGCGCGCGCGGCCGGGGCCGATGTGAGTGCGGGCAACGGCGCGAAAGCCGCCGTGCAGGACGCCGACGTTGTCGTCACCGACACTTGGGTATCGATGGGAGATGTCGACAAAGACGCGCGCCTCGCCGCGTTTCCGCCGTTCGCGGTCGATGAGGCGCTGATGGCGCACGCCAATAAGGACGCGCTGTTCCTGCATTGCTTGCCAGCGCATCGCGGTGAAGAGGTTTCGGCATCCGTGATCGACGGCGGACAATCGGCGGTGTTCGATGAAGCCGAGAACCGCATTCATGCGCAAAAGGCGGTACTCCTGTGGTGCTTGGGCAAGCTGTGAGCGCCTCCTACATTGCAGCGATGCCTAAAGACGACATCGTCGCGCCCTTCAGCCTCGACAACGCACCGGTGCGCGGACGCATCGTGCGTTTGGGCGCCGCGGCGCTCGATCCGATCTTGCGCAGGCACGATTATCCCCCGCCGGTGGCGATGCTGCTCGGCGAGACGCTGTGTTTAGCGACCCTGGTGGGATCGTTGCTGAAGGCCGAAGGCCGCTTGAGCGTACAGGCGCAAGGCGAAGGGCCGGTGCAATTGTTGGTGGCGGAATATTCGCCGGGCGGCGCGCTACGCGGCTACGCGCGGCTTGCCAAAGGCGCCGCTGAAAAGTTGCAGCGCGCGCAGAGGTTGCCACCTGGGGCGCTGCTGGGGAGCGGAAAGCTAGTGATCACGCTTGATGGCGCGGACGAGCGGCCAGTCTATCAAGGCGTCGTCGCCATCGATGGCGAAACACTGGCGGACTGCGCACAAAGCTATTTCCGAAACAGCGAGCAGACCGACACTGGCATTCGTCTGGCGGTTGGCGAGGTGGTCACGGATCAGGGCGCTTCGTGGCGCGCGGGCGGCGTGCTGATGCAGCGCGTCGCCGCGGACGCTGCGCGCGGCGACACGACCGAAGACTGGAGCCGCGCCTCGATCCTGTTTGCGACGGTGACGGACGAAGAGATGATCGATCCGGCGTTGCCAGCGGACCGCCTGCTCTATCGCCTGTTCCACGAGGAAGGCGCGCGCATGGGTGAGCCGACGCCGCTGGACGACATCTGCACCTGCGATGAAGAGCGGCTGGCGAACGTGCTGCGGCGGTTTCCGAAGAATGAACTGCAGGAATTGATCGAGCCAGACGGGCTCCTGCACGCGCGTTGCCAGTTTTGTTCGCGGACCTATCTGATCCCGCCTGACGGCGTGAGCGGCTAACGTATCGGACTAAGCGTCCGCACTCTCGGTTTCCAACGCGTAGCCAGCGCTGCGGACGGTGCGAATCGGATCGCTCTCTTCGCCCTCCATCAACGCTTTGCGCAAGCGGCCAATGTGCACGTCGACCGTGCGCGCTTCCACATAGACGTCCGACCCCCACACCGCATCGAGGAGTTGCTCGCGGCTGAACACGCGGCCCGGGTGCTGCATGAAATGATCGAGGATGCGGAATTCGGTCGGGCCGAGATGCACCTCGCGGCCACCGCGCTTCACGCGGTGTGCGACACGATCCATGACGATGTCGCCGCAATGCACTTTGTCGTCGGCGAGCGCGGGACGGATACGGCGCATCACGGCGCGGATGCGCGCCAGCAACTCGCCCATCGAGAACGGTTTGGTGACATAATCGTCGGCGCCGATGTCGAGCCCGCGCACGCGGTCCGTTTCTTCGCTGCGCGCGGTCAGCATGACGATCGGCGTGTTGCGCGTCTCCTGGCGGGCGCGCAGACGCCGGCACACCTCGACGCCCGACGCCTTTGGCAGCATCCAATCCAAAAGCACCAGATCAGGCGGGCTTTCCTCGGCCTGCACCAGCGCTTCTTCGCCGTCTGTGGCGACGCTGACGCGATAGCCTTCCTTTTCAAGATTGTACTTGAGCAGCTCGGCGAGCGCGCCTTCGTCTTCAACAACCAAAACGTGCGGCGGTTTCGGCATGGCCCTACCCGTCAGCGTCAGTCGGCTCTGTATCGCCACGCGGACGCTGCGTCGCGATTTCTTCGCCGGTAACAAGATAGTGGATGTGCTCGGCGATGTTGGTGCCGTGATCGCCGATGCGCTCGATGTTCTTGGCGATGAACATGAGGTGTGCGCCCGAGCTGATCGTGCGCGGATCTTCCATCATGTAGGTCAGCAATTCGCGGAACAGCGAATTGTAGTGCGCATCGATGTTATCGTCCTGGAACCACACCGCAATGGCGGCTTGCACGTCGCGGCTCGCATAGGCGTCGAGCACCTGGTTCAGGTGCGCGGCGGCGATCTTGCCCATGCGTTCGATGCTGCGCATGAGGCCGATCGGTTCGCCTTGGTTGAGGATCAGCGCCCGCTTGGCGATATTCTTGGCGAGATCGCCGACCCGTTCAAGCTCGCTGGCGATGCGCCAAGCAGTCAGCACAACACGCAGATCGCTAGCAAACGGCTGGCGCAAGGCGAACAACTTGATGGCGCGCCGTTCCACTTCGGTCTGAGCGGCGTCGATTTTGACGTCGCGCTCGATGACCGCCTGCGCCAGCGTGGTATCACGGCGCGCGATGGCGGTGAGGCTGTCGTTCACCGCCGCTTCCGCCAAGCCCCCCATGCGCTGGACTTCTTGGGTCAGTGCATCGAGTTCTTCAGTAAAGGCTTTGACTGTGTGATCAGGCATGTTGGTCTTCACACGGCGAGCCAGCGCAGGAGCCGCCGCCGATTTGGGTTCAGTGTCGGCCATCGGCGTCAGCCGAACCGGCCGGTGATATAATCTTGCGTACGCGAATCCCGAGGATTGGTGAAGATTTCCTCTGTAGGACCGGTCTCGACCAACTTGCCCAGATGGAAGAAGGCGGTCTTTTGGGAGACGCGCGCAGCCTGCGCCATCGAGTGGGTGAAGATGATAATGCAGTAATTTTCGCGCAGCTCGTCGATCAGTTCTTCGACCTTCGCGGTGGCGATCGGATCGAGCGCTGAGCATGGCTCGTCCATCAAAATGACATCAGGGTTCACGGCCACGGTACGGGCGATTACCAGACGCTGCTGCTGTCCGCCGGAGAGACCAACGCCTGGCTGGTTGAGGCGATCCTTGACCTCATCCCAGAGGCCCGCGCGGCGCAGCGACTTCTCGACGATCTGATCGAGGTCGGCCTTACTCTTCACGGCGCCATGGATGCGCGGCCCATAAGCCACGTTGTCGTAAATCGATTTCGGGAACGGGTTCGGTTTTTGAAACACCATGCCGACGCGTGAGCGCAGCACAACCGGGTCAACATCACTGGCGTAGGCGTTCTTGCCCTCAATCTGAAGGCTGCCGCTGATGCGGCATTTGTCGATCGTGTCGTTCATGCGGTTGATGCAGCGCAGGAACGTCGACTTGCCGCAGCCCGAGGGGCCGATGAAGGCGGTGACAGCGCGATCAGGAATATCGATCGAGACGTCGAACAGCGCCTGCTTCTCGCCGTAGAACACGTTTATGTCGCGCGCAGCGACTTTCACCGGCGCACCGAGGATCGTTCCGGTATGGGCCGTCACTTGAGGCGCATGGAGGGTAGCCGGCGCGCCGCGCTCGGCACCCGTAGCGGCAAACTCCTCCATGGACGTCCCTTTCCGAGGTTTGGACGCGCCGAGTCAGGGCGCCCACGAACAGGCTCGCTCATAGGTGGGTTTCGTGACACTGATGTGAAAAGAGGGCTCAATCCTGCTCTGCTAATTCGACGAACACAGCGAAAGCGGAGCCCCTTCCGGGCTGACTCTCAACCAAAAACCCCCCGCGGTGGCGATTAACGATGTGCTTGACGATCGCCAGGCCGAGCCCGGTTCCACCGCGGTCGTTCCCCTCTTCGCGCTCGACGCGAAAGAACCGTTCCGCAAGCCGAGGAAGGAAGCGGCGGGCGATGCCCGCGCCGGAATCTTCCACCCGGACATAGGCATAGGAGAGGTTTGCGGCGGGTCCGGGGGTTAGAAGCGTAATGCGCCCCGCGTCCGGCCATTGGCGGCCGGCTTTGGCCATAACGTCGTCACGGTCTCCGGCGGCGGCGACAGTGACCACAACCTGCCCGCCCTCGGGGGTATATTTCAGAGCGTTGTCCACAAGATTCTGGATCACCTGCGTAAGCTGAAAACGCTCGCCAATCACTGGCAGCGGGCCGCCAGGGACGCGCAAATCCACCTTCACATTTCGCTCTTGAGCGACCGTGGCAAGGGCATCGACCGATTCGCGCGCCACAAGCGCCAGGTCGGCCCGATCCGAAGGGGGAACGTGCTCATCGAGTTCGATGCGTGAAAGCGACAGCAGGTCATCGATGAGCCGGCGCATGCGGTCGGCCTGCACCTGCATCATTTTCAGGAAGCGGTCCCGCTCCGCCGCATTGTCGCGCGCGGGGCCGGCAATGGTCTCTATCAGCAGCGTCAGCGAAGCGAGTGGTGTGCGCAATTCATGGCTGGCGTTGGCGAGAAAGTCAGCGCGCATGCGCTCAGTGTTCATGCGCGCCGTTTGATCATGGAACACCAGAAGCGCGGCGCGCTCGTCGCCCCACGTGAGCGGCGAGACATTGCAGCGCGTGCTGCGATCCACCTGGTTGGAGCTTTCGTACTCCACAGCTTGGGTTTCGCCATTTCTGACGGCCGCGCGCGCGGCGTCGAGCACGTCCGGCTGGCGCATCACCGATGACAGAAACTGGCCGTTAGGTTCGGCCCGGAGTTGGCGGCGCACGGCGGCGTTGGAGCCGGCAATGCGGCCCTCAGCATCCATGAGCAAGGCGGGATCGGGCAGCGCTTCCAGGAGCGGCGCAAGGTCGGAGATGTCGATGATTTCGAATTCTTGCGGGGCGGCGTGCACCCGCGGCTGTTCGCGAAACGCCGTCCAAGCCCAGTACCCGGTCATAGCGGCGACGGCCATCGACAGGGCGGCGATCGGTCCAGTCGCCAACGCCAGCCCGAACGCCAGGGCGGCCAACGCCATGGCCGCCCAAACCTGTACTGGCACGTGTCGCCAGCGCGCTGCGAATGTTCGATCCGTTACCGCCATTGGCCTCAGTCTGGCTTAAGCGAGCCCCTGAATCGCGGCAAGACAAGGCGCCGCACCTTCAAATGCTGGGCGCGAAATTCGTCGGAACTTCGCCTTCAATCGTCGCAAACGCGGCGCGCGCGGGGGCGGCGCCCCTACAATCAAACGGCGAACCAAGGGGAGCGGAACGATGACGGCGATGACTCGGCGCGGCATGGGCGTGTCTGCCCTGGCGATCATGGCAGGCAGCCTGGCGGAAAAGGCCTTCGCCCAAACGGGCGCTGCGGCGACGCCGGCGATCGGCGCATGGGGCGTCGACCTCAGCGCTCGCGACCTCAGCATCAAGCCGGGCAACGACTTCTTTCGGTACGCCAACGGCACTTGGCTCAAAAATACGCCGATCCCGGCCGACCGCACGCGCTGGGGCACGTTCGACATGCTCGGGGAAAAATCCGATCGCGATGTGCGCGACATCATCACCGCCGTCGCTGGCGGATCGAACGCCCCCGGCTCCAACGCGCAAAAAATCGCCGACATCTACAATTCGTATTTGGACATAGATCATATCGATCAGGTTGGGCTGGCGCCCATTCAGCCGACGCTCGCGCAGATCGATGCCCTCCGCACCACTGACGATGTCGTGCGTTTCATGTGCACGCCGGCGAGCGGCGCCTCAGCGCCGATCCGCATGTTCATCACGCTCGATCAGAAAAACCCGGATCGCTACATCGTGGCGATGACGCAATCCGGCTTGGGGCTGCCGGAGCGCGAATATTATCGCCGCACCGACGGTCAATTCCCAACGCTGCGCACGCAATACGTGGCGCATGTGCAGCGTATGCTGGAATTGGTGCACCAATCCGACGCGGCGGCGAAAGCTGCCCGGATCATGGCGCTGGAAACCGCCATCGCCGAACTCCACTGGCCCATCGCCGATCGGCGCGATCGTTCTCGCACCTACAATCTCAAAACGCGCGCGGAGGTGAAGGCGCTTGCCGCGAGCTACCCGTGGGACGCCGGCTTCCAGGCGCAAGGCCTCGGCGCCGTCAATGAGGTTGTGGTGCGCGAACTTTCGGCGATGACGCCACTCGCGAACCTCGTGGTGCAAACGCCTGTTGCGACCTGGCGGGACTATCTCACCTGGCACGTGGTCAACAACAGCGCCGACTACCTGCCCCGCGCCATCGACGACGCCAATTTCGAATTTTACGGCAAGACCCTCAACGGCCAGCCGCAACAGCGCGAACGCTGGAAGCGCGCGGTCGACAACGTCAACGACTCCGTGGGCGAAGCCGTCGGGCAAATCTACGTGCAGCGGCACTTCCCGCCTGAAGCCAAAGCGCAAGCCTTGGCCCTGGTGGAAAACCTCCGTCACGCTTACCGCGAGCGCATCAACGCGCTCGCCTGGATGACGCCGGAGACCAAAGCTGCCGCGCAAGAAAAGCTTGCGGCGTTCCGCCCAAAGATCGGCTACCCCGATAAGTGGAAAGACTATTCGGCGATGGAAATTCGCGCCGGCGATGCGTTCGGCAACGCCAAACGCGCGGCGCTCTGGGACTGGAATTACGATCTCGCCCGCCTCGGCAAGCAGAGCGATCGCGACGAATGGGGCATGACCCCACAGACGGTGAACGCCTACTACAATTCCACCTTCAACGAGATCGTCTTCCCGGCAGCGATCCTGCAAGCGCCGTTCTTCGACCCGAATGCGGATATGGCGGTGAACTACGGCGCCATCGGGGGCGTGATCGGCCACGAGATGGGGCACGGGTTCGACGACCAAGGCGCCAAGTCGGATGCACACGGCGTGCTGCGCGATTGGTGGCAACCGGCGGATCTCGCTGCATTTAGCCAGCTGGTCGCCAAGCTCGCGGCGCAATACGAGACGTATTCGCCCCTCCCCGGCATCCACGTGAACGGCCGGCTGACCTCCGGCGAAAACATGGGCGACAATGGCGGCCTGCAAGCGGCGCACTATGCGTACACGATTGCGCTGAACGGGCAGACGGCGCCCGTGATCGACGGCCTGACCGGCGAACAGCGCTTCTTCCTGGGCTGGGCGCAGGCATGGCGCGAGAACATTCGCGATGAAGCGGTGCGCAACCAAGTGCTCACCAACCCGCACTCGCCAGCGCAATACCGTTGCAACGGCACAGTGCGAAATATGTCCTCGTGGTACGCAGCCTTCGACGTGCGACCGGACGACGCGCTCTATCTGCCCGAGGCCGACCGCGTCGTCATTTGGTAGCCTGCCTCAAAGGGGTCGCCACAACCGTTTGATGGTTCTATAGCCGGCTCAGTGGGGCCGCTGCGGATGCAGCCGTGCCGGAAAGAACTGACTGGAGGGAAACCAGAATGATTGCGATGACACGTCGCGCCATGGGCGCGTCGGGCTTGGCTCTGCTTGCCGGCTGCGCCAGCAACGCGACAAGCACAAACGCTGCCGCAACGGCGGCAGCGGCGCCAGCGCATCCGCAGGCGGCCATCGGCGCTTGGGGCGTAGATCTGAACAATCGCGACATGAGCGTGAAGCCGGGCGACGATTTTTTCAAATACGCCAACGGCACCTGGCTCAAGAACACGCAAATTCCGGCGGACCGCACGCGCTGGGGCGCGTTCGACATGCTGCGCGACAAATCCGATCGCGATACGCGCGCCATCATCGTTGAAGTTTCGCAGTCGGGCGGCGCGCCCGGCTCGGCAGCGCAAAAGGTCGGCGACTACTACAACGCCTACCTCAACCAAGACGCCATCGACGCGTTGGCGCTGGCGCCAATCCAACCGGAATTGGACCGCATCAAAGCGCTGCAAAACCACGAGCAAGTGATCCGCTTGATTGGCGATCCCGCCGTGTCGACCAACGCGCCGATCGCTATCTACATCAGCCTCGATGAGCGCAATCCAGATCGTTACATCCCTATTATGACCCATGCGGGCCTTGGTCTGCCGGAGCGCGAGTATTATCGCCGCACGGACGGCCAGTTCCCGCAAATCCGCCAGCAATATGAAGCGCACGTCGCGCGCATGTTGGGCCTGGTCAACCAGACCGACACTGCCGCGAAGGCGCATCGCATCATGGCGCTGGAAACCGCCATCGCCGAACGCCATTGGGTGCTCGCCGATCGCCGCGATCGCGACAAGACCTACAATTTGAAGACCCGCGCCGAAGTGAAAGCGCTCTACCCGCAATTCCCATGGGATGCGGCCTTCGATTCATGTGGCTTGGGCAACCAGCAAGAAGTCGTGGTCAGCGAGCTTTCGGCCATGCGGCCGTTGGCGCAACTGTTCATGCAAACGCCGGTGTCGACGTGGCGCGAATATCTGACCTGGCATTTGGTGCGTAACAACGCGCCGGTGCTGCCACGCACGATCGACGACGCCAACTTCGACTTCTACGGCAAGACCCTGAACGGTCAGCCGCAACAGCGCGAGCGTTGGAAGCGTGCGGTCGACAACATCAACGGTTCGCTGGGCGAAGCCGTCGGCCAAATCTATGTGCAGCGCCACTTCCCCGCTGAAGCCAAAGCGCAAATGCTGACGCTGGTTGAGAACCTGCGCAGCGGCTATGCCGACCGTATCCAGAACGCGGCCTGGATGACGCCGGAAACCAAGGCCAAGGCGATCGAAAAGCTGCGTCTCTTCCGTCCGAAGATCGGCTATCCGGATAAGTGGAAAGACTATTCCGCGATGGACATCCGCGCGGGCGACGCGTACGGCAACAACAAGCGCGCCGGCGTGTGGAGCTGGAACTTCGACCTCGCCCGCCTCGGCAAGCCGAGCGATCGCGACGAGTGGTTCATGAACCCGCAGACCGTGAACGCGTACTACAATCCGACGTTCAACGAGATCGTCTTCCCAGCCGCGATCCTGCAGCCGCCGTTCTTCGATCCCAATGCCGATCTCGCAGTGAACTACGGCGCCATCGGAGGCGTCATCGGTCACGAAATGGGGCACGGCTTTGACGACCAAGGCGCCAAGTCCGACGGCCATGGCGTGTTGCAAGCCTGGTGGAGCCCGGCGGACGTCGCCGCGTTCAATCAGATCGTGCAGAAACTTGCCGCGCAGTACGACAGCTACTCGCCGCTGCCGGGCATCCATGTAAACGGGCCGTTCACGTCGGGTGAAAACATGGGCGACAATGGCGGCCTCCAAGTTGCGCACAAGGCCTATCAGATCGCGCTGAACGGCGCGGCCGCGCCGGACATCGACGGCGTGACCGCGGACCAGCGCTTCTATCTGGGCTGGGCGCAGGTTTGGGCCGCGCTCATTCGCGACGAAGCGCTGCGCAACCAGATCCTCACCGACCCGCACTCCCCGTCGCAGTATCGCTGCAACGGCTCAGTGCGGAACATGGATGAGTGGTACGCCGCGTTCAACGTGCAGCCGGGCGATGCGCTCTATCTCGCGCCGGGCGACCGCGTTCACATCTGGTGAGGCGTTCAAACGCTGAAAACGTTGAGGGGGAGCAGCAATGCTCCCCCTTTCTGTTTGCACTGCACGATTAGCCCCAGACTTCCGTCATCACGCGCGCGAAATTGCCGCCGAGGATTTTTGCGATGCGCGCGTCCGAATGACCGCGCTGCGATAGCATCGCCGCCAGTGTGTCGAAGCGGTCTGCCGTGTTGAGGTCAGGAATAAAGGTGTAGAGATCGGGCGAACGGCCCTGCTGGAAAATGCCGTCCTCCACCGCATAGGCCACCCATTCGCGATTATCGCGCTCAAATTCCGGCGTCCGCTCCGTGGGTGCGACGCCGCCATCGGTGCCGAGCCCAACATGGTCTTCCCCGCACACATTGATGGCGTGCTCGATGTGGCGGATCACGTCGATCGCCATCGGCTGGGTGTCGACGCGCAGATATGGCCAGAAAATGATGCCGGCGACGCCGCCTTTGCGCGCCAGCGCACGCAATGTGGCGTCGTCGACGTTACGCGGATGCTCGGCGAGCGCGCGGCAGCCGGTGTGACTGATCAACATGGGCTCGGTTGATGCGGCGATGCCTTCGGTGATGGTGCGCGGCGCGCCATGGGCGAGATCGACGACCATCTTCTGCTCATTGAGCTTCTCGACTACGCGATGGCCGAAATTGGAAAGGCCGGCGTTGCCCGGCTCGAGGCTGCCATCGCCGACAAGGTTGCGCCGGTTGTGCGTCAGCTGGATCACGCGCACGCCGAGGTCGCGCCACATCACCACGCGATCCACGTCCTCGCCCAGCGGCTCGGCGCCCTGAAACGTGTAGATCACGCCGAGTTTGTTTTCAGATCGCGCCCGAGAGAGATCGGCGCTGTTGCGCACAGCCAGCATGTAGTCTGGGTAGCGTTCGATGATGCCGTTCCAGTTGACGATACTGGCGCGGGTGCGCGCAATCGCGGCGTCGTCCATCCAGAACTGACCGTTGGGCGCCATGGTCAGCACGCAACCGGTGAGGCCCGAGGCCCGGATCGCCGCAAGCTCTGTGGCGATCTGAGGATCGTCCGGCTGAAGGAAGCCGAGCATCGGCCCGCCGGCGCCATCGATCGCAAGCGATTGGTGATATGGCGGCCAGTGCGCGGGTAGCGCGGCCGCATGTGCGTTGTTGGCGTAAGCCGCGCTGCCTAACGCTGCGCCCAAACCCAACAACGCATCCCGCCGGCTATGCATCAGCGTCTCCTCGTTCGACGCTCCGATGTGCGCCTTAGTGCAGCGCAGCCGCAACCGTCGTCGCCATGCGCCGCGCCAGATCGGCGCCGCGCGCCGTGTCCGCATCGCCTGTGCGCGCTTGGATCAGAACTAGCGTGTCGCCTTTGATGAAAGCGATCTGGGTTTGATAGCCGGGCAAATCGGTCGCCATCTGCGCGCCCTCGCCAAGCCCGGCCACAGACGTCAGCGGGGTCGCCGTAAGCGCATCCCACTTCGCCAACGTCTCTTGCATCTTCGCCTGCAGCGTTGCGCCTTTGAGACTGGCAGTCGTGAATGTGACGATCTCTCCGTTGCGGACGCCATCGGCGGAGCTGAACTCGCAGGTCGGCCCCATATCTTCAATACCGCGATAACCGGCGACGCTGGTGTTTGCGCCAAACAGCGCTGTGGGATCACCCAGCATCTGACAGACCTCGTTGTCACCGGCGCTGCCGGAGGGACGATGCGGCCCAGCCTGGCCGCAGGCGGCGAGCGCAAGCACCAGTGCGGCGGCGACAAGTTTTTGCATCACAGCCCCTTGATGATCTCGTCGGTCATTTTCTTCGCATCCCCGAACAGCATCATGGTGTTGTCGCGGAAGAAGAGTTCGTTTTCGACGCCGGCATAACCCGAGCCCATGCCGCGCTTCACGAAAAGGACAGTCTTGGCCTTCTCCACGTCGAGGATCGGCATGCCGAAGATCGGGCTTTTGGGATCGGTCTTCGCGGCGGGGTTGGTGACGTCGTTGGCGCCGATGACGTAGGCGACGTCGGCCTGTGAAAACTCGTTGTTGATGTCTTCGAGTTCGAACACTTCGTCATACGGCACGTTGGCCTCCGCGAGCAGCACATTCATGTGGCCCGGCATGCGGCCGGCGACGGGGTGGATGGCGTACTTCACCTCTACGCCCTCCTTCTTCAGCATATCGGCCATTTCGCGCACGCTGTGCTGAGCCTGCGCGACGGCCATGCCGTAGCCGGGCACGATGATCACCTTGCTGGCGTTCTTCATAATGAAGGCGGCGTCCTCGGCACTGCCGGTTTTTACCGGGCGGGTTTCCTTGGCGCCCGCGGCGGCCGCGCCGTCGGCGGTGCCGAAGCCGCCGAGGATGACGGAAATGAAGCTGCGGTTCATCCCCTTGCACATGATGTAGCTGAGGATCGCGCCAGATGAGCCGACGAGCGCGCCGGTGATGATGAGCGCAATGTTCTCAAGCGTGAAGCCAAGCGCGGCGGCCGCCCAACCGGAATAGGAGTTGAGCATCGACACCACGACCGGCATGTCGGCGCCGCCAATGGGGATGATCAACAGCACGCCAATCAGCAGAGAAAGACCGGCGACGGCCCAGAAGTGCCACTCCACCGCCCCGCCTGCCTGCACCATCATCACGATCAGCACGACAATGGCGAGCGCGATGACGATGTTGATGAGATGCCGCGCCGGCAGCATGATCGGCGCGCCGGACATGTTGCCGTTGAGCTTGGCGAAAGCGATGATTGAGCCGGTAAAGGTCACCGCGCCGATCGCGCAACCGACCGACATCTCGATCAATGATTCCATTTTGATGCCGCCGCCCGGCAAATCGACGTGGAAACTTTGCGGAGCGTGGAACGCAGCGGCCGCAACCGCGACGGCTGCGAGGCCGACAAGCGAGTGAAACGCGGCGACCAATTGCGGCATCGCCGTCATCTTGATGGACCGGGCCGTGTACGCGCCGACGCCGCCGCCGATCACCACTGCGGCGGCAATGATGCCAAGCGCTGCCCCGTCAGGGCGCACCATCAGCAGCGTGGTGCCAATGGCGATGGCCATGCCGATCATACCGAAGGTGTTGCCTGGCCGGCTGGTCTCAGGGCTCGACAGCCCGCGCAGCGCCAGAATGAACAGGACGCCCGAGATCAGATAGCAAATTGCCGCCGTATTCGAATCCATCAGCCCTGCCCTTGACCCCGCCTTAGCGCCGGTAACTGCGCCAACGCGACCAGCCCGATAGCATGGTCACCGCCGGCGCGGCGAAGAAAACGATCGCCGCCAGAAGCGGCGCCCAACCCGATTTGGTCGCACCCAGATATGCGAGCACGTTGCCGACGACCGGCACGAAGGCGAGGAAGAAGCCGAAGAACGCAGAGATGATCGGCGCCTCGCGTCCGAACAGAGTCTGCAGTTCGACAATCACATAATTGATCTGCAGCAAGCAAAGCACCAGCCAGGCAATGCCGATGAAGCAGCCGATGCCGACGCAGCCAGTCATTTGAAATGTGAAGCGGCGGATGTCTTCGCGCGCGCGGGTGCGGTCGAAGGTTTGCGCGGTGACACCCGGTCCTTCATAGAGCCACGACAGCGCTTGCCGCGCAGCGGCGCGCATTTCATCGTCGTTGACGGCGCCTTCTTCGGCGGCGGCGGTGACGTCGGCTTCGAAGCCTTCCACATGCGGATAAAGGTCAGCGATGGCGCGCGGCTGATGGCCTTCGCGCCAAGCCTGCATGAAACGGCGCATGAACGCCTCCGCGGAGAGGCGGCCATCGAGATAGGCCTCGATCAGCGCACGCCAATCCGCAGCGTTCATGACCTCACTTCTTCTCTTTCTTTTTGTACATCGCCAGCATGCGCTGGGTGACAAGGAAGCCGCCGAAAATGTTGACCGACGCCAGCGCCACCGCGAGCGCGCCGGACCAGCGGGCGACATCGACCTTCCCCGGATCAACCTCAGCGCCCATGGCGTGTGCCGAGGCAGCGATCAGGGCGCCAACGATGATGACCGATGAAATCGCATTGGTGACGGCCATCAGCGGCGTGTGCAGCGCTGGCGTGACCGACCAGACGACGTAGTAGCCGACGAAAATCGCCAGCACGAAGATCGCCAGGTAAAAGACAAACGGATCGACCATCAGGCCCTCAGGTGTTTTCGTATGTGGCGTCGGCGCGAACGATGCGGCCGAGCGCGTCCATTTCGTGCACTTCGGCGCTGCGTTCACCGCGCTGATTGCGATAAACCAGCGTGTGGCCGCGGGCGCCGACGAAAAGCGCTTCCGGCGTGAGTCTCAGATCCGGGGCGCGCTCGAAGGCCTTCTCGAGATACGAGCGCAGCATCGGCAGGCCAAGGATCACGCCGTCGTACGAGAAGCCGAGCGCCATGATGTAGGGTGAGGAAAACTCGATCTCGTCAGAATAGAGCTTGAGGATCGCGTCGATGTTGTGCGCGTTCCACGCAGCGTAGTAGCGCTCGGCGAACTCGACGTCGTTCATGCCGGCACGCCTCCCCAGCCCATGCGGTCGATCAAGGCCTCGATTTCCCGCGACGCAACTTGCGCGTCACGGCGAAGGTCCTGTTCACGAATGCGGCGATGCACTGCCGCGCCGATCTGCGCACCGACGCCAAGCATCGCCACACATAACAGCGGCGTTGCGAAGCGACGGAAAAAATCACCCTCAACGGCTGAGCCCCAAATGCCTCGATGCATACAGATGGCGACGATCACCACCGGGAATGCGGTCAACGCAAAGCGATTAATCGAGATTTGCAAGGAGCGGGGTTGGGCCAGTCCGATACAGAAACCCACACACGGCGCACATAACCAGGCAATTTCGCGCCAGTTAAGCAACGCTCCCGCAAAGAGATCTAGCATGATCAGGATCGAAAAAAGCTGAAGCAGCCACATGCGCGAGAACACGACACGTGAGACCAATGTGCATGCGAGCGCCGCAATCGGTATCGCCAGAACGAGCGCCGGGAGTTCCTCCCAAAAAATCCACGGCATCATCGCCGAAGCGGCGATCGGCGCAATCCAAGCCGGCAAGCGCAGTGCGTACAACGGCAACGTCCAGGCTGCGCCAACCAGCGACAGATAAATCGCGATTTCCCATGCGTCGGAAGCGAGCGATGTGAGCATGTCGCCCACTATGCCGCGCTCGCCGGCGCAAGGCCAGGATGCACGACCGCCCCGCCCTTGGTGACCAGCGCGCCTTTGATGATCTCGTCGTCCCAGGCGGGTTCGAAGGCTTTGCTGTCCTTGTTGGTCAGGAGCGGCAACAGCGCCAGCAGGTTGCGGGCGTAG
>DASZWS010000230.1:0-2943 GCA_035546515.1 Vitreimonas sp. | reverse complement strand
AGCGACCCAGGCCTTCATGCTTCATTCTGCTTGGTTTGAAACTGCCCATACGGGCGATAGCGCCAAAGATAGGTCGGCACGATGGATTCGACGCTCTCAAGCGTGGTGACGCCGAGATCCTGAATCTTCCCAGCTTCACTGTCCGCGCCGACAACATTGTCGCGGTAGAGCATGATGACCTGATCGCCGGTGAGCGGCGTCTCCATCAAGGGATTGAGCTTGAACGCCCATTGCAGCAGCAGGCCCAGCGGATAGGCGAACACGAACGGCAGCGGGACCAGCATCACTTTGCGGTCGATTGTTCGCAACACGAACTGCATCAACTCTTTAAAGGTGTAGGTGCGCGGGCCGCCAAGTTCGTAAATCTTGCCGTGCGCGTCGTCACGATCGAGCGCCGCGGCGATCGCGTCGGCGACGTCGCCGACAAAAATTGGCTGAAACTTGGTCTTGCCGCCGCCGATCAGCGGCACGCCGCCGAGCGGCAGGTACGACGCAAGGCGCGCCATCGCCGCAAAGCGATTGAAAAAGTGATCTTGCGGGCCAAACACGATTGACGGGCGCAACACAGTTGCGGTCGGCATGTTTTCCAGCACGGCACGTTCGCCGGCATATTTGCTCTTGGCGTAGCGCGAACCGGTCGTCGCTGCGCCAAGCGCGGAGACTTGCACGAACTTGGTGACGCCGTGCTGCGCCGCGCGTTCCGCAATCGTGCGGGCCGCTTCCACATGAAGGGTGTTGAAACTCTGCTTGCCGCTCTGGTTGATCACCGCGACAAGATTCACAACTGCATCGGCGCCCTCCAGCGCGGCGTCAACCGATTCAGGAAAGCGCACATTGGCCTGCACCAATTGCACTTGGCCGACGTCGCCCATCACGCGCAAATCTGCGCCCAGATGCGGGCGCCGCATCGGCACGCGGACGCGATAGCCGCGCTTCGCCAGCGCGCGCACCACTTGCCTGCCGACAAAGCCGGAGCCGCCGAACACCACCACCAGTTCGTTCGTCATAATTGCCCTCTTCAGCTGCGATTCATCGCCAGCCGTGGTGTTTCAAGTCGGAACCTGACTACGAGCGGCCGAGAAAATTGGCAACAGCGCCGGAACCAAATCAGCGCGTCCATTTCGCTCATGTTCCTGCGGAACGATCGCTTCGCGCGCCTCTTTACAACGCGAGGGCCACAGACCCGCTAACGAAGAGGATATCGTCATGAGAAAATTCCTGGCCTTGGCTGCAGCAGCGAGCGCGCTCGCGCTGGCGGCCCCTGCCTCCGCGCAGGTATGGCAATCTATCAACCAACGACAGGCAAATCTCGATGCGCGAATCGACGGCGGCGTACGCAACGGCTCGTTGACCCGCGCTGAGGCGACGAGACTACGTGGTCAGTTCCAGCAATTGTCGCGCTTGGAAGCCAGCTACCGCTATTCCGGCGGCGGGCTTTCGCTGTCCGAACGCGCCGACCTCGATCGCCGCTTCAACGTCCTGTCGTCGCAGATTCGCTACCAGCGCCACGATGACCAGATGCGCGGCAACAATCGTTGGCAGCCCATCAATGCAAGGCAACGCGAGCTCGACTTCCGTATTGATCAAGGCTTGCGCAACGGCTCGCTCTCGCGCGCTGAAGCCGCGCGCCTCCGGATGGAATTCAGCAACATCGCCCGGCTTGAAGTGAGCTATCGGCGCGGCGGGCTGAACAACTACGAACGCGCCGACCTTGATCGCCGCATGGACCGCTTGAACGCGCGCATCTTCGCGGAAGAGCGCGATCGCAACAATCATTACGGCTAAGGCTAGAATCCCATTCAGGCTCACGCTGTAACACTGGCGCCGCCGATGCACACGCACCGGCGGCGCCGCCTTATGTTGGCCGTGTTTGTTGGCGACGCACGAACGCCATGCGAGCCACGCGCCTTCATGAAGCGCCCGCCTCCCCGCCGCACACCGGCGAGATTATCGACGTCTCGTTCACGGTGGTTCCGCGACGCACGTTATGGCGGCGCATCAAGGTGGCTCTGTTCGCCGCTATGTGCGCCGCGGCGATCGGCTTTTTAATTCCACCGTTGTGGATTGTCGCACAACACGTGGCCCCCTGAGCCGCTAAGCTGCATCGCGCGTTTGCGCGAAAATATCCGATGGAACCGCTGATTGTGTCGCGCCAAAATCGTGCTTGGCGAAGGGCGATAGGCGCGTCAGCAGCGGCGTGATCTCCGCGCCGGTCTCGACCGCAAAGTCGAACGCCGCCTTGCGCGTTTCGTTGAGCGCGATCATCGATTGCTGGGCGGCGGCGCGATTTTCCTCCGTCACGGTTTCAGCCGCGAGCTCGCGCTCAAGCGCTGCGATCTCGACGCTGGCGTCAATGATGCCATCAAGGGAAAACGATAGCCGTGCGATCAGCACGCTGATGGCGGCGCGGATGGACGCATCGCGCAGGTCAAGCAGCGTTTCGCGGTTGCGATCGTAGATCTCGACTTCCCGCTGCACGGCGCGGATGAACCGCAGGGTCACCGGTCCGTACGGATTGCCGCGCGCCCGCGCTTCGTTGGCGAGGCGCATCATCACCCGCATGGCGCTGAGCAGTTCGCCGAACAGCAGCGCCGCGCTGTGCTCCTTTTCGCGCTTCTGAACGATGCGCTCGACTTGGCGTTCGCTGAACCCGCCAACGGTCGCCAGCAACGCGCCGAGCACAACAGCGAGCAGTGTCTCTGCATCCGGCTGAATAATCATCGCTTCGCCTCGCCCCGGTTTGGAAGCGAGTGTTTGGCGTGCTTACGCAAAGCGTCAAGGCGTCGCCGCGCGAACCGCCGCTCGCCACACGGTTTTAGGTTGCCTGGACGACGCCCAGCACCGGTGGTGCAATACTGGCGCGAGAGCGGCCAATGGCGGGATTTCTGCGCGCAGGACGACGCCTGCGCACCCTATCGGCAAGCAACCTAACTGAGTTGTTCG
>DASZWS010000229.1:0-17902 GCA_035546515.1 Vitreimonas sp. | reverse complement strand
CAGCGCCGGGCAGGTCACGCGCGCGGCGTTCTTTTCGCCATGCGCGCGGCTTTCGTCATAGCTCCATTGCGACAGCCACGAGCGCAAAGTGGTGAAGCGGCCAAGCCCGACCGGCCCATCATTGGCGAGCTTGGGATCACCGAGGTAGCAGGTGTACGGGCGGCGATCTGAAGGATCTTGCGTCGGATCGGTCCAGCGCACATCACACATGGTGCCTTGTACAGTGAAGCACCGCTCCGCGTCCGGCTCGCCCTGCTGCCTGAGCTGTTCCAACTGATCCTGCACCCACGCCGTTATGCGCCGATTGCGCGCGATCTGCGCTTCGCGGAAGCGTGCGACGAATTCGGCCGAGTACGGCGGCTGCTGTGGGCAATCAGCGTCATAAATGTTGAGAGCGCGATCGCGGACGAAGGGTTTGCTTTGGTCGGTGATCGACGGATCGATCCACTCCGTCATCGTCACCGAGCGGCTGATGTGCGCCGCAAGCAACAACAGACCGTCCGCAGGTTGAAACCCCGCTTCGCGAATGCCGACGAAATCCCCCGTCGGCGTTTCATCAATGGTCGGGTCGGTCGCCTGATCCTGATAGAACATCGAAAGCGACCCACCGCCGGACCAGCCGCCGAGGATCACCTTCTCGTACCCGAAGCGCTTCTTGAGATCGGCGACGCAAGCGCCAAGATCGAGCAGGCACTTTTCAAGAATGAGCGCCGTATCGTTGCCGCGATAGCGGGGGTTGCAATAGATCACGTGCCGCCCCGCCGCCGCGAGCGCGGTCACCAACGGCAGAAACGAGCCGCCCCCGATCGGATGCGAAAACAAAATCACGGTGTTCGACGCGCCACTTTCAGGCCGGATGCGCATGCACTCGACGAACACCTGCCCCGCAGGGCCGCCATACACGTCCTTCAGGCGGCTCTTGTCGGCGTGAACAAATCCGTACGGCTCGCGCACCACGCTGACCATGCGTCACCTCCGGCAAGCGTCGTTGCGCCCGCGTCTCGCCGGATTAGTATGACGTCCTTGAGAGGGTAATGTCATGACCCAACCTAACGGCATCCACCACGTCGCCTTCATGGCCGCCGACATTAAGAAGCACATCGCTTTCTTCTCCGATGTCATGGGCTGCCCGCTGGTGGCGCTGTTTGACATGCACGGCGTGCCTGGTGGCCTGCATGCGTTCTTGCGCCTCAACGAGACCAGCTATTTCTCGATCGTGCAGCTGCCCGAGGCGGCGAACATCCCAATTCAAATCGGCGTCACGCACGCCGGCCGCGGCGAAAATCCCTGCGCGCCCGGCGCGCTGCAGCACATCGCTTTTGGCGCGGCGAACGAAGCTGAACTCATCGCTATGCGCGACCGCATCCGCAGCAAGGGCGTCAACGTCATCGGCCCGCTCGATCACGGTTTTTGCAAGTCGATCTATTTCGCGGGCCCCGACAGCATGGCGCTGGAGGTGGCCGCGCCCGCGAACAAACTCGTCCCCGATGAGTGGATCGATCCTGCGGTGTTGAAGAAAGCCGGCATCTCCGCCGAAGAGTCTGCGCAGTATCGCGCGCCCGCGCCGTACACCGGCCCCTCGCCGGTGCCGCAACCCGCGTACGACGCCAGCAAACCGCACATGCCCTACCCAGCAGAGCGCTACAAACAGATGCTCGCCGCCCCCGACGAGATGGTCACAAAGATGAGCGCGCAGTACGCAAAGCCGCCGGTCTCAGCTTGAACTTGCGCGTGCGTTGAGGCGGGACTTCCACATGCCATAGATGAAATATACCGGGATGCCGACGCCGAGATACCAGGCGAAGAACACCCGCGTTTTTTCATCCGCCATGATCGACATCAGCAGCAGCATGCACATCGCCGCGCCCAAAATCGGCGTAAGCGGGAAAAGCGGGGTGCGGAATTGCCGTTCCATTCCGGGGCTGGTGACGCGGAAATAGATGACCGTCAGGCAAACGATGGCGAACGCGGCCAGCGTGCCAACATTAGTGTAGTTGGAGAGATCGCCGATGCCGAAGAAACCCGCGAACCCAGCGGCAACCATGCCCACCAGCGCCGTGTTGATCCAGGGCGTTTGATACTTTGCGTGTACATCGCCGAACACGCGCGGCAGCAGGCCGTCGCGGGCCATGGTGTAAAAGATGCGCGTCTGCCCATAGAGCAACACCAACATGGTGGAGGACAGGCCGCAGAGCGCGCCAAGTTTCACAAGCACCGCAAACCACGGCAGCCCCATGTGGTTCACCGCCGTGGCGATGGGAGCGGGATTGTTGAGGTTTGCATATGGCACCACACCCACCAGCACGCCGGCGGTGAGAATGTAGAGCACCGTGCAAATCGCCAGCGAGCCAAGAATGCCGATCGGCATGTCGCGCTTCGGGTTCTTCGATTCCGCACCTGCCGTGGAGACCGCTTCAAAGCCGAGATAGGCGAAGAAAATCTTCGCCGCTCCGGTGATGACGCCACCGACGCCGTACTGCACGTCGTTGTGGCCGGTCACGACATCGCCGAGCGCGCGGCTGATCTGGCCCCACAAGCTCATGTCGGCGCCCGGCGGCGGCGCAGGAATCTGTGGTGGAATAAGCGGTTGCCACAGCGCAAAATTCACAAAGCCCGCGCCGATGACGATAAACGCCACCACCACCGAAACCTTGATGACAACGATGATGTTGTTGGCCGTCGCGGATTCTGAAACGCCCGCGATTAGCAGCATTGTCACCGCAACCAGCGCCAGCACCGCGGGGAGATTGAACACGCCAATCTCGCCGGTTGGCGCGCCGGTGATGGCGTCGGTAACTGGGACGCCGTAGCCGGCGATCAGTTGCGGCGGCAGGTGGATGCCGGCGTCGCCCAGCAAGCTTACCAGATAGCCCGCCCACCCGACCGACACGGTTGAAGCAGCGATGCCGTACTCGAGCAGCAGCAACAGTCCCATGATCCACGCCAGGAACTCGCCGCCGGATGCATATGAATAGGAGTAAGCGGAGCCCGAGATCGGAATCGCCGAAGCCAGCTCCGCGTAGCAAAGCGCCACCAGCGCGCAGAGGACGCCTGTGATCACGAATGAAATCATAATGCCGGGCCCGGCGAACTGCGCCGCCGCTTGGCCCGTCAGCACGAAGATGCCGGTGCCGATAATGGTGCCGATGCCGAAGAAGATGAGGTTGATCGGTCCGAGCGCGCGCTTGAGTCCGCTGCCTTCGTGGTCGGCCTGAAGATCGGCCAGAGATTTGCGGCGCGTCAGCCGCGCCAGAATTGATGCCGTCATCGGCGCCTCCCCGCGCGCATCTGCGGGCTGCGGAGCGCCGCTGGCGAACAGCAAAGTGCGTCTAGTGCGCAGCACGTAACGCCACGCGCCTCAAAGCTGCGTCAAAGACGTTGGCGGCACGCTCGTCGCGTAGCGGCTTGGCCTGCGCGAACGGCTGCGTTACCCAGAAGACGAAGGAGCTGCATGGTCGCGCCGGTTAGACCCCAGGATCTCGACAAGTGGTGGTCGGACGCGCGGTACCACCGCTTCCGCGCCGCCTTCCAGGAGGCCAAACGCGCCAGCAGCAACTGGTCCGATCGCAAGCTGCATCGCGGCTGCGAAGCCATCGCCGAGACGCACGCCGGACTATGGGTGCCATCTCTCAGCACGGTCGAGCGTTTCGGCGAAACCAGCGCCGAGGTGCAAAACACGCTCCGCGGCAAACCCAGGTCGCTCTCGTGCTTGCTGATCGCCACGGGTGAACTGGCGAGCGACGCCGCCGAAATTGCCGAACTAGCGGCGGAATTCGCGCGCGCGTTCGATTTTTCCGCGGCGCCGCCTACATCCGCCGCCGCGCCAACGCGGCGCACTTATACGCGCACGCAGCTCGAAGACATCCTCGCCGCGATCGGCACGCGCACCGCCAACAAGATCGACCTGCCGGAGTTTCCCCCGTTCAACCGGCGCTTTCCGTCCACCAACACCAAACGCCTCCGCATCGATGGGCGCGACGTCTTGTTGAAGGACGAGAGCGAATTGCCCACGGGTACGCACAAAGCGCGGCGCGCCTGGGAAAAGATCGTCGCTTACAAAGCGATTATCAAAGAACGCTTGGCGCAGGGCGGGCCGTTGCACTTGCCGGCCTATTCCATCATCTCGTCGGGCAGTGACGCGGTGGCGCTGCAATATTTCCTGCGCCAGTTCGGCCTGCCTGACCTGCGCGTGGTCATGGATGAGGCGCGCGCCAAGGAGGACGTGATCAGCCGTTTGGAGCAATTGGGCGCGCTGGTTTTCCCCGTCGATCTCGAAGAGCAGGAACTAGCGAGCGAGGACGTCTTGCGCTTGTCCAAGAACGTCGACGGCATCGACGCCACCTCGTGGGACATCACCACCGCCGATCGCAACACGTACTATGACTGGCTGGCCTATGAGATTCTCAACCTCGCGCCGAAGCACATCTTCGTACCCGTCGGCACCGGCGAACTGTTCAGCAATCTCGCCTTCGTGATCCATCGCCATCTCTGCGAGCGCGCCTGGGATGAGCGCTTGAGCGCATCCATCGAGCAAGTGAACATCTACGGCGCCACCACTGAGAACCCGAACTCGAAAATGGTCATGCTCTACGCGAAATGGCGGCCAGTGCTGCGGCGTCTGCGCGAGACCTTGAACGACTTCAAGCGCGCGGGATCGTTGGGTGAGGCCTCGGGCGTATTCGCGATTGACGATGAGCTTGCCGAGCGTGCGCTCTTGCAGATTCAGCGCCAAGCGCTGCCGCCGGAAACGCGGGCCATGTACGGCGCCATTCGCAGCGACGTCTCTGGCATCGCCGGCCTCGCGCTCTATCTACAGCGCGCGCACGAGATTCCGGAGGGCGAGACCGTGGTGGTGGTCAACACCGGCTGCCTGGATTTGTCCTCGAACTAGCTCCAGCGCGAGCGCGCCCGCGCCGCCAGATCAACCGGCGGCAACGGCCCGCGCGCAGCGGCGCCCGCCGCTTGCGGGCGTGCGTAGCTGGTGCGCTCGAACAAGTGCGTCATGTCCGCGGGAATGAAGCGCGTGCGCGCGGCAAAGATGTTCTTGTCGCCGTTCTTGGCTTGCTGTGTCACATAAAACCGCTGCGGCACGACGATGTGCAGATTGTCCTTCGCCCGCGTCATGGCGACGTAGAGCAAACGCCGCTCCTCTTCGAGTTCAGCCGTCGAACCAGTGCCGAGATCGCTCGGAATGCAGCCATCGACCGCGTTCAGCACGAACACATTCTTCCACTCCTGCCCCTTTGCGGAATGGATGGTGGAGAGAATGACGAAATCGTCGTCGCGATGCGGCGGCCCGCTCTCGTCACTGGTGGAATTGGGCGGATCGAGCGTCAAATCGGTGAGGAAACTCTCGCGCGACGCATAATTCGCGCCAAGCCGCGCCAGCGTGGTGATGTCGGCGGCGCGCACGCGCGCGTCGTCGTACTTCGCTTCAAGCACCGGCGCATACCATTGCGTCACCCGCTCCAGCTCCGCGGGCCACTCGCCGCCGCCGCGGCGCATCGCATTCATCACGTCGCGCAGCGCATCCCACACCTCTTCGCCTTCACGCGGCGCCGGCGTGGATTCAAACGCCAACGCCGGATTGGCGTCCAGCACCTTCGCGGCTCTCGCCGGACCAACGCCCGGCACCAGCTGCAGCGTGCGAAAGCCGGCGAGACGATCACCGGCGTTCTGCCCCCAGCGCAAAATGGCGATCAGGTCCTTCACGTGCGCAGCTTCAAGAAATTTGAGGCCGCCGAATTTGATAAATGGAATGTCGCGCCGCTGCAGCTCAAGCTCCAGCTGCGCACTGGCGTCGGCGGCGCGGAACAGCACAGCCTGTTGCTTCAGTTCGAGGCCCGCCTCGCGTGCGGCGAGGATTTCGTCGCACACATAGTGTGCTTGCTCCGCTTCATCGCGGACATCGACAAGTCTGGGCAGCGCGCCAGCGCTGCGCGAGGTGCGCAGGTTCTTGGTGAACCGTTCCTGCGCACGATCGATCACAGCATTGGACGCGTCCAGAATGGCGCGCGACGACCGATAATTCTGCTCCAGCGTAACGACGCGCGCTTCCGGCGTGTACGCCGCCGGGAAATCCAGAATGTTACGCACGGTGGCGGCGCGGAACGAATAGATCGACTGCGCATCATCGCCAACGACGGTGACACCCTGCCCATCCGGCTTCATGCACATCAGAATGCGCGCTTGCAGCTTGTTGGTGTCCTGATACTCGTCGACCAGCACGTGATCGAAACGCGACGCGACCTCTGCGGCCAAATCCGGCTGCGCCATCAAGTCGGCCCAGTACAGCAACAGATCGTCGTAATCCAAGACGTTCTGTGCCTGCTTCATCTCCACATATTTGGCGAACAGCGTCTTGAGCTCCGCCTCCCAAGTGCGGCACCACGGAAACGTCGACGCCAAAGCGTCGGCAAGCGGCTCATCGGCGTTCACACAGCGCGAATAAATAGCAAGGCACGTGCCCTTCATTGGAAACCGCTTCGGCCCGGCGCCAAATCCAGCTTCATGCCGCGCCAGACCCATCAAATCGGCGCTATCGCTGCGATCGTGGATCGTGAACTCCGCATTGAGGCCGATCGCCGGCGCCAGGTCGCGCAGGATGCGCGCGCCGATGGCGTGAAACGTGCCCGACCACGGCAGCTGAATATCGCTTGCCGACACTGTCGCCGCCACACGCCGTCCCATTTCAGCCGCGGCGCGGCGTGAGAACGTCAGCAGCAGAATGCGCGTAGGATCGGCGCCACGCTGCAGCAGGTGCGCGACGCGCGAGGCCAGCGTTTTGGTTTTGCCCGATCCCGCCCCCGCGATCACCAAAAGCGGCCCATCGCCGTGTTCGACGGCGGCGCGCTGCGCCGCGTTCAAATCCGCGAAGGCGTTCTGCTTCGTTGCGCTGCCGATTCGGCTCATGGGTGAAGCTTGCGGAGCGTCGAACAAATAAGCAACGCTCAAAGCGTTAACGGATTTGACGGCGCACGGTTCGACGCGCTTAGCTCACAAGAGGGCTGGGGCCATGAGCGTTGAACGCGCGCGCAATATTGCTGACTTGCGGATGCTGGCGCGTAAACGGCTGCCGCGCATGGTGTTCGACTATATCGACGGCGGCGCCGACGATGAGATCACTCTCAAGCGCAATGTGGCGCGCTTTCGCGACATTGAACTGACCTGGGACGCGCTCGTCGACGTCGAAGACATCGATACCTCAACCACCATCATGGGCGCGCAGGCGCGGCTTCCGTTCTTCATCAGCCCCACCGCCTCTTCGCGTCTTTTCCATCCGCGCGGCGGTGAGCGCGCCGTTGCCCGCGCCGCGCAACAAGCGGGCGTCGTCTATGCATGCTCGACGCTGGCTTCGACAACATTGGAAGACATCGCCGCCGCGCACCAAGGCCCGCGCTGGCTGCAGGTCTATGTCTGGCGTGACCGCAAGCTGGTGGAAGAATTGCTGCAGCGCGCGAAAGCGGCAGGCTTTACCGGCATCGCCCTAACCGTGGATTTGCCGGTCGCCGGCAACCGCGAGCGCGACCATCGCAACGATTTCACCATCCCGCCCAGCGTCACGCTGCGCACCGCATCTCAAGCTGCCGCAGCGCCCGCCTATATGTGGGACCTGGCGACCACCCCGCCGATCACTGCCGCCAATTTCGCGCACATGAAAATGGAAACTGGCCTCATCCAGTTCGTGAATTCGCAGTTCTCGCGCAGCGTCACGTGGGATGATGCGCGCTGGATCCGTGAGACGTGGGGCGGCAAGTTCGCGGTGAAGGGCATCGCCACGCCAGAGGATGCGCGCCGCGCCATTGCCGCCGGCGCAGACGCCGTCTGGGTTTCCAACCACGGCGGGCGCCAACTCGATACCGCGCCGGCCAGCATCGATACCTTGCCCGCGATCGCCGACGCCGTGCGCGGCGATGCCGAGATCTTCTTCGATGGCGGCGTGCGGCGCGGCACCGATGTCATCAAGGCGCTCGCGCTTGGCGCCAACGCCATCGCCATTGGCCGCGCTTATCTTTACGGCCTTGGCGCAGCGGGTGAGGCTGGCGTCGCGCGGGCGCTGGCGTTGCTTGAGGAAGAGCTGAAGCGCGACATGCGCCTGCTCGGGCGCACCAAAATCAGCGCGCTGACGCGCGACATGATTTTCCGCCGAACGCTGCCCTAGTGCTTAGCCCACCATCGCCACGGGCATATTGGCGGGACGCTTGAGGAAGTCGACGCCATCGAGCGTAACTTCAAACTCGTGCAGCACCTCGATCGCCTCCTCCGCATCCATGAGCGGACGCGGATCGTCCGGAAAGCGGAAGCGCCAGAATGAATCGATGTGCTTGACCACGCCGACCGCCTCGCCAATCGGAATGAACATAGACGGCGCCTTCAGCAGAAAAGCGCGGAAAGCCGAAGGTTGCCCCTCCGCCAGCGCAGCAAACGCGCTCGCGTATTCCTGCAGCGTCTCGTCGACGCGCTGCACAGCCAGATCGAGCTTTTGCAGAATCTCCTTGCGTGTCTCCGCCAGTTCGCGGCGCTCCTCCGAATTGGCGTTGGTGACGCGCAGGCCGGCAAAGCGCGGCTTGAATTCCACCAAGCGCGGACGGAAATCGCCCATCAGCCACTTATAATAGAGGAAGCCTTTCCAGGCGAAGACGCCCTCGATGTATTCCTCACCCGAAAGCCGTAGCGTCTGCCGCAATGGGTCCAGCGACTTCGCCGTCTCATCTGTCATCAACTTTTCGGCCATGCGATGCGAGAGGTCGCTCGCGCCCATGCCGCCGCCGAACGCCAAGTTGACGAGTTGCGCGATCTCTGCGCCGACGAACTGGCGCATGCGCGCAACATCTGCCTCGGCGATGTCAAAATAGGCGCGCGCGGGATCGATGCCCATGGTGCGCAGCCGCTCGCGCATCAGAAACGGATCGAACGACGGCAGTGCGGCGATGACCTTCAGCAGTTCGAAGTCCGACTGAAAATCCGCCTCTTCGTGATACGAACCCACGGTGTCGCGCATCAGCTTTTCGAACTTGCTCTCGCCGACCAGGAAGCTCACGCCGCCGAGACCCAATTCGGTGGCCGCGTATGGCATGATGACCTTGGTCGCCGCCGTCATCGGTCGCGCAAACAGCTCGCGCTCGTTGGCGCGCAAGACGTGCTTGACGATCAGGCAGCGATTGAGCCGTTTGTTCTTGAACAAGGGCTTGGCGTTGAATTCCTCGGTCTCGCCGAAGCGCTCATAAACCAGCGCCAGATTGAGCACGCGCGCCGTCGATCCGCTGTTGCGGATCAGCGAGAGGTCTCTGCGGCCGTCCTTGCGCATTGTAGCGATCCCTTCGCTAGCAATGCCACCTTGGCGTGAAGGTTTGCTTAAATTTGTAGGTGACTACTTACCGCCATTCTCCGGCGGCAGCGCGCGCTCGGGAATCTCGTTGAGCGCCACGCCTCGCGGCATGGCCCCGAAAATCCAGCGCCAGAAGATCGGCAGCATCAAAACTATGACCGCAAACTTAACGAGCGGCGCGAAGGCATATTGATCGAGCGGCGTGCGCACGGCGATGAGCGCATAAGAAATGGCGATCAGCCCGAACAGCCCTCCAAGCACTAAGAAAAAGTAACGCCGCGGCGTCTCGCCAATCAGCGCCTTGGCTTTGGGATTGGCGACAGCAACGCGCTCCAGCGCCGCGCGCACGAACGTCTTGTAGTCGCCCGAGCGCTCTTCGAATGAACCCATCTTCACGAAATGGGCGTTGTCGATCTCGACCTTGCGGCCATTCTTCTGCTGTAGCTCAAACACGTAGCGCCACGGCTTGCTACGGTGCGGTTCACTGCACAACCGCACGCTAATCACGTCGCACCAAGGAATACGCTGCTCGCGTCCCGAGGCGCTCCGCGACACCAGCGCGTCGTCGTCGACGCGCCACTCGCGCTCACCCCGGGCCACAACGCCGCTGCGTCTGCGATAGGTCGTCATCGGTGCTAGCACAAATGTCGCAGCTGCATGTTCCGTCAAGAGCGCGCAGCGGTTACGCGACGAACAGCGCCTCAACTCCCGCACCGACGTTCAGATCGGGCGGCCTTTCGTTTCCGGCAGCAACAGCCAGCCGCTCACCGCCGCAAGTGCAGCAAAGGCGACCGGATACCAAAGCCCGGCGTAGATGTTGCCGGTGGCGACAACGATGGCGACGGCCGTTGCCGGCAAAAAGCCGCCGATCCAGCCGGTGGCCAGATGGTACGGCGTCGAGAACGAGGTGTAACGGATGCGCGCGGGAAACAGCTCGACCAGGAACGCCGCCGCCGGCGCGAACACCAGCGCGCCAAGGATCGCCAGCACCACCGCGAGCAGCACCACAACCGGCTTATTCACAGCTTCCGGCGCCGCCTTCTCCGGATAACCCGCTGTGGTAAGCGCCCCGCGAAGCTCGGTTTGCAGTTCGGCGGCGTCCGCACTCACCAGCGCATTCGAGGCCGTCACCCGCGCCGCGCCAACGTGAATTTCAGCAGGCGCGCCGGCAGCGCCAGCCTGGTTGCGATAGTTGACGCCCGCCTTCGACAAAAACGCATGCGCGACATCACAACCGGTGCGATCGAAATGCCGCGTGTTGAGCGGATCGAACTGGAATGCGCAGGTCGCCGGATCGGCAACGACGACAACCGGCGCGCGCTGCTGGGCCGCCGCGAGCGCTGGATTCGCTGCGAGCGTCAGCTGGTGAAACAACGGAAACAGCGCAAAAGCCGCGATCACGCAGCCCCCGAGGATCACGATCTTGCGGCCGATGCGATCGCTCAACCAGCCAACCAGCAAGTAGCTGGGCGCCGCAATCGCCAGCGCGACAGCGATCAGCACATCCGCCGTCAATCCGTCGAGCTTCAGCGTGCGTTCGAGAAAAACCAGCGCATACAGCTGCGCCGCGTAGTAAACCGAGGTGCCGCCCGCCGTCATCAGAAACACGGCCATCATGGTGCGCACGTTGGCCCAATTGCCGAACGTCTCTGCGTACGGCGCCTTCGATACCGTCCCCTCCGCCTTCATCTGCTGAAACACCGGACTCTCATTCAGCTTGAAGCGGATCCACAGCGACACCGCCAAAAGCCCGATCGACGCCAGAAACGGAATGCGCCAGCCGAAGCTTTGGAATTGCTCGGTCGTCAGCGAAACCCGGCAGAGGATGATCACCGCCAGCGAGAGCGCCAGCCCCACCATGCCCGTGGCGTTGATCCAGCTGGTGTCGAGTCCGCGGCGATCGGCGGGCGCATGTTCAGCAACATAGATCGCCGCGCCGCCGTACTCGCCGCCGATGGACAGGCCCTGCAGCAAGCGCAGGCACACCAGGAGAATCGGCGCGGCGATGCCGATGCTGTTGAAATCCGGCAGCACACCAACCGCAAATGTCGCCAAACCCATCAGCACCATGGTGATGAGGAATGTGTACTTGCGCCCAACCATGTCGCCGATGCGGCCGAAGATCAGCGCCCCCAGCGGGCGCACCGCAAAGCCCGCGCCAAACGCGGCGAGCGTCAGCAGAAACGCCGTGGTTTCGTTGACGCTTGAAAAGAAGCGCCGCGCGATGTCCGTGGTCAGCGCGCCATAGAGAAAGAAATCGTACCACTCGAACAGCGAGCCGAGCGACGCGCCGCCAATCACCAGCGCCATTGAATTGCGCGGCGCGCCCGCGCTTGCGCCGATTGCCTGCTCCGCCATGCCCCCTCCTGCCAGGCACGAACCTACGGCAAATGTCGCGCAGGCATAGCGAAATCGCGGGGCTGCACGCGCTACTTGGAATAGAGGCCGGGATTAGCCGCCTTGAACGCGTCCTCGTAGCCGCTCAGATGCACGAGCTTCACGCCGTGCGCGCCGAGATACGCCAGCCCACCTTGGCGCACGAAGGTATCGTCCTCCGCCACCGCGTACACGACTGTTTTGATGCCAGCACCCTCGACCAATTCGGCGCAGCCGTGCGGCTTGGATTTGCGATGCAGGCAAGGCTCGAGCGTACAGATTAATGTGTACGCCGTCAGGCCCGCCGCGCGCAGTTTCCCCAGCACCACCTCTTCGGCGTGATCAAGCTCACCGGTTTCGCGGCTATACCCCTCAGCGAGCACGTTTAGGTTCTCGTCACAGGCAATCGCGCCCACTGCGAACGCGCTGCTGGACGGCGGGCTCTTTTGGCTCAACGCAAAAGCGCGCCGCATCAGCTCGTCGTACGTCACAGGTCGATCTCAAGCACGGTGGTGTCGCCGAACTTGGCGACAGAGGCGACGTTCAGCTGCCGCACCGCGTCCGTTAGCGCATGCGCCGGATCGAAGATGCAGGCCCGCCCGCTCGCCCCCAGCAGCAGCGGCGCGATCGCCAGCCGCCAGTGGTGCAGACGCCCAGAGCGCAGCGCGCCGTGAATGATCTGCGCCCCGCCTTCAATCAAGACGTCCCGCAAGCCGCGTTGCTGCGCGATCTCCTGCAACGCCGCCATCCAATCATCTTTGAAACGCACAACCGTCGCCAAACCCTGCACGCGCGCTTCCACCGCCGACGCGTCGACAGTGTCGGTCAGCACGATCTTTTCGCCGTCGCCGGCATGAAAGAACGCGCTCTCCGGCGGCGTCGCCCCGGAGCGTGTCACCACCACCTTGACAGGATGCGGCGCGCGCCCGTTCCGCGCCCGCA
Source organism: Vitreimonas sp. (assembly GCA_035546515.1). Lineage (GTDB taxonomy): Bacteria > Pseudomonadota > Alphaproteobacteria > Caulobacterales > Aquidulcibacteraceae > Vitreimonas. The sequence continues at coordinate 5,256 of DASZWS010000229.1, read as the reverse complement.
AGGCAAAGCACTCTTCACTGCGCGTCGCCAGGGACGGGTTGTCGTTGCGCAGCGTCTGCGCGCCGATGACGATCATATCGCTGCGCGCGCGCAGCTTATGCACCTCGGTCATATCCTCCGGCGACGACAGCACCCGCCGCGCCGGCCCGGAATCATCCAAGAAGCCGTCCAGCGAAACCGCGCACGACAACCTGATCGTCGGAAAAGTGGCGCCGCCGCTCAATGGTAGGGACCTCCGAGGGGTGGCGCACCCGACAGGATTCGAACCTGTGACCTCTGCCTTCGGAGGGCAGCGCTCTATCCAGCTGAGCTACGGGTGCCGAAGCGGGCGCAAGCTCTAGCTGAGCGAGGGTTGGAAAGCGAGCCTCTATGTCCGAAGTTCGGAGCGCGAGGCTCCCGCCCCGCAAGCGCGCCGGAGGCGCGCGCTCCGACCTCCGACCGGCGGGTTACGGCGTCGGCATCTGCACGCGGTCGTGCAGGTTCGCCTGCACCTCGTGGGCGTCATAAGCGGCGGGGTTGTCGGCGGGCTTGTGACCGCTGAACATGGAAATCTCAGCCGACGCCTCATAGCGCGTCACTTGCCGATACTCGGTCGGGTCATCCCAGAACGGGTCGTACCAGGGTCCCCAGCCGTGGCGCGGCGAGAAATACGCAAAGCCAAAGCGCGAGTGCGGAAAGTACGGCCCGTCCGCCTGCAGCCGCGAATGTTCGTCGGTGTTGCGGTCGGCGATGACGAAATAATCCTTGTGGTTCTGCAGCGTCAGCTCGGCAGCGCGGTAGAGCATGTAATTCTCGACCGTCTCACGGTCGGTCAGCGTGTTGCCGCGGAAAACGATGCGGTAGCGGTTCGCCTCAAGCTGCTGCTCTTGATAACCGTAGCGATCCTGCCCCACCGGCTGATACGGCGTCTCAGTAGCGCAGGCGGAAAGAACAGTCGCGGCGGCGACGGCAAACAAAAGCGTGCGCATGAGCGCCTCCAGACTCTCCCCACAGCACTAATGTAGCGCCGCCCGCGCCGCCGCCAATCCCGATTCAGTGATGCAGCATGGTCGCAGCATGGGTGAGCTTGGCCGGCGCCAGGGTCTCACCGGTCGCCAGCTGCACCGAATGGATCACCGCATCGATCTCACGGCGCCAAAAGTCCAAGAACTTTTGGATGCGCGGATACTCCGGCGCCAGGTCCAAGGTCTGCCAGGTGAAGCTCTGAATGAGCGAAGGGTGATCGGGGATGTAGTAGAGCACGTGCGCGGTGGCGAGACGCCACCCCTGCAATCTCAAAGCGAACTCGTCATCTGTGCGCGTCAATCGGTGCCGCTCCTCTCGTCAGCGAAGCGTAACGCACATGCTGCGCATGCGGTTGCGCTGTCCGGATCGAAAGGCTGCGGGCGCGTCGCCGTTTTCGTCAAGCCAACTCGCGCAGCGCGTCGTAGTGCGCCTCCAGCGCCGCTAGCAGCGCGTTTGCCTGGCTGCCAAACGATCGCGCTAGCGGGCGAACACGATCAGCGCCGCCGCCGTCAGCAGCAGCACGCCAACGAACGCCGAAAACGCGCGCCGCGCGAAAGGTCGTGTCAGCGTTTGCGCAAGCGAGCCGCCGGCCAGAGCGTAGAAACTCATACCGACCACATCCATGGCGATCATCGTCCCGCCCAGCAAAGCCAGCTGCGGCCGCACCGGCCGCGCCGGATCGACGAACGGCGGCAGCAACGCGGTGAAGAACACCACCGCCTTCGGGTTGGAGAGCTGCACCGCAAAGCCCGCGCGCAGCGCGCTGTCCTCATCTGCGCCCCGGGTGAGGTGCAAAGCCATCGCATCGTACACGGCCGCCCACAGCGCCTTGGCGCCAAGCCATGCCACATAGACGCCGCCGGCAATGGCCAACACCCGGAAGGCCTGCGGAAACGCCGTCACCAGCGCGCCCAGCCCCAGCGCCGCCGCGGCGAGCCACACCAAGGTGGCGGCGTTCATGCCCACCACCCCGCGTAGGGCGGCTGCGTGCCCGGCGCGGATGCCGGTGGCGATGGCAAACAAATTGGCGGGCCCAGGCGTGACGGCGAAAACCGCCATCATGCCGGCAAAGAGCGCATAACGCGCGGGATCAACGGGAAGCATGGAAAACTCGTTCGTAAGGACAGCAACAGGCGGCGGCGCAAAAAGCGCGAGGCTCAGCTCTGCTGTCGGGGCGCGAACGAATGCATGGACGGCTGTTTAGCGTAAACCGCGGGGAAATCTAGCGGCGGCACTCGCCCTCGAGCGATTTGGCTTTAACCATACGCACCGATGCAAAGTGGCACGCGATGTAGCCCAAAACGATCGGCGGCGCGCCGATCGCCAGCGGCAGCACAGGCGACAACCCATGCGGGCCAAGCGACAGCGAAACCAGATACAGCGTCAGCGGAAAGCCCAGCCCCAACAGGATGAGGCCGGCGAGCGTCAGCATCCGCGCTTCAGCACGAAGAGACGCAATGTCGGGACGAGGTGCGCGCATACGCTGGCGCTTGCGAAAATCGCGCCACACACGAACGCGCATTGCGCGCAGCGTTTACGTTGCGCGCGCGCCGCACGCTCACACGCTTGTGTGACTGAAAAAGCGCGTGTTCCATCACCTAACGTTAAGCCGAAGGAACTATATGTAGGTTTGCAGCGTCCCTCTGGAGAAACCGAGGCGCATGAAATGTCACTGAACGATCTTTTGATCGCGGACGAGCAGGAGCTCGCTGAGCATTATCCAAACCGTGTCGAACATACGGCCGATGGCATAGTGCACGCGGTCGGGATCATCGCAGCCCTCGTAGGCGGCGGACTTCTGGTGGCTGTCGCTCTCATTAACCGTGGCGTGCCGATGGCGACCGCAAGCGCGGTGTACGCCATGTGCCTGATGGCGATGCTCGCCGCCTCCGCCGTGTACAACCTGACAAAACCGTCACCCGCGCGCCGCATCCTCCGGCGCATCGACGAAGCCGCGATCTTCCTGATGATCGCCGGCTCCTACACCCCTTTCACGATAAAGCTGCTGCCGCCCGAGTTCGCCGTGGCCGCCACGGCGCTGATCTGGGTCTGCGCGCTCGCTGGTGCGGCCGGCAAGGTGCTGTGGCCGCAGCTGAGCGACCGCGCTTGGTGCTTCATCTACCTGGCGTTCGGCTGGCTCGCCGTGCTCATCCTCGGCCCTGCCGTGCCGACATTACCGCCGCTGGCGATCGGCATGCTGATCGTTGCCGGCGTCACCTATTCCGGCGGCGTGCTCTTGTACTTGAACCACGCGCTGCCCTTCCGCCGTGCGCTCTGGCACGCCTGCGTGATCCTGGGCGCCGCCGGCCATTACGGCGCGGTGCTGGTGGGCCTGGTGCTGCAGTAGCCGCGCTTGGACAACCCTAGGCTGATTGAGCTAGCTTCCCGCGCGCGGAAGGCGGGTCCATGTCCATCACACGGCGGGGTTTCGGAGCTGGCGCGGTAGGCGTGGGCGTGATCGCCGCGATTGCACCCGCAGCATTGGCGTCGAGCGATCCATGGCTCCGCGCCGAAACACCGCGCTTCATCGTCTATTCCAACGGCAGCGAAACCGGCCTTCGCGATCTCGCGCGTGACCTTGAATCGTTCGACGCTCTGTTGGGCCGAATGATCAATGCGCCGCCAAGCCCCGCCTCCGCAAAACTTGAGGTCTTCCTGTTCCGCAACACCGATCAGTTCTACGAAGCGTACGGTGCGCGCAACGCCAACATTGACGGGTTCTACTTTCCCGCGCCCGAACTCATTGGCGCCATCTCCAATTATCGCGACGCGCAGGCGACGGCGGCGCAAACGACGCTCTTCCACGAATACACCCACCATTTCATGTTCGCGCACGCACCGGGCGCTTACCCTGCGTGGTATGTGGAAGGTTTCGCCGAGTTTGCCAGCACGGCGCTCTTTCAAGACAACCGCATCGTGCTCGGGCGCAGCATCTCCGAGCGCATGAGCTGGCTCAACGGCGACCAATGGCTCCCGCTTGAACGGATTCTTGTCGCCGATCCGCTGCAAATGGACAGCGGCGAGGAGATGGCGCGCTTCTACGCGCAGAGCTGGCTGCTCACGCACTACATTTCACTCACCCCGGGGGAGATCGAGCATTTCCGCGCCTACGTCGCCGAGTTCCGGCGCGGCGCCGACCCGGTGGCGAGCTTTCAAACCGCGTTCGGCAAATCAACTGGCGAAATGCAAACCGCGCTCCGTGAATACGCGCGGCATCCGCCGGCCTTGGCGCTGAACCGCCCCGCGGCCGTCGAGCACACGGACGCAACCGTTACAACCATGCCCGCAAGCACAGACGCGCTGATCGCCCTTTGGGTCCGCGTGCGCCGCGGAGCGGTCGGCAGAGACCATCGCGACGAAGTCGCAGCAACCGTGCGCGCGCGCGTCGCCAGCGCCGCGTCGGATCGCTTCTCGCAGATGTTGCTCGCCCGCACCGAGGCCACAATTGGCGACCACCAACGCGCGCGCAGTCTTTTGCAGCCCTACCTCGCCGCCCATGCCGATGACGTCGAAGCCACGTTCCTGATGGGGCTTTCCTACTACAACGACGCACACGGCGCTGAAGGTGAGGCGCAGCAAACCGCGCTCGCGCAAGCGCGCCACTATTTCGTCGCGGCTTACAGGCTCGACCAGAATTATGTGCCTGCGCTCTATCGCTACGTCGAGACGTTCGAAGGCCAGCCTATGACCGAAGCCGCTATGCAGAACACGGCGAACGTTATCCTGTTGGCGCATCAACTTGCGCCGCAGGTTTCCTCGATCGGCTTCATGGCGGCAGAATATCTTATGAGCCTCGACCGCGCCGCGGAGGCGGTGCCCATTCTGCGCGCTATCGCCTATGACCCACACGGCGGCGATGGCGCCAAGCAAGCGCGCGACTTGTTGCAGCAAGCCGAAGCTGCGGCCGCCCAGCAGGTCGCCGCCACCGCGCGCGCGCCGGGCGCGCAACACTAGGCGATGGCCCGCTCCAGCCTGGTGCAACGTGCGATTTACGACCCGGCCAATCAGACCCTGGCGGTGACGTTTTCAACCGGACGCACGTATCTCTACTTCGACGTGCCGGCGCACGTGTACGCCGATCTGCAGGCGGCGGACTCGATGGGCCAATATTTCAACTGGCGCATCCGCGAGCAGTACGAATTTCGCGAACTGGATTGAATGATTCCGCTCGCGTCCTGATCGCGCCCGTGTGTAGGTTCGCCCGTCAGGGGGACGAACCATGAAGAAGCTCATCGGACTGGCCTTGGTCGC
>DASZWS010000228.1:0-2608 GCA_035546515.1 Vitreimonas sp. | reverse complement strand
GTCGGGGCTGTAGCCGTTGACGTCGCCGTGGCCGCCGGTCGGGGTGATGATGGCGCCGGCGGCGATGATGCGCGGGCCTGGCACCCAATTGCGATTGATGGCGTCGCGCAGGGCGAAGATGGAATCCGGGTCGGCGCCGAGATCGGCGACGGTGGTGAAGCCCGCCTGCATGGTGAGCAGCGCGTTGTGGGCGCCGAACAACGCTTCGTCGGAGGTGGTCTCGGTGACGCCTTCGATGATCTGGTTGGGGCCGAGTTGGCTGGTGAGATGCACGTGGCAGTCGGCAAAGCCCGGCAGAACAAAGCGGTTGGTTTCATCGACGATAGTTGCGCCATCGCGGGTGACGTAGCCGGCCTCGATGCCGATGATCTTGCCGTCGGCGCCGACGAGGATGCTTTGCTGCGTAAGCACGCGCCCAGTGGCGGGGTCCGCAAGCAAACGGCCGGCGTGAATGATGCTGACAACCGCGGGGCTGGGTGGCGGTTGCGCGAAGCTCGATCCGGCAAGAATGGCCAAAGCGCTGAGTGCGCCAGCGAAGGCGAAAGCCCGGTGCAGCATGTGATGACTCCCCCTGAAAGACCCGGCGGGAGTTTCAGCGCGAGCGCGTCGCCGTCAAGCGTTTACGCTTGGGCTTTCGTCGCAATCACGAACAGGCGCTTGAACGGGAAGAGGGTGCGCCCGTCCGGCTCGGGCGGATAGGCCTTGCGCAAACGCGCGCGTACGGCGGCCTCGAACTGAGTGCGCTCTTCGCCCTCGAGACGTTGGCTGAAGGGACGTAAGCCAGTGCCGGACATCCAGCGGAAAACCGGGTCGTCGCCGCTGAGGAAGTGGAGATACTCGGTGGTCCAAATATCAAGCGCGGCGCCGAGCGGCGCCAAGGCGTGCGCGTAGTCGGCGGCTTTGGCGAAACCGGGATCGTACTGGCGCGCGCCGATCAGTTTGGCGCGAGCGGGGCTGTCATCGACAGCGGCGCGAACTTCGACGTGGCTGGCCTGATCGAAATTCTGCGGCACTTGGAAGGCGAGTGCGCCGTTGCTCGGGAGCGATTGGAAGAGACGCTGCGTGAGTGCGATTGGATCGTCCGACCATTGGAACGCGGCGTTGGCGTAGATGAGGTCGTAAGGCGCATCCGGCGCCCAGGTATCGAAACTTGCCTCGATCCAGCGCGCTTTGACGCCGCTGGCGCTGGCTTCGCGCAGCATGTCGGCGCTGGAATCAAGGCCAGCGAGGTCAGCATCGGGATAGCGCGCCGCGAGCAAAGCGGTGGAGTTGCCGGGCCCGCAGCCGACGTCGATGACGCGCTTGGGCGCTCGCAACGTGACGCGTGCGAGCAGGTCCGCGGCTGGGCGCGTGCGCTCGTCGCCGAACTTCAAATAAACGCTGGGATCCCAGCTCACTTCAGGCCGGCCTTTTGCGCGAAGGCGTAGGCGGACATCACCAAGGGGCGGATGCGCCCAACCATTTGCGCGGCGTGCGCGCTCGCCGCGGTGCCGTCGCGCACGCGCCCGGCAATGCCTTGCAGAATGCCGGCGAGGCGGAAGGCGTTGTAGGCGAAGTACCATTCGAGATGATCGAGGCTGTCGCGATTGGTTTCCTTGCAATAGAGCGCGACGGTTTCTTCAAGCGTCGGAATGCCCATGGCCTTGAGGTCAAGGCCAGCGAGGCCGGCGCGGCCGTCGTTGGGCGTCACCCAGCTCATCAAATAGTACGTGAAGTCGCCGAGCGGATCGCCAAGCGTGGAGAGCTCCCAATCGAGCACGGCGATTGGACGCGGCTCCGTTGGATGCAGCACCATGTTGTCGAGGCGATAGTCGCCATGAACGATGGAGACGCGCTCGCCTTGCGGCACCGTCCGCGGCAGCCACTCCATCAGCGTGTTCATCTCGTCGATGTTTTCGGTTTCGCTGAGTTTGTATTGCTTCGACCAGCGATCGATCTGGCGCGCGAAATAGTTGCCTGGCTTGCCGAAGTCGGAAAGGCCGATGGCGGCGTAATCGGTTTGGTGCAGGCGCGCGAGGGTTTTGATCTTGTTGGTGTAGATGGCGTTGCGCTCTGCGGGCGAGCTATCGGGCAGCAGGCCGTTCCACAGTATGCGGCCCTCGACCATTTCCATCACGTAGAACATGGCGCCGACGACGCTGTCGTCGGTGCAGAGCGCGTACGGGCGCGCCACCGGGAAGCCGGTCGGATAGAGTGCGGAGATGACGCGATATTCGCGATCCACCGCGTGCGCCGAAGGCAGCAATTTGCCGCCCGGCTTTTTGCGCAGCACGTATTTTTTGCTCGGCGTGACCAGCTGGTAGGTCGGGTTCGATTGCCCGCCTTTGAACTGGTTCATCGTCAGCGGGCCCTTGAAGCCCTCAACGTTTGCAACCAGCCACTTTTCCAGCGACGCCTCATCGAGCTTGTGGCGCTCCTCGACGGGCTTGGTGCCGGTGAAATCGGGTTGCGGTGCGTCGGCCATGTTTTCTTCCACCCTGTCGCGGCAGGGTGAAACGATGAGGTCGATCTTTCAAGTGTACTGCTCCACCGCTTGCGGGGGAGCTGTCAGCGAAGCTGACTGAGGGGGAGGTGGGCGTTTGAGCACAACCGCGGACTCCCCCTCCGT
>DASZWS010000227.1:0-2348 GCA_035546515.1 Vitreimonas sp. | reverse complement strand
GTTCTCAATGGCGATGCTTGTGCGTCGCCTGCGCGTCACACGCGCCCCGTAAGCGATCGTTTTTTCCCGGCTGCGCGTACAGGATTTCCCATGCGCCGTACGGTCCAGGGCTTGCCGGCATGCAAAGCATCGCCTGCGCGCCACTCGACCTGGCTTAGATCCACCGCGTAGTCCCGGTGCTTGTGCGCGCAAAACCTCCGCGCTTTGCGGACCTCGACGATTGGCATCACCGCGAGCAGATTTTCAGACGAGAGCCAGGATGGTTTCTGGACTCGTCACCGCACCGATCACCGCCCTGACGTTTCGAAGTTTCGGAGCTTTCGAAATCCTCCCGTGTCAGGGCGAGGCCAGTGTACGTGCGTTCCGGAGATGTAGGATAGATTTTGATCTATCCTCCTATTCTGCGGCCCTCCGTGGGAGGTGCGAATTTCGCCGGAGCAGACATTGTGACGCTCTTCTAGCCGCGCCCCGGCGCCCCAGCGTCGAACCGCAGGTAAATTGCGACGCGTTTGCCCAATGTTGGGACGCCACCCTCGGTTCTTGGCGCCTGATAATAGCGCGACAGCGCCAAGGCCGCGTCGCCAAAGTGTTTGCCGCTGGGCCGCTCTTCGATAACCCGGCAATTCACACGGCCGCCGGCCACAACGAGACAATCCAGCGTCGCGATACCCGACACGCCGTCTAGGGTCGCAATCGGCGGCACGCTCATCTCATAGGCATCAGAATCCGGTTGTTTCACCCAGTCGGGTTCAATTTCTGTGGCCGCCGCAAGCTCGGTATTTGTCGGCGCCGCCATGTCGAGCGCTGGCGGTGGTCCGGAAGGGCGCAGATGTATCGTCAGGTCGCAACGAATCTCGCCTGACGCTTGGCGGAAAGAGAACGCATTTACTGAGGCGAAGAATGCACCGGAATAATTTGCAGCGCTGATCGCCACCCCGTCCGCGTCATAATTGTAGGTGCGAACTTCCGATCCGTTCGGCGTCGACTGTGTCGACTGAAGCGGACCGAACTCATCCGGTTCGGGCGGGCCGTTGAAGACGCCGATTGTTGTTTCCAGTTCACCTAGGACCGGTTGCAGGCGAGCGGCGCAATCGCTGTGCGCAGCGACTTGAGCCACAGTCTCGAACACAATCTTGGTCAGATGGCCGTTACGAAATCCGAATGCCGGCCAGAAATCCTGCAGGCCGATCGAAATCGGATCGCTAGACCCTACAACAATGAGGTCATCTCCAAAGTGACGCGTCTGCCATGAGGGACCAGGCGCCACCCTACCAAATTCGGCGGGCGTCATGCCGAAGTGAAAGCGCCCGAAATCAAATGGTGTGCTATCCTGCGCCAACGCTGATGAGGCGAGCGCCGCCGTCGCGACCATCACCACCAACAACCTCATGATCGCCCCCAATCCGAGTCGCCATTGAATGTAGGCAGATGGCAGCCCCTTACTGTCCTCGCACCGTGGTGCCGCGCGCCATGACATAAGCGACGTGGTTCATTAGCACGGTGACATCGGCGGTTGGATCGCCGTCGACGGCGACGATGTCGGCCGAATAGCCCGGTGCGATGCGACCGATCGTGCCGGTGAGGCCGAGATGGTCGGCGGCGTTGATGGTGGCGAATTGGATCGCTTGCAGCGGTGTGTAGCCGCCTTCTTCGACCAGCAGCTGGAATTCCTTGGCGTTCTGGCCGTGTGGCGAGACGCCGGTGTCGGTGCCGAAGGCGATCGGGATGTTGGCGTGATGCGCGCGCTGGATCATGCCGGCGATGGCGACGGAGACGGTGCGGGCCTTGTCTGTTTGCGCGGGCGTGAGCGTGCCGCCGTGTTCGGCCAACTGGCCGACCCACCAACCGGCTTCAAGCGTGGGGACAAGGTACGAATGCGGCATGCGGTGGAAGAGCGCGATCGAGTCTTGATCGAGATATGAGCCGTGCTCGATAGCGTCGACGCCGGCGCGGAGCGCGGCGTTGATGCCGTTGGCGCCGTGGGCGTGGGCGACAGCTTTGCGGCCGAGCGAATGCGCGGTTTCGACAATGGCGTTCATTTCATCTTGGGTGAATTGCTGGCCGACGCCGGCGGCGGTGTTCGAGAGCACGCCGCCGGTGGCGACGAACTTGATGATGTTGGCGCCGCGCTGAACCATGGCGCGCACGGCGCGTCGGCAATCGTCGGCGCCGTTGCAGACGCCGGTGGACGAAAGCACGTGATCAATGTCGGGGCTGTAGCCGTTGACGTCGCCGTGGCCGCCGGTCGGGGTGATGATGGCGCCGGCGGCGATGATGCGCGGGCCTGGCACCCAATTGCGATTGATGGCGTCGCGCAGGGCGAAGATGGAATCCGGGTCGGCGCCGAG
>DASZWS010000226.1:0-11996 GCA_035546515.1 Vitreimonas sp. | reverse complement strand
CGGGCGGCGCTTGCGCCAGATGTGGCGCTTGCGCGAACGCCATATAGGTGCGTGAGGCGTCGTAAGGGCCCCACTCTGCCTGACCTTCGGTTTTGGGGTCGCCGTCGCTGACGAAGTTTGCCCAATAGCCGAGCATGGCCGCCGACATCTGCATCTCTTGCTCGGTATTTGGGATCGGCGGCCATGGCGGCTGGGTCAGCGCCGTTGTGCCGAACACGTATGGAATCTCCGAGGCGTGAAAGGCGTGAAACCCCGGATCGTCCATCGCCGGATAACCATGATCGAAATAATAGAGAAAGGCTGGCTCGGCGATCGCCGTTTGTGCAATCGCGATGTGCTCAGCGGTCCAGCCGTACATCGCGTCCCGGGTCGCTGCGAGCATGCTCTCGTCGATGTTGCTTGCCGGATAGTGCTCGAGGAAAGCGTCAGCCAACGCACCATAGCGGGCGCGAATTTCGCGTGTGTAGGCGGCCGCATCGACTGGCGCCGGCGGCAGCAAAAAACGCAGCGAGCGAATTTCACCGGCGTTGAAACCCACGAGGATGGGCACGCGCGCCTGTTCACCGCGGTCGAAGGTGTCGGCGAGTTGGCGGCGCAAAATACGCCCATCGATGGTCGGCAACGGGAAATAACCGCGCCCGCTGGCTTCGACGATGCGTTGGGCCGGTGCTGCGCGCAAGGAAGAGACATCGCTTGCGCCCAGGACCTGGGCCAGCTTCAGGCCGGCGGCTTCGGCGTCGGGCCAATCCACAAACGTAGTGTCGCGCATTTGCGGCATGGTGATCATGTAGCCACTCTGAGCGATCGCGCGTTGATAGAGCCCCCGCGCCGCATCGCTCGCCAGAAGACAGATGACGCTCAACGCGCCCGCGCTTTCGCCAGCGATCGTCACCCGGTCGGGGTCGCCGCCAAAGGCGTTGATATTGCGCCTAACCCATCTGAGCGCTGCGATCTGATCGAGAAGCCCATAATTGCCGGATGTGTTTGCACCGCTCTCAGCGCTCAAGGCCGGGTGAGCCAGCCAGCCAAGCGCGCCCAGCCGATAATTGATCGAGACAACAATGACGCCATGGCGGGCAAAGTTGGCGCCGTCATAAAGCGCATCACTCCCCGCACCGCTCACCAGCGAACCGCCATGGATCCACACCATGACCGGTGCGCCGCGCGCGTGCGCGGGCGTCCAGACATTGAGGAAGAGACAATCTTCGTTCATGGCGCTTTGGGGATAGAAAGCCGACGCAGGCTGGGGACAGATGGCGCCAAAATGCGTTGCGTCGCGCACGCCTTGCCATGGCGCCGTCTCCTGCGGCGCCCGCCAACGCAGATCGCCGACGGGGGCTTTGGCGTAAGCGATGCCGCGAAACACGGCCACGCCATCTTTCGCAACGCCGCGCAGCGCCCCTAACGGCGTTTCAACGACACGCGCTTCCTCTGCGGCCTCGCCAGCGCGGGCGCGCGCCGGCGGCGATGGGCAGAGCAGAACTGCGCCTAACGCGCCAAGGAGCGCGATCCAACGCGTCAATGGCGCCTTCGTGAGCAACATCGCTGGCCTCCCGCGTGAGCGAAGGATTGACATCTCTTACGCGCCTGACGCCGCTTGGGCGTTGCGCGCTTGGAGCTCTGCAATAATCTGGCGATGGCGTGCGCGGGTCAGACGATAGCCGAACAGAAACAGCGGTGAAATCGCCGCGATCATCGCCGGCAGCGGACCGGAGATGAGCGCAAGCTTTGTCAAAACCGCGCCGTCGATAGAAGCGCCTTGCGCAGCCTGGCTGGCTGGAAAAGCGATCAGGTCGAGCGCCACGCCGGCGATCAGGCCGCCGAGCCCGTAGGCGGCTTTGTAGGCAAGCGTAAGCCCTGAAAAGAAAAGTCCTTCACGGCGCACGCCAAACAGCAATTCATGTTCGTCGGCAGTGTCAGCCAACATCGATTGAAAGCCGATGCCGCCGACCATGATCGCGGTGCCGAGGGCCAGACCGTTGAGGAAGAGCAGGATCGCGGCTGACGACGGCGCCAATTTGATGGGACTATAGAGTTGCAGCAAAGGCGGCCACGCCATGCAAAGCGCGATCGTCAGAAATGCCGCGATCGCCAGGCTGCGTTTTTCGATGTGCTTCAATGCGAAGGCGCTGAGCGGTCCCCCAAGCACCGGGCCCAATGTCGCACTCAACAATATGAGTTGAATGGCGCCGCTATCGAGCCGCCAGAAATAGCGCGCGGCGTGAAGCGCCAGCGACACGTTCGCCGCGTACGCCAAGAAATAGATGAGAACCGTCGCAAACAGCACCAGGAACGATCGGTTTCGCGAAAGTTCAGTCATCTCGCGCGCAAAGCCGGCGATGAAATTGACGCCGGCGGCGTGCGCCTTCGGTTCATGCAAACGCGTGCGCACGTTTTTGACCGCAAAAATGGCGACCGCACCAGCCGTGAGCATTGCGCCTGCGCTCGTCCATGCAAAGGGCGCGTATGCCGCCCGGTGCAGCAGCCCGTCCGCGCCCGCCATGAACACGCCAAGCCCTAACACTACCCCAACGAGAACACCCGCGTTCTGAAATGTCAGCCTATAGGCGACGATGCTCGCGCGTTCTCCATAATCGTCGCTCACCTCCGCCCCTACCGCGGTCAACGGCAACACAAAGCAGGACAGCGACACGCGCACGACGACAAGACAGACAGTTACGTAAATAAATTGCGAAATCCCCGAGAGCGCCGCAGGTATTGAGAATAAGAGACCGAACCCCGCCGCGAACGGCGCGAGGCTCCAGATCATGAACGGCGCTCTGCGGCCTTGCGGCGAGCGCAGCCGGTCGCTTGCGAGGCCAATCGCGGGATCGGCTACCGCATCGATGACCAGTGCGATGAGATTGGCCAAACCGGCCATTGTGCCAGACATGCCGCACGCAACCGTCAAATAGAACAACAGGAAGAAGCCGAACCCCGCAGCCACAATGCCGTCAGCGAGCGCGCCCGCGCCATACATCGCCTTGAAGCGTCGTGTGAGCGGCGCATGGCGATCGGTCTGCGCGTTGATCATCGCGCGCTTGTGTCAATGAACCGAGCGACACGCTCCGCCGCTTCCACGCCGTGCTGGCGCAGCATGGAGATGTGGTCGCCGGGCAAATCCAGAACTGGAAGATTGTTGGCCGCTGCAAAACTGACGACCGCGTCGTAATAGAGATCCTCGCGCCCGCACCAGAGCGCCACCGGCGCGCGCAAGACGCTCACGCCTTCGGCCAAGCCCTCCAGATCGTTCATGCCTTCGATCGCCCAAGCGAGTGCGCGCTCATGTTCAGGCAACACCCAAGCGGCGAGTTCGGGATTTTCGTTCCGCGCCATGTCGATGAGCATGGCGCCGGTGATCTCCTCCAATCCCCACGCAGCCGCGGGCGTGTACATGCCTCTGACGACATCCCAACCGCCGATCGCCAATGAAGCCAGGCGTTGGGGATGAAACGCGGCCAGCGCCGAGGCCATCCAGGCGCCCATGGAATACCCAACCACATGCGCGCGCTCAACGCGCGCCGCGTCCAGCACAGCGGCAAGCTGCGATGCGCGCGCCCGCGCGCCATAGCGTGACGGGTCGGCGGGCGCCGAGCTTGCGCCATGCGCTAGAGAATCTGGGGCGAGAATGCGGAAACGCTTCGCAAGCTGCGCGCCGAAACCGGTGCTCACAAACTCCTGGCCGCTCGAGAACGCGCCATGCACCAATAGCAACGGCGCCCCCTGCCCGCCCTCGAGGAAATGAATGCGCTCTGCGCCCGCCTCGGCGTATGCGTCTCCAAAGGCGGCCACTGCATCGCTCATCCGACCGACGTCCGCCGCGCGATGCTGCCAGCGTCTAGCGCGTCATAGACGGCACGCTGGTAGAACGGCAACGCTCTGCGTCCCGCAGCACCTCGTCCCGCGGCTATCGTCGGGCCCGCTTTCGAAGACACCGGCACCTGGTGTTGAATCAGATAAATCATGACGACATCATTTGCAGGGTCGCCTTGCCACCAAGTCCCGTAGACCCCGGGCCACGTGAAGGCGCCCGCTGCCCCGCATGCATAGGGGTTGTCGGTCAGGTCCTCGGCGATCGAGAGCCCCAACCCGAACCCCGATTTCTGCCAGAGCGGCATTCCCACGAACGGCGCTTGGCGTTGCGACGGCGTCAAACGGTTTGTTGTCATGAGACGCACCGTCTCGCCACGCAGCAGGCGCACGCCATCAAACGCGCCCTCGCCCAGCAACATGCGCGCGAAACGATGATAATCATCCGCTGTTGAAATGAGACCGCCGCCCCCTGGCGTATAAGCGGGCGGCGTGTCGTACATATCAATCTCGACCTTCGAAAGCTTGCCCATGGCTTCGTCGTAGGCGTAGAGACTGGCAAGCGCTCTGCGCTTGTCCTGCGGCAGCCAAAAGTCGGTGTCCTTCATGCCGAGCGGCGCGAAGATACGTTCCTGCAGCACCTGGCGCAGCGGTTGGCCTTCAATTCTGCCGATCAAAAAGCCGAGCACGTCAGTGGAATGACCATAGTGAAAGCGTTCACCTGGCTGATAGGCGAGCGGCAAGGTCCCTAAAGCGCCAAGCCACGCATCGACGCTTTTGCGGTTCATGACCGGATTTCCCAGAACCTCCTCGTAAGCCGCGCGCAACGGTCCTTCCGAAAATGGCGCGTAGGCGATGCCCGAACGATGCGTCAACAGATCTTCAATGGTGATGGGGCGTTCGGCGGGCGCCGTATCATCGAGCGCGCCATCAACGGCGCGCAGTACCCGCATGTCAGCGAGTTCCGGGACCCAACGCGAAACCGGATCCTGCAGTGCGATCTTTCCTTCTTCCAGCAGCATCAAGGCCGCCACTGAGGTGATTGGTTTCGTCATCGAGGCAATGCGAAAGAGCGTGTCATGGCGCATCGGCGCCCCGGTTTCGATGTCGCTCCAGCCAATCGCCTCGCGCTGAACGATCTCGCCCCGACGAGAGGTGAGCGTCACCACGCCCGCCAACTCGCCGCGCTCCACGAACGCCTGTAATTGGGGGCCGATCTGCGCCAAGCGGGCTTGGTCGAAGCCTTGGCAGCGCGCGCCATCGGCAAAACTGGGGAGCGCTTCGGTCATCGTCGATGTCAGCCTCAAGGGATCGGTTTGCGCGGTGGTGTCTGCGTTGGCGACATCACCGCGCCGTCGCGGTCCTGCTTCAGAAGGTGAAGCCGATGCTTGCGCCGTAAGTGCGCGGTTGGCCGACCGCGCCGCCCAAGCTTGGAAAGCCCGCGGCGACGTTGGCCTCTGCATAGGTGACGTAATAGGTGTCAGCAGCGTTGCGCACGAACAGCGACAACCGCCAATTGCCGTCATGTGGACCGATCGAAGCGTTCAGGTTCAAGAGCCCGTACGCATCCTGAGAGTTGAGCGGATGATTATAGAAGGAGAAAAACACCTTGCTCTGCCACTGCCAGTCTGCGCGGAAGGTCGCGTCCATGCCCCCGCCCAAGGGCTGGGTGTAGTCGGCGCTCAGCGTGTATTGCCATTCGGGCGCACGCGCTAAGCGATTGCCGGAGAAGTCGCGGACGCCGAGCTCGGGATAGACCAAGTCGTTGGTCAATAGATGGTCGTAGGTCGCGTCGAGCCAGGTTGCGGCGGCGCGCATATGCAATTGAGTAGTGAGATTGGCGTCGATGCTGCCCTCAACGCCGTTGATGGTGGCGCTGCTGGCGTTGACGACGTTGGGGAGAAGCACGCCGGTCGTGGTATTCAAGACGCGCAGATTTTGCTGCACATTGCTGTAGTCCATGTGAAAGCCCGCGATCGTCGCGCGCAGGTGATTGTCCAGCAGATTGGCTTTGACGCCCACTTCGTAGTTCCAGATGAATTCGGGATCGAATTCGTCGGCGCTGCCATCAGAGGTCGCAAACGCGTTGATGCCGCCGGCCTTGAAGCCGCGCGAGGCGCTGGCATAGATCAGCAAATTTGGATCGGGGGTAAAATCGAGCGCCACGCGCGGCGTGAAGGCCTGCCAGGATTTGGAAGCGTCGACGATCGGCAATGGCGCGCCGGCGAAGAAATCGACCTCGTGATAGTCCTTCTCATCGTGGGTGTAGCGCCCGCCCAGTGTGAGGCGCAGACTATCGGTCAGACGATAGCGCCACTGCGTGTAGAACGCGTAGGACTGCAGGTGCTGATCAGCGGTAAAATCGAAGGTGTCGACCGGAAGCCCGAAGGACGGCGTGCCGAACAGCAAGGGCTCGTGCGAGTCTGAGCGCAGATAAAGACCTCCGAAGATGATATCCAA
The DNA here is from genome assembly GCA_035546515.1 of Vitreimonas sp. Taxonomy (GTDB): domain Bacteria; phylum Pseudomonadota; class Alphaproteobacteria; order Caulobacterales; family Aquidulcibacteraceae; genus Vitreimonas. The sequence goes on along the minus strand of DASZWS010000226.1, from coordinate 5,726 downwards.
TCTATCGGTGAGGTCGGCTGTATAGGTCAGCTCCTGCGAGAACTGATCGACATCGGTCGCCAGAAAGTCGAACACCGCCAGCGAGTCGATCTGCCCGCCGCCGAACTGCCCCTCATTGTCGTTCTTGATGTAGCCGGTGATGGAGGTGAGATTACTCGAAGGTCCGAGGTCCCAGTTCACACGCAGGATCGCCTTGTCTCCATCCACCTGGCGGTTCGACGGATTGTTGGCCTCGAATTCCTGGCGCCGGCGATCGTATTCCGGAACGCCAATCGCTTCGGGGAAAGACGGCTGATCGGGTCTCGCCCGCCCCAAGGCAAACAGCATCGGCGAGCCATCATCTTCGAAATGCTCGAGGACGAGACTTGCATCCAGATCCTCGCCTAAATGCGCCGCGAGCACGGCGCGGGCCTTGAAATTGTCGGCATTGTTGAAGCGTTCGCCGGTCAGGGTGTTGCGCGCCCAGCCGTCAGCGGCTTCGCGGCGGACCGCCAAACGCCCCAGCAGCGTGTCGCCAATGAGGGGCCCGCTGATGACGCCTTCGAACACACGACGATCATAATTGCCGACTTCGACGCTTGCGCCGCCCCCGAAATAGGCCGTCGGCATCGCCGAATAGATATTAATGGTGCCCCCGGTGGCGTTGCGCCCAGCGATGGTGCCTTGAGGGCCACGCAACACTTCAACGCGCGCGACATCCATGAAGGCGGCGTCAAACATAGTGGCGCTCGAAAACGGCACCCCGTCCTGGCCGATCGACACTCCCGGTTCGGCGCTCACATTGATCAGCTCAGCGCCAACACCGCGGATCGAGACAAAGTTGTCGATCGGGCCATCGCCGAATTGCAGGTTGGGCGCGACCTGCTTCAGGCCAGCGATGTCGTCGGCGCCGGCTTGCTGTAACTCTTCGCCAGTGACGGCCGTGATTGCAATCGGCACCCGTTGCAGGCTCTCTGCGCGTCGTTCGGCGGTGACGATCACCTCTTCGACCTGATCAGGCTGAGCTTGTTCGTTCTGCGCGTTCGAGGCGGCATGGTCGTTCGCCTGGGTTTGGTTTTCGGGTTGGTTTTGGTTCTGGCCGCTTGTCTCTTGCGCAGAGGCAAGCGAGACCCCCGTCGTAAGCGCAGCGAGCGCAGAGACGGCATAGACCAACGCATTGCGCTTGGACTTCGCACCCATATTTCCCTCCCCTTGCGCGTGCGCCGCAGGTTCTCGCCCGCGCGCCTCATCGCTTCGGGCCCTTGAGGCCCTTGTTGCGCACGAGCTTAAGCCGAAACCCAGCCTGTTCGTCAAGTTCATTTATTTAGTGCTAAATGAATTATAGGTTTCACTTAGCCGCAATTGAACCTGCGCAGAAAATTCTTTTATTTGCTGCTAAACCAAAGCGCGCCACGCGCTTGACCGCGCTCGGGCCCCGCCGCATCGTCGGCTAAGGACCGGACCGGTGCTCCAAGGACGTCCGCAATGAAGCCCCCAGCTCCCGCCAAGCACGCGCCGCCGAAGCAAGCGCCGCCTAAGCAAGCGCCGCGCAAGCGTTCCGAGCAGCGCGCCGCCACCGTCAAGCTCATCCTCGACACCGCCGAGGACCTGTTCGCCAAGCAAGGTTATTTCGGCGTCACCATAAAAGACGTGGCCGACCGCATGGGCATCCACGCCGCCCTCATCCACTATTATTATGACGGCAAAAAAGCGCTGTTTGACGCGGTTTTTGAGCGCCGCGTGGAATACGCGATCGTCGTGCGCACCGCAGGCCTTGACGCCTATGAGGCCGAGGTCGGCGACGCTGTCACCATCGAAGGCGCGCTCAGGGCTTACTATGACGGCGCGTTCGACGTTTACATCAACGGCGACGAGGGCTGGCGCAGCTTTGGACGCATCTTTGCGCAAGTAAACAACGCCCCCGGCTATGGGGCGGAATTGATGGACGCGTATTTTGATCCGATGGTGCTTCGTCTCGTTGGACTGTTGCAGAAGGCGTTGCCGGACGCGCCGCCCGAAGACCTGTTCTGGGCTTTTCAGTTCACTTCAGGCGCCTATTCGCTCTTGCTTTCGCGCACCGGACGCATCGATCGCTTATCGGGCAATATTTGCAAGTCCGACGATTTCGAAGCCGTGCGCGAACGTTTTGTGACCTTCATGGCCGGGGGTTTCGACGCGCTCTACAAAACCCGCAAAACCCAAAGACGAGGTTTGATCAAGGCGCGCAAACGCGCGGCCAAGGCCGGGCCCACGAAGGCGAACGTCGAAACGAAGCCTCGCAAGGCCACGAAGGCGAAATCCAAGGCCGGCTGAGCGGCGCGCCTTTGCGGGCTCCACGAGGGATGCCGAAATCTGCATCGCCGGCTCTGCGGAGCGTCATTGATCGGCACTTCGTCAAAGTCGGCATCGCCCGGTTGATCCCATGTGTGGACGGCGTCTTGCTGGCAAGAAAATCTTTGATCATGCGCGGCGGAATCGGCCCCTAGTGTCCGGCCTGTTTGATGCGGCGCGAGCAGCTTTGGCCTTCATGGCTCACCGCTGACCTATCCCAATCAAAAGCACGCGCTCAGGAAGTGGAACCGGCAAGCACTGGCAATCGTAAGCGTCAGGAGGTCGGCGTTGGGCGTCGCCCGCATCGCGGGCCGCGCTCTTGTCGCTCACGCGACCGAGCCGTGTTGCACGTCTCGGCCTGCCGGCTTCGATCGCTTCTGTAATCCGTCAACACCTATTTTGGGCATACTGCGAACTTTTTCCGGCTCTGAGTCACAGCCACTGAGAGCGGACGTCGAAGAGAAACGCCGAAGCTCATCCGGCGATCGCGTCGCACCGTTTGCAGCAGCGCCGCTCACTTCACCCTGAGCGTTAGGAAGGTCGCGCGAATAGCCTCAGACACCGAGCGACCTGGATTGGACAGGCTCTGAATGACCGCGCCTGAGGCGACTGCACCGATGACTTCCAGTTCTGCAAACATGCGCGCTGCGGTTTTTGCGCTTCTGCCGCCGCGCGTCAGACGCGCGATTAGTTGGTCGTAGAGCGTGGCGCGCCGGTTCTGCATGAAGGATCTTAACGCCGGATCGCGGCACGCTTCCGCCGCGATTTCAAACGTGAGCGCGAGGGACTGAAGATCGAACGATGTCTCGCCCAAGATCCTTAGAACTTTCGCGCGATCGATCCCGGTGTTTGGGCTGGCGGCGATAATCTCGTAGGCTTGGGCGATCTGCGCTTCTATCTGATCTGCGATGATCGCCTCGATGATGGCCGTCTTTGAGGCAAATAGCCGATAGAGGAGCCCCACGCTGACGCCAGCCTCCTCGGCAATGTCGTCGACCGATGTGGTTTTGAAGCCTGCCTGGGCAAAACAAGTCCGCGCGGCGGTCAATATCTGCGCGCGCCGCACCGCAGGCGCTTCGCGCCGGCGCGGCTTTGCTCGCTCTTTCTCAGGCGCCCGCACTGGGAAGTCTCGTCCCCTTGCAATCTGTCGTCGATGTTGTTAATGAGCGATCGCTCACTAACTGTCAACGAGACTTGTGATCAAGAGCGCCATCCTCATCCGCGCCGAGCCTGGGTTCGATCCCACCGATGCGGGCGTCGCCATCCGCAAGCTCCGTGTCGCGCGCGGATGGACGTTGAAAGCGCTTGCCGAACGCTCGGGCATTTCGCTTTCAATGCTCTCGCGCATCGAGAACGGTCAATGCGGGGTTTCAATTCATCGCGCGCACACGCTGGCGAAAGCGTTCGACATCACCGCAGCGGACCTGCTGACACAAATGTCCGGAAGCGCGCCGCCCGTGACGCCCGCATCGAGGTTTCAGGGATGGCGCAGCTTTACCCCGGCCGGGACCGGAAAGCATGTTGGCCAAGGGCACGCAGATTTCGAACAACTCTGTAGCGATTTTCTACACCGGCAAATTGTCGGAAGTCTCGTTGAGATAAAGGCGCGCTCGCTGGCCGAGCATGGGCCGATGCTCGCTCACCCAGGTGAACGATTTGTGTTCGTGATCCAAGGACCGGTGGTATTCGCGACCGTAGGATTCGAGGACCTCGTTCTAAACGCCGGCGACAGCCTTCAGTTCGATTCCTCTATCTTGCACGCCTTCTTCAAGAGCGGAAATCAAGATGGCCGATTGCTTTTAATCGCCTCCGCTGCGCGGGCCGAAGCACACCCAGGCGAACAAGCGCTGAATCGCGCCGAGCCGGGTAACATCCCCGGTTAATTCTCCCCTACGTCAGATCAATTCCAATTCCGGACTCTAGCTCCCGCGCTGCGCTAAACCGGACGTCCCGCTTCCGCTCATCGCCGACAACGGACCCCTGGATGTCAGTGACGGCGCGTCCAAGGGTCGTGTCGCGGGAACGATCGACGGTACCAATCGGGAGGCAGATCTGTGCATCCTTCTTGTCCGCTCGCGAGCGTCATTCCGTTTGTTGCAGCGAGTCGTTCGCTAACCCGCGCCATCACCCGCCTCTCTGCGTCGGTTGTTGCGGCACCGAGCGCGTCTCGAGAAAGCGCTCGCAACTCGCTGAGCTGTTCCGCCGAAAGCGAGTGCGGGCACGGTAGGATGCGACTAGTCATCCCCCTGCTGTCGTATTCAATCAGGTGAGAATATTCGTCTTCTGTCCACGGCCAATATCCGTGGAAAATCAGAAAGTCCGAAACGCTGAGATAGCTTATGCCTTGTCCGTCGAGCCGCGTTTCCTCACCTTGCACGTCGCAACGCGAACCTGCTACAAGCTGCACATCGGCCCAATTTTCCGTCGCTATCCAAGCGGCGCATCCACTGCGAAGAATTCGCCGCCAAGCGTAAGTGAAGTGACCATTGTACCAGTCGTAGCTTGTCGAAGCGGTAGAAGGCACACCGGGCAATGGAGGGGCGCAATTGGCAAGCTCAGCGCAGAGCGCCAAGAGAGCAATCAAGTTTTTGAACGTGCTCATGGAGGCGATTTATTCCAAAGCGCGCAGCGGTGATCACTCGATCGTCGACGTACTTGTAGCGCCGCTCAATAACCACAAGAGCCCACAAAGTCCTAGGCCGCCCCAAAAGTACTCAGAACTCAAAGGCGCGGATGAACTGCCAATGGACAACTAACCTCGTCGGGGAGAACCCGTGTCTGCCGGCCTTGATGGCGGCGTAGATTGAGGAGCGACCGAGCGCGGTTTCGCGCATGACGTCGGGTAGTTTCATGAGCATGGCGCTCACCCTTTCATGCGCCAGTTTGATCAATCGCGCTCATGTTGTCCCGCCGCGCGTTGCGCCCGCAGAACCCCTCTTGTGTCCGCTCGTGTCCGGTTTCGAGTGCTTCGAAGTCGTGCGGCCAAAACGCTGGCGCACGTTTTTAGCGATGTAGCCTGGTGGGACAGCCGGTGGGGCAGATATCGGACCTGCAAAAATTATTCTAATAACTTCAGATGCTTATGTCCACAAAATGGCGGAGACGCAGGGATTCTAACTCGCGCGCCGAACTACCAATCGCGATAAACACTTGCGCAACGTTTATCCCCATCTGGTTAACGCAATCCCCCGCCCTACCCCTCGCAGAACCGTTGCCTTTCCGATCCGCGCGCCCACCTTCTTGATCGGCATGGGTCGTCAGAAGGACGACCAAAATGAGTGACGAGAAGAAACCGCCGCCCCTCCCGCCTCCAGGGCCATGGCCGGGCATGTTCGATCATTTGACGCTGCCAACCCCGCCGGGCGCGCCGCCGGCCACGTCGCTGCGCAAGAAACGCCGCCGCGTCGGCCAGCTCA
>DASZWS010000225.1:0-7913 GCA_035546515.1 Vitreimonas sp. | reverse complement strand
GTCGAGGACTTGCTGCCAGTGATCAGCTTCGGCTCGAAGAAGGACGGCGAAAGCGAGAAGAAGCACGAGGAGTTCGTGTTGCGCATGGTCGAGCGCGGCTACACCGAGCGGCAAGTCCGCCGGTTGGTCGAGTGGTACATGCGCGTCAAGCAAGCGGGGTAGGCGCGTCGAATGAATATCATCGACCGGCGCCTGAACCCGGGCGGCAAGAGTTTCGCCAACCGGCAACGCTTTCTGCGGCGTGCGCGTGCGCAAGTACGCAAAGCGGTGCGGGAAGCCTCGTCGAGCCGTTCCATCAAGGACGCCGGCAAGGGTGGGGAAGTTTCGATCCCGGCCGGCGGCGTGCACGAACCGCATTTGCATCGCTCGCGCCAAGGCGGCACGCGCGATTATCTGCTGCCTGGAAACAAGAAGTACATTGAAGGCGACACGATAGAGCGGCCCGATGGCGGCGGCGGCGGCAAATCGCAAGCCAGCGATTCCGGCGAAGGCGAAGACGAGTTCCGCTTCGCGCTCTCCGACGAAGAATACCTCGATCTCTACCTCGAAGATCTGGAGCTGCCGGATTTGGCCAAGCGTCAGATCGCGGGCGCCACAGCGTTCCTCTATCGCAACGCGGGCTACGCCACCTCTGGCCCGCCGGCGCGGATTTCGGTGCCCCGCACGCTGCGGCATTCGATGTCGCGGCGCATCGCATTGAAGCGGCCAAAGCCGGAAGAGATTGCTGCGCTCGCAGCCAAAGTCGCGGAAGCCGAAGCGCGCGGTGACGATGGCGACACGCTGAACAAGTTGAGAGCTGAGCTCGAACGCGCGCAGCGGCGCACCAAACTCATTCCGTACATTGACCCCGTCGACGTGCGGTACCGGCGTTTGGAGACAACGCCCAAGCCGATCGCCAAAGCGGTGATGTTCTGCCTGATGGACGTGTCCGGCTCGATGAACGAGCACATGAAGGATTTAGCGAAGCGGTTTTATTCGCTGCTCTATCTCTTCCTCAATCGCCGCTACGAGCACGTGGATGTGGTGTTCATCCGCCACACGCACGAGGCATCTGAGGTGGATGAGCAGACGTTTTTCTACTCACGTGAGACGGGCGGCACCGTGGTTTCGACGGCGCTGTTCAAAATGGCGGAGATCGTTCGCGATCGGTATCCGGTGACGGATTGGAATATCTACGCGGCGCAAGCGTCCGACGGCGACAATACCTCCAGCGACAACGCAGTGGTGCTGAACGAGCTGAAGGATGTCATTCTGCCGATCTGCCAATACTACGCGTACGTCGAAGTGGGCATGGATGACGAGGATGATGCGCAGCCCGGCGCTGGCGAGCCCTCGACCAATTTGTGGCGCGCGTATCGGCGCATTGGCGATGGCCAGCCATTTGCGATGCGCAAAGTGCGGCATCGCCGCGACATCTATCCTGTGTTCCGCGAATTGTTCGCGCGCCGGCCCGAGGGCGCGGAGGCCCCATGACGCTGCTCGCTCCTGACTCCAAGCTGCTATTCAAAGGTCCGGATTGGGATTTCGACCTCATCGCGCGCGTCCACGAAGCATGCGGCGAGATCGGCATCAAGGAGATGGGGCTCGATCCCTATCCCAATCAGATCGAGGTGATCACGGTTGAGCAGATGCTGGATGCGTATGCGTCCACCGGCATGCCGCTCTTCTATCGCCACTGGAGCTTCGGCAAGGAATTCGCGCGCAACGAAGCACTCTATCGCAAAGGCTATCAGGGGCTGGCGTACGAGATCGTCATCAACTCCAATCCCTGCCTCGTTTACATCATGGAGGAAAACTCCGCGATGATGCAGACGCTGGTGATTGCGCACGCGGGGTACGGGCACAGCCATTTCTTCAAGAACAATTATGTATTCAAGCAATGGACCGACGCTGACGGCATTCTTGATTATCTTGAATTCGCGCGCGGTTTCATCGCCAAGTGCGAGGATCGCTACGGCATCGGCGAGGTGGAGCGGGTGCTCGACGCGGCGCATGCGCTGCAAAGTCACGGCATCCACCGCTTCCCGCGCAAGCGCATGCCCGACTTGCGGTCCGAGCAATTGCGCGAAGAAGAACGCCGGCGCCATGGCGAGCAGCTATTCAACGATCTGTGGCGCACGGTGCCGCAAGGCCAGAAGCGCAAGCAGAGCAAGGAAGAGGACGAACGCCGCCGCGCATTGCTCGGCTTGCCGGAAGAGAACCTGCTCTATTTCCTGGAAAAGACCGCGCCGCGTCTGGCGGGATGGCAGCGCGAAATCCTGCGCATCGTGCGGCTGATCAATCAGTATTTCTATCCGCAGCGGCAAACCAAGGTGATGAACGAGGGCTGCGCCACCTTCGTACACCACCGCATTATGAACCGTCTGCACGAGAAGGGGCAGATCGACGACGGCGCCTTCCTGGAATTCCTGCACTCCCACACCGGCGTGGTGCTGCAGCCGGATTTCGACGATCGGCGCTATTCGGGCATCAATCCCTATGCGCTCGGCTTTGCGATGATGTGCGATATCGAGCGCGTGTGCGTGAAGCCAACAGACGAAGATCGCGAGTGGATGCCGGACATTGCCGGCAACGGTGACGCTTACGGCACGCTGCGCGAAGTGTGGGCGAATTTCCGCGATGAAAGCTTCGTCTCACAATATTTGTCGCCGAAAGTGATCCGCGATTTCGGCTTGTTCCGCGTTGTTGACGACGAAGAGCAGGAAGAGCTGGAAGTGGCTGCGATCCACGACGAGCGCGGCTATCGCAACATCCGCCGTGCGCTCTCGAAGCATTATGATGTGGCCTATCGCGATCCGGATATTCAGATCGTGGACGTCGATCTGGCTGGGGACCGCAAACTGATCCTGCAGCACCGCGTGCTGGATAAAATCACGCTGGAGGAAGGCGACGCCGCCAAGGTGCTGCAGCACGTCGCTGACCTTTGGGGCTACGACGTGAAGCTGGTGGAGCAGGACGACGCCGGCACCGTGCATGCCGAGCACACCGCTTCGCCGCGGCGCGCGTTCGCTTAAACACCGATCCGCGCCAAACCTTCGGCGATCGCTGGATCAACTTGCACGTCGCGCGGTGTGAGCGGGCGGGTGAGGCGGAGGCCCTGCATGCTGCGTGCGCGCGAAAGTGCTACGTAGGTTTGGCCTGACGCAAACGCGCCGCGGCCCAAATCAATCTCGACGCTGTCGAGGGTCATGCCTTGGGCCTTGTGGATGGTGAGCGCCCAGGCGGGCGCGAGCGGGAATTGCACGTATTTGAATTCCTCTTTCACCTCCATGCGGTTTTCGGTGGCGTTCCAGCTCCAGCGGGCTTGCGGCCAGGTGGCGCGTTCGACGTCGACCTCATCGCCGGTATCGAGATTGACTTGGATGATGGTGTCATCGAGCGCGGTCACAGTGCCGAGGGAGCCATTCACCCAACGGCCTTCCGGATCATTCTGCGTGAAGATTACGCGCGCGCCTTTCTTCAGCACCAACTCCATTGGCGCCGGAAAGCGATCGCCCTGTGTTTTCGGCGCTTCGCCTTCGAAGCCGCCGCGATAGCGGGCGGGCGCCGTTTCGAGCGCGGCGAGGCCGCGTGCGTTGTAGTTGTCCGCAACTGCATTGGTGGCGCAGAGCAGCACTGGGCGCTTCGGCAGGTCGCGTTCGAGGCACACTTCGTTGAGCACGGAGACGGCGTGCTCGACGCCACGCCGTTCGCGGATGGCGGAGAGCATGGCAATGAAATCGCGGTCGGTCTGGCGGTGCACCTCGGTGAGTTCGATCGCGGCCATCGGCGCGTCGCGGAAGGCATGTGCCGAGAAGGCGTAGGGGCTCGAATAGCCGGCGTCCTCCAGCAGCTGCCCTTCTTCGCCGCGGACCACGGGCGGCAGCTGATAGAAATCGCCCACGAGCAGCATCTGCACGCCGCCGAACGGACGCGATGACTTCCGGGCGACCTTGAGATGCTGGTCCATGGCGTCGAGCACGTCTGCGCGCAGCATCGAGATTTCGTCGATGATGAGCCGGCGCAGCGCGCGGGCGGTGCGGGTGAAGAACCAGTTGGGCTTTTCGTGCAAGCCGATCAGCGGGCGCGGCGGAAAGCCGAAGAACGAATGCACGGTCTGGCCGCCGATATTCATCGCGGCAAGGCCGGTGGGCGCAAGCAGCGCTTGTGGGAACCCCGGATCGGCGTCGACCAGCGAGCGGATGAAATGGCTCTTGCCGGTGCCGGCGCGCCCGGTGACCAGCACAACCGGCGTGCGATCGTTGAGCGCGGTCAATGCCTCGGTGGCGACAGAGTCGAATTTAGGCGCGGCGGGAATCGACATTCGTTCCCTCATATAGAAGTCTGCGCCCAGCGCGAAATAGCGGAGCCAGCCATGATCCGGGCGTGTATTGTTACAGCAGCAGTATTTCTGGCGGCATGCGCCGCGCCGCCGGTGAATACCGAGGCGGTGAGCGGGGTCTCACAGCAAGATCAAATCGCCGACGGACGCGAAATCGCAGAAAATCAATGCGCCTCTTGTCATGCGGTCGGCGAGAGCGGTGAAAGTCCGAATCCACGCGCGCCAAAATTCCGCACCGTGCTTTCGCGCTACCACGCCGAGGTGCTGCAGCAAGAGCTGATGGAAGGCATTCAGGTCGCCCATCCCATGCCCGATTTTCAGATGAACCCGGTAGGCGTGGACGCGCTAATTGCCTACCTGCAGTCGATCCAGAAGAGCGAGTGACGAGAAGGCGCCTAGGCGGACCATGCGCAGCCGCTTTCATCTCCGTTTAACGGAGTTGGCCGCACGCATAGTGCTATGTCTCCCGAACAGGCCGCCGCCTTTCAGAGCTCCTTCGCCCAGGTCCGACGCATCGGGCCGATTTTCGCGGCCACCTTCTATCGCGAATTGTTCGCCATATCGCCTGAGCTGCAGCTGTTGTTCGGCGGCGATCCGATCCAGCAGGGCAAACATTTGGTGGCCGCCCTTAGCCGCATCGTTGACGGCATCCATGCGCCCGAAGGCGTTCTGCCATTCGCGCGCGATCTCGCCGTGCGTCACGTCGGCTACGGGGTCGAGGCGCGCCACTATATCACCTTCGCCACCGCGCTGATGCGCACGTTGCGCCACGAGCTGGCGCAGGAGTTCACGCCATCGGTGCGCGAGGCGTGGGGCGAGGCGATCGAGCTGCTGTCGCAAACCATGATGGAAGCGGCTTACGGCGCCGACGCACCCCGAGCTCAAACTGCTTCACTGCGCGCGGGATAGCCGTTCTCGTCGTCAAGCCCACGCTGGACGACAACACCGGTGACCCAACTTACGCCGCGTCCAATGCTTGGCTCAAATCCGCGATCAGATCTTCCGCGTCCTCGATGCCGATGGAGATGCGGATCAATCCTGGCGTGATGGCATAGCGTGTCAAATCTGCTGTCGGCACACCGGAATGGGTGGTGGAGGCGGGATGCGAGGCGAGGGTCTCGGTGCCGCCGAGGCTGACCGCTTGTTTGATCAGCTGCAGTTTGTCGAGCACGCGAAACGCTTCGGCTTCGCCGCCTTTAATTTCGAACGAAAACGTCGAGCCAGCGCTTTTGTTTTGCCGTTCATGGATCGGGCGATCGGGATGATCGGCGGGCAGGAAGTCCAGGTACCAGACATTCTTGATCTTCGGATGATCCCGCAGGAATGCCGCGACTTTGGCCGCGCCGTTGGCGCTGGCTTCCAGGCGCAACTTCATGGTCTCGAGTGAGCGCATCAGCAGCCACGCGGTATTGGTGTCGCACATGGTGCCGAGCGTCGAGCGCATGCGGCGCACTGGCGCGAGCAGCGCGCGCGAACCAGACGCGGCGCCGGCGATGACGTCGGCGTGGCCGCCGACATATTTGGTGAGCGAGTTGACGACGATGTCGGCCCCATGCGCGAGCGGCGTGCAATAGACGGGGCCAAGCATGGTGTTATCGACGATCACTGGCGGACGCGCGCCCGTTGAGGCGCAGTCGTCGGCCGCCTTGCGCGCGACGGAAATGTCGACAAGCGCATTGGTCGGGTTGGCCGGCGTCTCGATGTAGATGCAGCCGACCCGGCCTTGCGCTTTGGCTTGCGCGACCGCTTTGAGCAACGCCTCGGGACCATGTTCGGCCTCGAACGTCACGGTGCGCACGCCGAACTCGGGTAGGAGGGAGCGCAGCAGCGTCTCTGCGCCGCCATAGATGGGCTGGCTGTGCACGATGATGTCGTTGGGGCGCACATAGGCCCAGAGCGTCGTCGAGATCGCCGCCATGCCGGAGGCGAAACCGAGCGAGGCTTCGGCTTCGTCCCAGATCGCCAGGCGATCTTCCAGAACTTCAAGATTGGGATTGTTGAAGCGGGAATAAATGAGACCGGGTTCTTCATCGGGCCGCAGTTTGCGGCGGCCCTGCAGCGCGGCAAAGTAATCTTTGCCGTCCTGCGCGGTTCTGAAAACGAAGGTCGAGGTCTGGAATTGCGGCGGCTTCAGCGAGCCTTCCGACAGCATCGGATCGTAGCCGTAGCCCATCATCAGGGTTTCGGGTTTCAGTTTGCGCGCACCGAGGGTGCGTTTGCGCCACGATTTTTCAGCCACGACCAAACTCCCGAAGCACGCGCGCGATTCTCCGCCCGCGCGGACGTGATTTCAATGGCTGTTGGGCGTTAGAGCGACCAGATCGCGGTGCGGCTTTGCGGCGCCGGAACATCGTCCATCATGGTGAGGCTGGCAAAGCCCGCGCCGGCGCCCGGAATCCAAAGCTCGATTAGCGTGCCGAACGGCGCGTGTTCGCTGCCGAGCATCGGCTTGATGTAGCCCTTGGTGGCGGTGAAGCCGGCCCAGCTGACGATGCGAACGGCGCCATCCGCACTTTCGTGCTCGTCTTCATCGTCATCATAGCACGTATCATGCTGCGTCACTGTCAGCGCCTCGCACTCGATGCCGAAACCTGCGAGCAAATCCTCGCTGCCGGCCATCTGCGGCACGCGCCCGGTGAGGCGCAGCGAAAGATCGAGGGTGTAGATATGGCCGGTGCTTTCCACGACCCGCAACCGCGCGGCGTGAATCTCGCCCATTTCGAAATCGAGGATGCTCTCGTCTCGCAGTGAAACGACGCCGGTGTCGCGATCGACGACGAAGCGGCCGTCCGCGTCATCGATGAGATAGAAGCCAGGCGCTTCGCGCTCAGGCGCGACCGCGCTGCTGGCCATCGGCGCATAGTGGGCCATGGCGCGATCAAAGGCTTCCGCACTGGGCGCCTTGGCCGGATCAATTTGGATTGAATCAAAGGCGTCAGAAAACGGATCGCGCGGTGTGTTCATGAGCGGCACCTTGTCCGCTTATCGCTAATTTGGCGTGTAAGGCCCGTTTCGACTTCGTTGACTAATGGGGCTCCGCCCCAAGCAAAACCGCCCCCTCCAGCGAAGAAGGGGGCGGCTTTTTTGTACAACCTCTGATGCGGCGGCCTATTCGCCCCAGCCCAGCGCGGCTTTCACCTCGGTGAATTCTTCGAGGCCGAAATGTCCGCCTTCGCGGCCCAGACCCGATTGCTTGTAGCCGCCAAATGGCGTGCCTTGGCCGGCGAACGAGGCGCCGTTGATGTGGACGTTGCCGGCGCGCAGCTTGCGCGCGACTTTACGAGTGCGCTCCTGACTGCCCTGCACGTAGGCGGCGAGGCCGTACGGCGTGTCGTTGGCGATGGCGACGGCTTCTTCTTCGCTGTCGTACGGAATGACAACGAGCACCGGGCCGAAGATTTCCTCGCGCGCGATGGTCATGTTGTTGTTCACGTCGGCGAACACCGTGGGTTTCACGTAATAGCCGCGGTTGAAGCCTTCAGGACGGCCGACACCGCCGGCGGCGACTTTCGCGCCTTCGTCGATGCCCTTCTGAATGAGGCCCTGCACCTTTTGGAACTGGTTGGCGTTGGCGAGCGGGCCAATCGCGCCA
>DASZWS010000224.1:0-1746 GCA_035546515.1 Vitreimonas sp. | reverse complement strand
CCAAGGCAGGCTGAGCATGGCGTAAGGGCATATCCCATCAGCATTTTCGGAACTTTGGGCGCCGAAATCGGCTTGCCGGTCCTGGTTGAACCCCCCACGTCGGCTGTCTATGCAGTGGCAAAGGACGGGAGGAGCCCCAGGTATGAGCGAATTCGACGACCGTGAGCGTGCCGCCGAGACCAAATTTTCGCTCGATCAGGAGCTGGAATTCAAAGCCCAGGCGCGCCGGGCCAAGCTCGTCGGCCTCTGGGTCGCCGGCCTGATCGGCCTCAGCGGCCAAGCCGCTGAAGACTACGCCAAGTCTATGGTGCTCGCCGATCTGGAAGAAGCGGGGATCGAGGACCTCTTCCGTAAGGTCCGCCGTGACCTCGATCAGAACGCCGTCCAGCTTTCCGATCACCAGATTCGCGCCAAGATGGACGAGTGCCTAGGCCAAGCCCGTCAGCAGATCCAAGCCGGAAATTGAGCCCCGCGCCCGCGTCACTTGGTAAAACCATGTGGCGCGGACTGCGTCTGCGTTGTCCGCAATGTGGCGCGCGCACGCTGTTTCGCGCTTACCTGAAGCTCAATCAGAGCTGTCCCGCCTGCGGGGCGGATTTCTCGCGCTCCGAAACCGCCGATGTCGCGCCCTACGTCACCGTCATGCTGATCACGCTGCTGGTTGCGCCGAGCACTGCGGTGCTTGCGCTCCATGGCGCCAGCGGCGGTCCGGCGGTGCTGGCGGCGTCGCTCGTCGCCGCAGTGGTGCTGACGCTGTTTCTGCTGCCGCGCGTGAAGGGCGTGCTGGCTGCGCTGCTCTGGCGTGCGCAGCGGGAGATGTGATGCCTAGGGGTTCAGATCGCCCACGACGTAGTTCACGAAGCGGTCGGCAAGTTTGAACAATTCACCAGGATCGACTGGCGTGGTGCGCGCATGCGTAAGCGTGATGATCGCTTGCTCAAGCGCAAAGCGCCGCAGGTCGATGACGGTCTCCTGATCCCACTCTTCTTCGCCCGCGTCGTCAGCCATCGGTTGTCTCCCTAAGCGAATACGCGCGCGAAGATCGCGTCGACACGCGTGAAATGGTGAGCGTCATCGAAGCAGCCGGCCAAGGTCTTGGCGTCCAGCTTGCCAGTGACCTCGGCGTCGGCCTTGAGTTTGTCGAGCAGGGCCGTGGCCGGCCGCGGTGGCGGGCTTTGCCACACGGCCATCGCGTTGCGCTGCACCATGCGGTACGCGTCCTCGCGCGAGACGCCCGCTTGCGTCAGCGCCAGCATCACGCGCTGCGAATTGTGCAAGCCGCCGAGCAGCGCCAGATTGCGCGCCATGTTTTCCGGATAAACCACTAGCTTTTCCACCACCATCGCCAGGCGATTGAGTGCGAAATCCAAGTGGATGGTGGCGTCCGGTCCGATGCCGCGCTCGACAGAAGAGTGGCTGATATCGCGCTCATGCCAAAGTGCGACGTTCTCGTACGCGGGCGTTACCGCGCTGCGCACCAGGCGCGCCAAGCCGCACAGGTTTTCGGTCAGCACCGGATTGCGTTTATGCGGCATCGCCGACGAACCCTTTTGCCCCGGCTCGAAATATTCTTCCGCTTCCAATACCTCGGTGCGCTGCAAGTGGCGAATTTCCGTCGCCAGCCGCTCGATGCCGGAGGCCACAACGCCGAGAGCGGCAAAGAAAGCCGCGTGACGGTCGCGCGGGATCACTTGCGTCGAGATCGGTTCGACGGCGAGACCCAGCTTGTCGGCCACGTATTTCTCA
>DASZWS010000223.1:0-5325 GCA_035546515.1 Vitreimonas sp. | reverse complement strand
CAGCATTTCCGCCGCGAGGCCGATGCGGGCGCGATCCAGTAACCGTTCGACCACATCCGCGCCGCCGCCGAGCTTCTCGGCCGCGGCGTTGTCGAAGGTCACGTCGGCCGCGCCGCGGCTATCGACAGTGATCAGCTCGCGACGCTTCACGCCGGCGGCATCGGCCTTCACCAGATAGAGCGCGTCGTTGGTTGCGACGATGAACGCATCGGCGATGTGGCCGTCAGCGACGTATTTCTTCTCACCGCTCAGCTTGCCGCCGCTCACTTTTAGCGCTGACTTGCCCGGCGTGTGGTGCGAACCTTCGTCCACCGCCAGCGCGAAAATGGCTTTGCCTTCGGCGATCTTCCGCAGCCATTCCTGCTTCTGCGCATCGTTGCCGCCCAGCAGCAGCGCGCTGGCGCCGATCAGCGCCGTGGAATGCAGCGGCGACGCAACCAAGGTGCGTCCTGTCTGCTCCAGCACAGCGCCGAGCGCGACAAAGCCCAAGCCCGAACCGCCGAACTCTTCCGGGATGATCACCCCTGTCCAACCCAGTTGCGCCATCTCGGCCCACAATTCGGGATCGCGGCCGTTCTTTTTGTCGTCGCGCATCTTGCGGAAACGCGTGACCGGCGCCTGTTCGGCGCAAAAATCGCGCGCGGAATCTTTGAGGAGCTGCTGCTCTTCCGTAAGCGTGAAAGTCATTGCGTGTCCCTCAGACCAAGCACGCGCTTGGAGACGATGTTGAGATTGACCTCTGTGGTGCCGCCTTCGATCGAATTGCCCTTCGATCTGAGCCAGCTGCGCGTTACCGCCAGTTCTTCCGGCGCGAAGCCTTCGCCACTCCAGCCGAGGCCGCGATTGCCGGCGGCTTCCACCATCAATTCGCAACGTTCCTGATTGAGCGTGGCGCCGGCAACTTTGAAGAGCGACGAGAGCGCGCTCACATTGCCGCCGGCCTTCGCCTCTTCTGTCGCACGCTGCACTGAGAGCGCGTAAGCGCGTTCCGTCATCTTGTGATTGGCGATGCGCGCGCGCAGGTCGCGGTCGGAGAGCTTGCCGTCGCTTAGATCACCGTGATCCTTGGCCAGATCGACCACATCGACGCGCGTGTTCGAGCCGAACCCGGAAATGTTGGTGCGCTCGTATTGCAGGAGCCGCTTGGCGATTTCCCAGCCGCCGTTCAAGCGGCCCACCATGTTGCCCTTGGGAATCTTCACGTCGGTGAAGAAGGTCTCGCAGAAGGGCGACGAACCGGAGATGAGCTTGATCGGCCGCGTCTCGACGCCCTTGGTGATCATATCGATGAGCACGAAGGAAATGCCTTCGTGCTTCACGCTGGTGTCGGTGCGCACCAGGCAGAAGCACCAATCGGCGTAATTGGCGTACGAGGTCCAAATCTTTTGGCCGTTGATCAGCCAGTGGTCGCCTTTATCCTCGCATTTGGTCATCAGGCCCGCGAGGTCGCTGCCCGCGCCCGGTTCGGAATAGCCTTGGCACCAGCGGATTTCGCCCCGCACGATCTTCGGCAGATGCTCCTTCTTCTGCTCTTCGTTAGCATACTCGAGCAGCACCGGCCCCAGCATCCAAAGCCCGAACGAGAAGAGCGGCGGCCGCGCTTCGATGCGCTTCAGCTCCGATTGCAGCACGCGGTTTTCTTCCGACGAGAGCCCGCCGCCGCCGTACTCCTTCGGCCAGGTCGGCGCGGTCCAGCCTTTGGCGCCCATGCGCTCCAGCCACAGCTTGGCCTCCGGGTTCTTGAACTCGTAATTGCGCCCGCCCCAAACGGCGTCGTCCTCACCCGCCATCGG
Source organism: Vitreimonas sp. (assembly GCA_035546515.1). Lineage (GTDB taxonomy): Bacteria > Pseudomonadota > Alphaproteobacteria > Caulobacterales > Aquidulcibacteraceae > Vitreimonas. The sequence continues at coordinate 3,532 of DASZWS010000223.1, read as the reverse complement.
CGTGCGCATCGAGGGCGGACAATTTGCTTCCAGCCAAGCGCGCGTCTCGGCGCGGAATTTCTCAAGATCGGCCATCGCGTTTCCTCTTGTTGAGGAAGGTGTAGCACCGCCGCGCGCCGCTTCCAGCCGTTCGCTACGTCAGCCGATGCGTTTTAGTGGGCAGACGCCGTTGGCGCCGCGAGCGCACCGCTCGCATCTAGCGGCGGCTGGCCCACCACGACGAAGGTGAAATTGTCCGGGTTGAACAGGCGATGGATGACGCGGTTGACGTCCGCGAGCGTCACGGCGCGGATCAGACCATTGCGGCGGTTGATGTAAGTGATGTCGCGCCCCGCCACCTGATAGCCCTGCACCACGTCGGCGATCTTATCGTCGGAATCCAAGTCCAGCGCGAACGAGCCGGTCAGGTAGGTGATGGCGTCATTCACCTCGGCCTGCGTAACCCCTTGCGCATAAAATTTGGCGATCTCAGCGCGGGTGACGTCGATGGCCTGCTTCACTTTATCGTTCTCAGTCTGCGCTGAGCCGCGGATCAACGCCGAGTGGTCGCGCACCGATGGCGAGGTGCCGATGCCATAGACCAAGCCGCGCTGCTCGCGCACCTGATCCATCAGCCGCGAAGAAAACCCGCCGCCGCCAAGAATGTAGTTGGCGATGGCAAGCGGGATCCAATCCGGGTCCTCGTCTTGGATGCCGGGTGCGGAGAATAGGATGAGGCTTTGTGGTTGCGGCAGCTGGCGCACGATCAGCGGCGTCGGCGCACGCAGCTGCACGTCGGCAGGCTCCGGCGGTTTCACGCCTTGCGGCAACGCGCCGAAGATATGGTCGATGGCGCGCCCGGCCTCTTCTGGGGTGATGTCGCCAACAATGGTGATTTGCAGATTGGCGCGCACCATGAGCGCGGCGCGGCGCTCGATCAGCGCGGCGCGATTGATCGCCTGCACATTCTCGCGCGTGGCGCGCACCGCATACGGATGATCGGGATAGAGCGCCTGATCGAGCGCCAGATTGGCGATGTAGCTGGGATTGGTCTCGCGCGTGCGCAGGCCCACCAACATCTGTCCGCGGATGCGCTCCAGCGGCTCGGCGTCGAAACGCGGTTGCATCAGCGCCAGGCGCGCCATCTCGAAGGCGGCGTCACGGTTTTCCGAGAGTGTCGTCAGACTCATGCCGACGCCATCCCAGCCGGCGCCGAAATCGAGCCCCATGTGCAGGTCTTCAATGCGCTGCTTGAACGCCTGACTGTCCATGTCGCCAGCGCCTTCGGTGAGCATGTCGGCCATAACGCCGGTGACGCCGCTCAAGCCGCGCGGTTCGATCGCTGCGCCACCACGCCAGTAGGCTTGCAGCACGATGATCGGCACGGTGGAGTCGGACACCAGCCACGCCTCAATACCGCCGGGCGACACCACGCGCTGTACCGGCACGCCATGCTGCGCCGCTTCGGTCGCAACCGGCGTGTGTGTTTGCGCGATCGCCGGTGACGCCGCTAGCAATAGCGCACCGATAAGAGCCAACGCCCGCATCATTGTGCGGACTCCGCCGCCGCGCCTTCAGGAGGCAATAGCCAGCCGGTCACCGACTTATTGATGTCGAGCGTCGAACGCAGCGCGTCCATGACCTCATCGCGCGTCACCGCCTGAATATCGTCTGGCCAATTGACGATCGCGTCCATGGTCTCGCCCTCCGCGAGCGATGCGCCAAACAGGTTCGCCATTGTCTCCTGGCTGTCCTGGGCATAGATCGCCGCCGCCGCGAGTTGCGACTTTGCGCGTGCGAGTTCTTCGTCGGTCGGTCCATCGCGCAGGAAATCGGCGATCACCTGATCGATGGCGGCTTCCAGTGTGTCGAGCGTGACGCCCTCAGCTGGCGTGCCGCCAACAGAGGCGGTGCCGCCGGCGATGCCGGACGTGTCGGCGTTCGCCCACGCCGACACGGCAATGTGGCGGCCATCGACGAGCGCGCGATAGAGCCGGCTGGTTTGGCTGCCGCCGAGAATCTGCATGGCGACATCGAGCGCATGCGCTTGCCGGCCATGTCCGGTCGTGTAGCTGATCGACGGATAGAGACGCGACATCGATGGCTGACGCACCTTCTCGTCGCGATGCGTGATGCGCATTGGCCCCGCGTACGGCGGATCGGTGGCCCAGTGGCGTTCGGGTAAATTGCGCGTCGGCTGCAGGCGGCCGAATGTGCGCTCGGCGATTGGGCGCAGAGTCGCCGCATCGACATCGCCGGCGACCACCAGGATGGCATTATTGGGCGCGTACCAAGTGCGATAGAACTCGATGGCGCGATCATGATCGAGCTGCTGCATCTCGTGCAGCCAGCCGATCACCGGTGTGCCGTAGGGCGAATTGGGAAACAGCATCGCCCGCATGCGTTCGTTCAGCACCGCGCCCGGATTGTTGTCGGTACGCTGGCGGCGTTCCTCGATGATGACGTCGCGCTCCGATGCAATCAGCGAGGGCGGCAAGTTCAGATTGCGCATCCGATCGGCTTCCATCCCCATCACCAGCTCAAGCCGGTCGCGGGCGATGCGCTCGTAGTAGGCGGTGTAGTCCCAGCTGGTGAAGGCGTTGTCGTCGCCGCCGTTGCGGGCGATGATTTTCGCGAACTCACCGGGCGGAATACGGTGCGTGCCTTTGAACATCAGGTGTTCGAAGAAGTGCGCCATGCCGGAATGGCCGCGCGGCTCGTCGGCGGCGCCGACGCGATACCAAACCATGTTGGTGACCACCGGCGCGCGGCGATCCGTGATCACCACGACCTGCAGACCGTTGGAGAGCGTGAAGGTTTCCGGGCGCGGGATCGGGCGCGCGTACGCGCTGCCGACAAGCATGCAAAGCGCCGCGCCAAAGGCGGCGAGACGCACGGCTAGCTTCACGCGCTAGCTCAGGTGCCTGGAAGCTTGAAGCCGCCGGATTGACGGCCCGTGATGGTAACTTCACCGCCGCCGGTTGCACGGCGCGTGGCTTCTTCTTCAGCCAGACGCGCTTGTTCGGCCTGCGGGTCGACCGTCGCGTTCGCGGCCGGCGCATTGCTGTTTCCAAACGACAAGAGCTGATCGACGAAGCCCTGGCTGCGATGCACAACGCCCTGGCTTTCGAAATCGATAGTGTCGCGAATGGTTGGATCAGTCGCCGTCGCGCCCGCGTCGTTGACGAGTTGACGTTCCCCGCCGCTCGCTTGCGCGGCGACATCTTGGCCGAACAAGGTGGCGCGCGCGTCATCGCCGGCGCTGGTCTCCTGCGGGCGCGGTTCGCCCGGCCGCGGCGGACGCAGGCTGTAATCCGGCGGCAGCGTCAGCGGCGCTTGCGTGACGACGCGGAATTCGTCGGGCGAGACCTTGGTGGCGCCCGCCGCGCGGGCGAGCCCGCCGCAGGCCGTGGTCATTGCCGAAGCCGCCGCGACCGCGGCCAGGACTGCTATGGTTTTCGTCGCCGACATCAGTCGCCCACTCCCTTGGATCGCGCCGTTCTAGCTGAGCCACGCCCGCATCGCCAAGCCGGACTGCAGCAAAGAGGGATTA
>DASZWS010000222.1:0-1600 GCA_035546515.1 Vitreimonas sp. | reverse complement strand
AAGCACGAGGAGTTCGTGTTGCGCATGGTCGAGCGCGGCTACACCGAGCGGCAAGTCCGCCGGCTGGTCGAGTGGTACATGCGCGTCAAGCAAGCGGGGTAGGCGCGTCGAATGAATATCATCGACCGGCGCCTGAACCCGGGCGGCAAGAGTTTCGCCAACCGGCAACGCTTTCTGCGGCGTGCACGTGCGCAAGTGCGCAAGGCCGTGCGGGAAGCCTCGTCGAGCCGTTCCATCAAGGACGCCGGCAAGGGCGGGGAGGTTTCAATCCCCGCCGGCGGCGTGCACGAACCGCATTTGCATCGCTCGCGCCAAGGCGGCACGCGCGACTATCTGCTGCCCGGCAATAAGAAATACATCGAGGGCGACACTATCGAGCGGCCCGAAGGCGGTGGTGGCGGCAAATCGCAAGCCAGCGATTCCGGCGAGGGCGAAGACGAATTCCGCTTCGCGCTTTCGGACGAAGAATATCTCGATCTTTATCTCGAAGATTTGGAGTTGCCGGATTTGGCCAAACGCCAGATCGCGGGCGCGACGTCAGTGCTCTATCGCAACGCCGGTTACGCCACCTCCGGACCGCCGGCGCGGATTTCCGTGCCGCGCACGCTGCGCCATTCTATGTCGCGGCGGATCGCACTGAAGCGTCCGAAGCCGGAAGAGATTGCGGCGCTGCAGGCCAAGCTCGCGGAAGCTGAAGCGCGCGGTGATGATGGCGATGCGATTGCCAAGGTGAGAGCCGAACTTGAGCGCGCGCAGCGGCGCACCAAGCTCATTCCGTACATTGATCCGGTCGATGTCCGGTATCGGCGTTTGGAGACAACGCCGAAGCCAATCGCCAAAGCAGTTATGTTCTGCCTGATGGACGTCTCCGGCTCGATGAACGAGCACATGAAGGATTTGGCGAAGCGGTTTTATTCGCTGCTCTATCTGTTCCTCAATCGCCGCTACGAGCACGTGGACGTCGTGTTCATCCGCCACACGCACGAAGCCTCAGAGGTCGATGAGCAGACGTTCTTCTACTCGCGCGAAACCGGCGGCACCGTGGTATCGACGGCGCTGTTCAAAATGGCTGAGATCGTGCGCGATCGGTATCCGGTGACCGATTGGAATATCTACGCGGCGCAAGCGTCCGACGGTGACAACACCTCCAGCGACAATGCAGTGGTGCTGAATGAGTTGAAGGATGTGATCCTGCCGATCTGCCAATACTACGCCTACGTCGAAGTCGGCATGGACGACGAGGATGATGCGCAGCCCGGCGCCGGCGAACCCTCGACCAATTTGTGGCGCGCGTACCGGCGCATTGGCGACGGCCAGCCGTTTGCGATGCGCAAAGTACGGCATCGCCGCGACATCTATCCAGTGTTCCGTGAATTGTTTGCGCGCCGGCCCGAGGGCGCGGAGGCCCCATGACGCTGCTCGCTCCTGACTCCAAGCTGCTGTTCAAAGGTCCGGACTGGGATTTCGATCTGATCGCGCGCGTACACGAAGCGTGCGGCGAGATCGGCATCAAGGAGATGGGGCTCGATCCCTATCCCAATCAGATCGAGGTGATCACGGTTGAGCAGATGCTGGATGCGTATGCGTCCACCGGCATGCC
>DASZWS010000221.1:0-2827 GCA_035546515.1 Vitreimonas sp. | reverse complement strand
TTGACGCCAACACGCAATCCTGCACCTCCCTCTCCGATCGCTTCGCGACAACCTCCCCCGCAAGCGGGGGAGGACAAGACGCCCACGCCGCGCTCGTGCGCAAACTCTCCCCCAAATTCCGCAGCGCCATTCCGCTCGCGTTACGCTTCGAAGCGGTGCTGCGTGTTTACAACAACCCGCTGCCCTATGCCCGCCGCCTCGCTGCGCGCCTGCGCAAAGCCGGCGCGCTCATCAAGCGCGTTCTGAACGACGGATGGACACAGCTGCGCGGCATCATTGAACGCACCCTGCAAGACGAGCTCGGTCCGCGCGTCGAAACCTCCGTGCGCAAGCTCTGCGCTGACTCCAGCTAACCGCACCCGCGCGCTCCGCCACTTCAAAACCGCCGCGGCACCCGCCGCGCGCGGCCTAAGCTGCTGCGCGGCGCGTTTTCTCGACCGGCGCCGGCGGCGGCGCTGTCGGCGGATCATCAGTGGGCGGCGTCGCCGGCAAATGGCACGTCACAGTGACGCCGCGCCCCGGCTCGCTCGCCAGCGCCACCCAGCCGCCGTGCATTTCCACGAACGAACGCACCAGCGCCAAGCCCAAACCCGCGCCGCGGCGATCGCCGGATTGGAAACTGTCGAACGCGTGCGTCTGCGCTTCGAACGCCATGCCCTTGCCGGTGTCCTGCACCGTCAGGCGGATCACATCATCTAAGCGCTCAGCGCCCACCGTGATGGTGTCGCCACGCTCCGTGTGCCGCAGTGCATTTGAAATCAAATTCACCAGCACCTGCGTGATGCGCTTGTGGTCGGCTTCAATGGCGCCAATGCGCGGATCGCACTTGATGCGGATCGGCACTTCGGTGTCGCGCGCCTTCGACGCAGCCATTTGCACGCTTTCCGAAATGGTCTCGAACACATCCATCGGCGCCAGGTCGAGCTGCATGTTGCCGGCTTCGACCATGGCCACATCGAGGATGTTGTCGATCAGCTTCGAAAGCGTGCTCGACGCTTCGACAATCGCCGTCACCTGCTCGACCTGGCGGTCGTTCAGCGGCCCGACGATCTTGGCCCCCAGCATTTCCGCGTAGCCCTGAATCACCTGCAGCGGATTGCGCAATTGGTAGGAAACGTTCTCGACGAACTGCGTCTTCAGCCCATCGGCCTGCTCGAACGCTTCCGCGCGTTCGCGCAACGCATCTTCGACACGGCGGTCGGCGGTGATGTCCTGGAACGCCACCAAAGTGGCGCCATCCGGCAACGGCCGGGTGAGGAATTTCAGCACTGTCTCGTCGCTCCGGCGCATTTCGCCGCGATATTCGGTGCGCGCCTCCGGCGATGGATCGGTGATCCGCGCCCGCACCTGGCCCCACACCGCGCGATCGTGAAACAGCGGCCGGCACGCTTCGATCACCGCATCGAACGGCATGTCGTTTTCCAGCGCCGCGGCTTCGAGCTTCCACATCGTCGCAAACGCGCTGTTGGAAAGTTTCATGCGGCCGTCGAGGCCGAACACGATCACCGCCTCGTGCAACTTATCGAGCGCCGCCTTCTGCGTTTGCAGCAGCGCATCGTATTGGCTCTTCAGCGACACCTCGTTGGTGATGTCGGAGAAGATCAGCAGCAGGCCGCCATTAGGATGGCGCTGGCGCGCAATCCGCAACATGCGCCCATCCGGCAGCACCCACAGATCCTGCGGCAGCTCCGCCACTTCCTGATAAAGCGCCAATTCGCGCGCACGCCATTCCGCATAATTCGCATGCGCCGGCAGCTTGCGCTTTTCCTTCATGTAATCGAGCCACGCCGCATGCGTCGGCCGATCCTGCAGGAAGCCGGCGTCGAGCCCAAACATGCGCTCGAACGCATCGTTGAAAAACACCAGCCGCTTCTGCGCGTCATAAACGGCGATGCCTTCGGCGAGGAAGTTCAGCGTCTCGTCATGCGCGCGCTGTTGCTTGGCGATCTGTTCGTGCGCATTTTCCGCATCAGTGACGTCAAGCGCCACGCCCGCCGCACCGCCGGCGACCGGGCTCACGCGAATCTGCAGCGTCCGCAATTGCCCGCCAACCACCGCCGAACGGGTTTCGCGCTGCGTTTCGCCGGTTTGAATGGCTTTGGCCGCCAGATCGGACGCCGCTTGGTCAAGCTGCAGATTGCGTGCGATCGCCTGCTCGAGCCCCTTCGCTTCCAACGCGTTGAGATACGTCGGGTTCGCCCACTCCAGCCGCAGCGAACCATTGACCCGCCACGCCATCACCGGCGCATCGTTCCACATTTCCAGGAACGCCGCCGGATCGCGCGCGATCACCTGATGCGCTTCATCAATCCGCCCGCGCGCGCCGCCCTCTTCAACGCCGCGCGTGCTGGCGTCGAGAATCCAAACCACCGCGCGCGCGCCCGCGGTGCGGCCATCCACCTCGACGAACAAACCTTCAGGCGTGGAGATGGTCAGCGAAAACGGCGCGCCCTCGCGCCGCAAACGTGTCAGCGAAGCCGCCAGCCGCGCCGCTCCACCGGTTGCGTCCTGGGCATCGAACAGCGAAAGCCCTTGCAGAATACGGATCGCCGGATCGCCGGCGGCCGCCGAATCGGAAAAGCGCAACAACGACGCCAGCGCCAATGGCGAACCATAGATGCGCGGCTTGCCCCAATCGCTGTCGCCTTCCGCGCCCAGCGGTTCATCCCAGATCAGCACCAGGCCTGCGTAGGCGCCGAACACCGCGTCCGCCGCCGACAAGCGATCCTCGACATCGCGCAAGCGCCGCTTCCACGCTTCGATGCTGCCGCGCGCGCCATCGGTCACGCGCATCGCCCAGATGAGCGCGGCGATCGCGAACGCGGCT
>DASZWS010000220.1:0-5866 GCA_035546515.1 Vitreimonas sp. | reverse complement strand
TTCGTGCCACAGCCGCAGGCGCTTTGCCGGGCGCGCTTTGTCCTGTATCAGGCCAGGGGTCAGGGCGGTTCCGCGCCAGCGGAATCCTGAGCAGGGAGAGGCCAGGTTGCATCCACGCCAGCAGCAAATCGCACGCGCTCTCGCGCTCGCTGTCTTGGCGGGCGGCCTTGCCGCCTGCGCCGGCGGCCATGGCCGCAGCAGCCGTGAAAATGTCCAGTACACCGATCAGCCGGTCGAGCGTCTCTACAATCGCGGCGCTGATTTGCTGGATCACCGTCGCTGGTCAGACGCGGTGGTCGCTTTCCAGGAAGTCGAACGTCAGCACCCGTATTCGACATGGGCGCGGCGTTCGATGCTGATGGAAGCGTACGCGCAGTATCAATCCAACGATTACGATAAGGCGATCGACAACGCCCAGCGTTTCATCGCGCTGCACCCCGGCAACGAGAGCGCGCCGTACGCGTATTATCTCGTCGCCATTTGCTATTTCGAACGCATCCTCGACGTCGGCCGCGATCAAGGCATTACCGAGCGCGCGTTGGCGGCGCTCAACGACGTGGTGCGGCGCTATCCGGAAAGTTCGTACGCGCGCGATGCGCGGCTGAAGATCGACATGGTCTATGACCAGCTGGCCGGCAAAGAGATGGAGATCGGCCGCTTCTACCTGACCAACGATCAGCATCTGGCGGCCATCAACCGCTTCAAGAACGTGGTCGAAAACCCCAACTTCCAGCGCACCTCGCACGTGCCGGAAGCGTTGGAGCGTTTGGTCGAAGCCTACCTCTCGGTCGGCATGGTCGATGAAGCCCAGCGTTCGGCGGCGATCCTCGGCTACAATTATCCGGGCAACGAATGGTATCAGCGCGCCTATGCGCTGATGACCACGCGCGGCGTGGCGCCGGTGGCGCAAGAAGAAGCCCGCCGCCGCGGCTGGCTCTCGCGCACGTTCGGAGCCGTGTTCTAAGCTCCTTTCGCTGGAGGGGCCGTGAGCGACAAAGCTGTCGATAAGCTGACCGAGAAAGAGGCCGCGGCCGAACTCGCGCGTTTGGCCAGCGAAATCGCGCGCCACGACAAGCTCTACTACGCCAAGGATGCGCCGGAACTCACCGACGCCGAATACGACAAGCTGCGCAAACGCAATGCCGCAATCGAGGCGCGCTTTCCCAATCTGGTGCGGGAAGACAGCCCCAGCACGCGGGTCGGTTCGGCGCCGGCGGAGAAATTCGGCAAGGTCCGCCACAGCGTGGCGATGCTGTCGCTCGACAACGCTTTCGACGCCGACGATGCGCGGGCGTTCGTGCAGCGGGTTCAGCGCTTTCTCAATCTCACCACGCCGCCGGTCATCACTGCCGAACCGAAGATCGACGGGCTCTCGGCCTCGCTGCGCTACGAGAACGGCAAATTCGTGCAAGGCGCCACGCGCGGTGATGGCCGCGAAGGCGAGGATGTCACCGCCAATCTCTGGACCATCGCCGACATTCCCCACGCCATCAAAGGCGCGCCGGGCGTGCTCGAAGTACGCGGCGAAGTGTACATGGAAAAAGCTGCATTCGCGAAAATGAACGCCGCGCTCGAGAAGGACGGCAAGCAAACCTACGTCAATCCGCGCAACTCCGCGGCGGGCGCTTTGCGACAGCTCGATGCGAAAATCACCGCGTCGCGGCCGCTCAGATTTTTCGCGCATGGCTGGGGCGAACTTTCGGAGCCGTTGGCGGAAACGCAGTTCGACGCCATGCATCGCTTGCAAAAACTTGGTTTCCCGCTCGCCGGGATTGTCCGCTGCAAGGATGCGGAAGCGCTGCTGGTGCAATACGAAAAGATTCACGAAGGTCGCCAGAAGCTGCCCTACGAAATCGATGGTGTCGTTTACAAGGTGGATTCGCTGGCGCTGCAGCAACGCCTTGGTTTCGTTTCACGCAGCCCGCGCTGGGCGATTGCACACAAGTTTGCAGCGGAGCAGCAAACCACCACGCTCGATGGCATCGACATCCAAGTCGGCCGCACTGGCTCGCTAACGCCGGTAGGGCGGCTAAAACCCGTGTTCGTCGGCGGCGTCACTGTCACCAACGTGACCTTGCACAATGCCGATTACATCCGCGGCGTCGGCGCTGACGGAGGACCGATCCGCGGCGGCAAGGATCTCCGCGTCGGCGACACTGTGGTCGTGCAGCGCGCTGGCGATGTGATCCCGCAGATTGTCGATGTGCTGTTGGAGAAGCGGCCCAAAGGCGCGCGCAGGTATCAGTTTCCGGAAGCATGCCCCGTCTGCGGAAGCCACGTGGCGCGCGAATTGGAGCCAGGCGAGGAGGGGGTCATCGCCCGCTGCACCGGCGGCCTGAATTGCCCCGCGCAAGTGGTGGAGCGGCTTATCCATTTCGTGGCGCGCCGCGCCATGGACATCGATGGCCTTGGCGCCAAGCAGATTGAAGAATTCCACGAACTCGGCTGGATCAAAGATCCCGCTGACATTTTCCGCCTCAGCGATCACCGCGCCGAATTGATGACGCGCGAAGGCTATGGCGAAAAGAGCGTCACCAACTTGCTGGCTTCCATCGAAGCCCGGCGCGAACCGGAATTTTCGCGCTTCCTCTACGCGCTTGGCATCCGCGATATTGGCGAAACCACCGCCGGCGTGATCGCGCGCAGGTTCGAGAGTTGGGCCGCGTTCGAAGAGGCGGTAAAGGCTGCCGTGAAGGCGCGGCCGGGTGAGGCATACGAAGCGCTGGAGCGCGTGCCGGGCGTCGGCGGCGGCGCACGAGCGGCGTTGATCGAAGCCGCGCCAGCGCTGAAGGCGGGGAAGGGCGACTTGTTCGATGAAGGCGAAGCGCCAAAGGTCAAAGGCGTGTCTTCAAAAGCCTGGGGAAGCTTGATTGAAGCGTTCGGTTCGCTTGCCGACGCCATCGCCGCGGTCAAAGCCGCGGCGAAACAAGCGCCGGGTGATGACTATCTCGAACTCGGGCGCATAGATGGCGTGGGGCCAGTGGCGGCGGACCATCTGGTCGATTTCTTTGCCGAGAAGCACAACACCGATGCGCTGAAGCGCTTGCTGAAAGAGGTCACCGTCAAGGATCAGCCGCGCGCGGCGACCTCCAGCAAAGTCGCCGGCATGACCATCGTCTTCACCGGCACGCTCGAACAGATGACGCGCGACGAAGCCAAGGCGCGGGCGGTGGCGCTGGGCGCGAAAGTGTCGGGCAGCGTGTCGAGCAAAACCGATCTGGTGGTAGCGGGCCCGGGTGCGGGCTCGAAGCTGGCGGAAGCGGAAAAGCTCGGCGTCAAAGTGATCGACGAAGACGCCTGGATCAAACTCAGCCGCTAGCCGCCACTCTGCGATCCGTGAGTGCGGCGACCGCCGTCACCAACAGGTACACCATGAGAATGGTCAGTCCGCTTTGGAAGCCCACCGGGCCCTCGGGGGTGGGATAGAACATCACCGCGATCTGCAGCACGACAAGAAAGGCGATGAACGCGACCGCTGGCCAAGCCGTGCGGCCGAGCTGTTTGCGGCTCGCCACCCACATCGCGCCGCAGACGGCGATGAGGCCGATTTCGGTCGCCTGCTCGGGCACCGGCAAATTCCAAAACGCAAAGCCCAGCTTGGTGTCGCTCCCAGGCCAAAGCGCGAGGTCTGGCCGGTGCACCCACAAATCCAGCAGCCAGTGCGAGAACACCGTGACGCCCACAACCACGCTGGCCCAAGTTGGCAGGCGCAACAGCACTCTCACCAACAGCGCAGCGGCTGCGCTCCACACCAAGGCGCCGGCGAGAGAATGCGTCCACGGCATGTCGTAAAGCACCAGCGACGAGCCGGGCAGAGAGGGATCGACCCGCGCGTGTTCAATGCCGAGCATGATGAAGCTCGACCAGCCGATATCGATCAGCTGGCACGCCGCGGCCAGCGTCCACATCGGCGCCTTCGGCTCCGCAGCTTTCGCCGCCAGCGCCGCCGCGTAATGGCCGACAAACATTAGCGGCCCGCCGCGCGGGCGGCCGCGAGCGTGTCGACGTATTGCTGAAACTGCGTGACCTTGCCGTCTTTCACGCGCCAGACGTGCGAGGCCTGCAGATTGATGGCCTTGCCCGTCGCTTTGAACGTGCCGGTGTAGCGCCCGAACATGACCACGGTATCGCCGCTCTCGATGATCTCCTCGGGCTTGACGGCGAAGTTTTCGAAATCGCCGCCGATGCGCATGAACACGCCTTCGAGAATGGCTTGCGGTCCTTTGTAGGGATTGCGGTCGGCGTAGAGAAAATTCTCGGCTTCGTTCCAGACGATGTCCGGCGCCATCAAGCCAAGCACCGCCGGCACGTCGCCTGTTTCGAACGCAGCGTAAAGCTTGCGGACAACGTCAGCGCTGGACATGGGCGCTCCCTCCTCTTGATAGCGGGAGGGAACCACGGCGCGGGAATTACCGCAATGGCGCGCTTGTCAAAGCGGGGCGGTCGCCGCTTCGAGCCACGTCTTGGCTTCGCCCTCGAGTTGCGGGCTGATCGCGTCGTGGACCCGCACGTGATAGGCGTCGACCCAGGCGCGCTCGTCCTTGGTCAAGAGCTTCTTGTCGATCAAGATGCGATCGATCGGCGCCATGGTCAGGGTCTCGAAACCCAGCATCGGCCGCTCACCGCCGGCAATGTCTTCCGCCGGCGTCACCACCTGCAGGTTCTCGATGCGGATGCCGTAGGCGCCGGTTTTGTAATAGCCCGGTTCGTTGGAAACGATCATGCCGGGCTCGAGTGGCACGGCGTTGAGCATTTTGGCGATGCGATGCGGACCCTCATGCACGCCGAGATAAGCGCCGACGCCGTGACCCGTGCCGTGATCGTAATCGAGGCCGGCTTCCCACAAGCTCATGCGCGCGAGCGCATCGAGTTGGTGGCCGCTCGTGCCTTTCGGGAAACGCACGCGCGCAAGCGCGATGTGTCCCTTCAGCACGCGCGTGAAGCGATCCTTCATCTCCGGCGTCGCGCGGCCGATGGCGACGGTGCGGGTGATGTCGGTGGTCCCGTCGAGATATTGGCCGCCCGAGTCGATCAGGAACAGCTGTCCGCGCGCCAGCTTGCGGTTGGTCTTCTTGGTGACGCGATAGTGGACGATGGCGCCGTTCGGGCCCGCGCCGGAAATCGAGTCGAAAGAAAGGTCCTTCAACCCGCCCGTGGCTTGACGAAACGATTCCAGTTTCTCGCAGGCTTCAATTTCCTGCACTTTGCCGCTTTGGCCGTCGGTGGCGAGCCAATGCAAGAAGCGCGACACTGCAGCACCGTCGCGGCGATGCGCTTGCCGCGAACCTTCGATTTCCGCCGCATTCTTGCATGCGCGCGGCAGCACAACGGGGTCTTGCCCTTTCACGACCTCAGCGCCGGCGCTGCCCAATTGTTCGAAATACCAGGCGGACGCCGTCGAAGGATCGAGCCGAACGCGCTTGCCGCGAAGCTCAGCCAGCGCTGGCGCCAGTTCTTCGCTCGGGCGCACTGCAACCTCGTTGCCGAGGAATTGACGAAGTTCGCCGGAGACTTTTTCGTCCGCCAAGAACAGATCGGCCGTGCCGTCCGCGCGCAGGATAGCTTCGCCCAAAGGCAGCGGCGTGCGTGCGACATCGCCGCCGCGAACGTTGAACAGCCATGCTACTGAAGCCGGCGAGGTGATCACCACGGCGTCGGCGGACTCTTTGCTCAGGCCCTCGCCTAGACGATGGCGTTTCGATGCAGCGCTCTCGCCAGCGTACTGTTCGGCATAGGGCTGCACCATCGCCGCGGGCACGGGGGGCCGGTCATCCCAGATGGCATCGATCGGATTTTGCGCAACGGCGACCAGTTCGGCGCCCGCAGCGGTTACGGCTGCACGCAAGCGCTCCAGCGAATCCGGGCT
>DASZWS010000219.1:0-6160 GCA_035546515.1 Vitreimonas sp. | reverse complement strand
CGCGCGGGTTGTGGCGCTCTCGTCCATCGGCCACCGCATCAGTCCGCCCGACCTCGACGATCCCAACTTTGAGCGCAGCGAATACAACAAGTGGGTGTCGTACGGTCGCGCGAAGTCAGCCAACTCATTATTCGCGATCGGCCTGGACAAGCGCGCGGCGAGCCGCGGCGTACGTGCGTTCGCCGTGCATCCCGGCGGCATTATGACCGATCTGCAGCGCTACATGCCGGAAGAAGAAAAGCGCGCGATGGGCTGGATCGACGAAAACGGCAAGATCAACGAACGCTTCAAGACGCCGAGCCAGGGCGCATCGACCAGCATCTGGTGCGCGACCAATGCGCAACTCGACGGCAAAGGCGGCGTCTATTGCGAGGATTGCGATATCGCGGTGGCCGTGCCGGCCGACGACAAGGGCTTTTCAGGCGTGAGGCCGTGGGCGATCGATCCCGTGCTGGCCGACAAGCTCTGGACGCTCAGCGAGAAAATGACAGGCGTAACGTTCCCAATCTGACAACGCTAGGCCAGTTTGATTTCCCGCAGGCGCTCGAACAGAAAATCGCGCGCGGTAATCGGCGTGGGATAATGATTGGGATGTTCGGCCGTGATGCAATTGGGCGCGGTCTCGATCAGAAAATCCGGCGCGAAATGCAAAAAAAATGGGATCGAGTAGCGCGGTAGATGCGCGCGATCGGCGGCGGGATTGACGACGCGATGCGTTGTTGAGGGCAGCACGTCATTGGTGAGCCGCGAAAGCATGTCGCCGATGTTCACCACCAGCGCGCCCTCCGGCGGATTGACGTCGAGCCAACGACCTTCGCGTGTCAGCAGCTGCAGTCCAGCTTCCTCGGCGCCAAGCAGCAGGGTGATGACGTTGATGTCCTCATGTGCGCCCGCGCGCACGCCGTCCGGATCGGGCGGCATCGGCGGATAATGCAGCAGCCGCAGCACGGAATCGCCGTCTCTGACGGCGTTCGTTAGAAGGTCCGGTCTCAGACCGAGAAACAACGCGATGGATTCGAGCAGTTCGCCGCCCGTCGCATCGAGCGCATCGTAAAGCGCGAGCAGGTCATCGCGAAACCCCGGAATCTCCGTCGGCCAAAGGTTGTCCGGCATCAACGCGCGATAGCGATGGTTTGCCGCCAGCTCCCGGCCGACGTGCCAGAACTCCTTCAGGTCAGCGGCTTCCGCGCCTTTCGCGGCTTCCATCTTGAACGGCACGTAGCCGCGCTGCCCCGCGCCGCCGGCGACGTGGTAGTTCATCTTCGTTTCAAGCGGCAGCGCAAACAGCGCCTTGGTGTCGGCGTTAGCGCGCGCAATCACGCCGGCATCGAGCCCGTGATCGCGCACGATTGCAAAACCGAAACGGGCGAAACTTTCGCCCATCGCCCGCGCGAAGCCTTGCGGGTCCGCGCGGCGATCACGCATGGAAAGGGCGGGCAGGGCGTCCAAGGCCATGAGTCGGATGCTCGCTCCGCCCGAAAGCGGACGCAATGTCTTAACGCTGCATTTACGATTCGAGGCCGAGCGTCCGCCCAACAAAAAACGGAGCAATTCCGCATGTTTTTCTTCGACACGCACACTTGGCGCGGCGAGAGCGGCCAGCGCTACAAATTCAAATGCGTGCTGGACAAGAACGGCATGCCGCCCGCCGGAATCGGCGGCGTCTATATGTTCATCCGCCGTCGCTGGGCGTTCTTCCTCGAGCCGCTCTACGTTGGCAAGGCGCACGACATTCGCAACCGTTTGCTCGGTCACGAAAAGTGGGGTCGCGCCTATTGGTACTACGGCGCTACCGAGCGCTACATCCTGCACCCGATCCGCGACGAGATCGATCGTCAGCGCATCGAGGAAGACCTCATCAAAGGCCTGATGCCGGTGATGAACGACGCCGAGATGGGTAGCGCCAACAAGACGCAAGAGGCCAAGCGCGACAACATGCTCAAGAACTGGTTCGGCGGCGGCAAGGGCTGGCTCGGCGGCGGCTCTGCCCGCACGCACCGCGCCTAACGGCCTCAAACGCTTGACCGCGCTGGGCCGCCGCGCGAGAGCCGTGCCCGCATGAGCGAGCCCGCCGAGCCTGGACCGCCGCCGCCAACTGACCTGGGCGGGCGCGTCTCGGAATTTTTCAACAACATGGACGAGCGCGCTTGGCGCGCGATCGCCGTTTCAGTGGTCTTGCTGGTGATCGCCGGCGCCATGCTGGTGGTGGGGCGCCTCTATTTCGGCGACCAGATCAACGCCTTCATCGACGGCACCCTTGGTCAAGCGCAGCGCCAGCATTGGGGGCTGTGGGCCACCATCCTGGTGTTCACGTTGACCTCGTTCGTCGGCGCACCGCAATTCGTGCTGATCTCGGCATGCGTGGTCGCCTTCAAGCCTGAGCACGGCTTCTGGTACGCGTGGATCGCCACCATCGTCTCGGGTGTCGTCAATTATTGGGTTGGCTATCTCACCCGCGCGCACGCGCAGAAGCATTTCTCCGGATCGACCGGCGGGCGCTTCACGCATTTCATGGGCAAGAACACGTTTCTCGCCAGCGCGCTCATCCGCAATGTGCCGTCCGCGCCGTTCATCGTCGTCAACATGGCGTTCGGCGTGGCGCGCGCGAATTTCTGGGCGTTCCTCGCGGGCATGGCGGTGGGCGTGCTGCCAAAGACGGCGATTGTCGCCTTTGGCTTCGACGTCATTCTCGATGCCATGGAAGGGAAGGTCGGCTCAGCGGTTGTCGCGGGTGTCGCCGGTATCGTGATCTGGCTGGTCGGTGTGGTGCTGGTGCGCCGGTGGTTGCGCCGGCGTGAGGAGCGCAAGAAGAGCGCAGCGGCGGCGACGCAGGACGCCAGCGCGCAGCAGCCATAGGGAACTTGGCGCCGGAAACTTTTACGCGGTTCCGAGCATTCCATTTTAGTGAAGGCTCTAGGACGTCACGCGCATCGCAATGCCGCCGCAATCAGCGCGCTCGCCGGCGCATGCGTGCTTGCCACGATCTTACCGCTCGCTTTCGGCGCGCAGTTGGCAGCGTTCGCAGACACGCTCATCAGCAACGCGCAGAACGGCCACTTGGCGTTTCCTGTCGCCATCGCGTTTTTCACGATCGCGTCGTTCGTGGGCGCGCCGCAGCCGCTCTTGGTGGCCGCGTGCGTGCTTGCCTGCGGCGCAGGGGACGGGTTCGTCTATAGCTGGGTGGCGACCGTGGCCGCGGCGGTCGCGGATTATGCTGTTGGTTATCGCGCTCGCCGCTTTGCGGTGAAGAGCATCGACGGCTTTGCACAGTGGCGGGTGTTGCGGGCGATGCGCGCGCGCCCGTTCCTGGTGAGCCTGTTGATCCGCAACGTGCCGACCGCGCCGTTCATCGTCGTCAACATGGCTTTTGGCCTCGCGCGCGCCAGTTTCTGGCGCTTCCTGACAGGGCTTGTGTTTGGCGTTGTGCCGAAGACGGCGGTGGTGGCGTTCGGGGCCAAGGCGCTGATGGCGGCGATTTCGGGCAACGTCACGCTTGCGGTGCTCGCGGCGGTCGCTTGTGTCGTGGTCGCGCTCTTCGGTTGGGCGCTCTCGCGGCGGTTCATGCGCCGCGACGAAGCCAGCTTCCGCGACGCCGAAGAAACGCGTGTGTTTCCGTAGCGTGCGGCTGGAAGCGTGGAGTAAGCCAGATTAGATCAGAGCCATGCGTGCACTGATCACCACATGCCTTGTTCTCGCGCTCGCCGCGTGCGGCCAGAGTGCGGGCGACCTCAATCCGCACGACAGTTATGGCGCGCAGCCTAAGCTGCCGGCGCCGCAAAGCGGCATGATCCCGACGATCAAGACCGCCGCCGTTGTCGGTTGGGCCGCCAATGCTGCGCCTCGTGCGCCGAGGGGGTTCGCCGTCACACGCTATGCCGAAGGCTTGTCGCATCCACGGCTGCCGTATCTGTTGCCCAATGGCGACGTGCTGGTGGTCGAGTCATCGACGCAGCCGTCCAGCGGCGGCGTTCAGGAATGGGTCGCCAATCAAGTGCAGCGCGGCGCCGGCGCGTTCTCGTCGGGCGGGAACCGCATCACCATTCTACGCGACGCCAATCACGACGGCGTCGTCGACTACAAGGGCGTGTTCGCGACTGGACTCAATCAGCCCTTCGGCGTCGTGCAGTTGGGCGATTTCATTTACGTCGCCAACACGGACGGCGTGGTGCGCTTTGCCTATGCGCCCGGCGCAACCAGCGTCAGCAGCGGTCAGCAAATCTTAGCGCTGCCGCATCGCGCGGGCGACAACGGCCACTGGACCCGCACGCTCGCTGTGGCGCCGGATGGGCGGACGCTCTTCGTGTCTGTCGGCTCATCCAGCAACATCGCCGATCACGGCATCGCCGCCGAGCGCGGACGCGCCGCCATTTGGCAATTCAATCCCGACGGATCGAATGCGCACATCTATGCCTCCGGCATTCGCAACGGCGCGGGTTTGGAATTCGATCCGCACACGGGCGAGCTTTGGACCGCCGTCAACGAGCGCGACATGCTGGGCGACAATCTCGTGCCCGACTACATGACGCATGTGACGCCGGGCGGCTTTTATGGCTGGCCGTATTCGTACTGGGGCACGCACGTGGACGCGCGCGTGCAGCCGCAAAATCCACAGCTGGTCGCCACTGCGCTCACGCCCGACTTCGCGCTCGGCGCGCACACCGCCTCGTTGGGCTTGCACTTTTATCGCGGCGCAGCTCTACCAGAGCATTATCGCAACGGTGCGTTCATTGGTCAGCACGGTTCGTGGAACCGCAGCGCATTCGCTGGCTACAAAGTCATATTCGTCCCGTTCGGCGCCAACGGCCGTCCGAGCGGCGAGGTCGAGGATTTTCTCACCGGTTTCCTGAACGATCGCCAGCAGGCGCAGGGCAGGCCGGTGGGCGTGTCGGAAGACGCCACAGGCGCAATTCTGGTTGCGGATGACGTTGGCAATATCGTGTGGCGCGTCGCGCCGTCAGCGAACGCACAAAACTAGCGCTTCTCACATTTCCATACGAAGCGCTGCGACGCTTCGCCGGTGGCGAAGCGCTGAAGCGTTTCGTTGCGTGCTTGCACGGCGGCGCGCGCGTCCGGCTCGTCGCAGCTCAAAGCGCTGTCGGAACCGGTGAGTGTGCCACGCGCGGCGTTGAAGCTCTGATCGCTCAGCGGATAGCGCTCACGGCGGAATTCGCCGTTGCGGGGATCGATGGTGAGAATGTCGAGCGCGTGCGTTTCGGACGAGAGGATCGCGCGCTGATAGCGATGCCCATCGCGCGTTGGCGCGTAGAGCGTACGTCCATTGACGCACATTTGTCCGCTGACGGTGAAGCTGACGTCGGCTGCGCCCACCGCGCCCTGGCTTGCGGTGCGATCAAGCGTGCACGACATCGGGCCGGAAAAGGCGATGGCTTCGTTTGCAGGATGCTGCATCCGCAACAGCACGACGCCGGCGGCGACGATCAGCACCGCAGCCACCGCTGCGCCTGCGACAATCGCCAACACGCCCATGTGCTTCCGTCCTGGCTCGAACGGTTCCGGCGCGGTGGTTTCGACATCGTGGCGCGCATGTTCAACCGGGCGCGGCCTCCGGCGCGACAGCAGCACTGCCCCCAAAACGCAGACTGCGACAAACAGCGCCAGGGTGCCGCCGATGAGGATAATCACCGCAAGTTTGGTGAGCCGGTCGGCCAATTCGAGCTTTCCGGCGAGTTCCCGGTTTTGGTTCTGCAATGCGCCGATGGTGGCGGCGCGGTCAGCGTCGACCCGCTCGGCCAGCGAAAGACAACGCTCGTCGTTGACGTTGGGGCTGACGCCGGCTTCGTCCAGGAACTGCAAAAGCTGGGTCATCCGCGTGGCGACGCCGCGCGTCTCGCGGGTGTCGGCGCCGCTCACGTGCCAGGCGTTGATGCCGATGAGCCGGCCGCAATCGTCCAAAAGCGGGCCGCCTGACGATCCAGAAGAAATAACTGCGGTGTGGTTGATGGTGGGGATCGGCAGACCGTTAGGGGAGTGGTCGGCCCTGAGCGCTGCGATCTGGCCGGACGTGCGCGACGCCAGAGCCGGGCGCAGCAAATCCGCGCCGGTGGCGCCCTGATAGTCTACGTCAGGGTAGCCCAGCGCCACCACGTCGTCGCCAGGATGCAGTTCCACGGTGGATATTGTCAGCGGCGGCATGGGCGGG
>DASZWS010000218.1:0-1646 GCA_035546515.1 Vitreimonas sp. | reverse complement strand
TTTTCAACAAATTAAGCCCCGCGCACAAAGGCCCTTTCGGGCGTTTCCATGCGTGGCGCCTGCAGTCTCGGACAGGTCGACGAGGGATTAACCCCTCGCCGGATCGCGCGATATGCACGCTTTACTGCGGCGCCGCAAGAGCGCCCGGCACAATTCTCTGCGCTTGGCAACCCCTCAGCCCAGCATGTTCCCCGGAGGGCACGGTTTGCCCGCAGTCCGGCCCCAGGGCGCTGGCAAGGCCCCGGTCGACTACGTCGATGCCGGCACGCGGATCAGCTCGCGGCGCAGCTTCACGCCGATGTCGAACAGGTACGGGAGCACGGTAAGCGCGAGGATGAACTTCGCCATCGAGTCTGCCGCGGGCGTCACCATCATCGGCCCGCCCAGGATGAACCACGCCAGCAACACCACCCACGCTGCTTCGATCGCCAAGCCGAGGCGATGCGTCAGCCGCGACCAGCGGCCTTCGCGAAACGCCATCACGTACACCACGAACTGAAGCACCCAGAGCAGCACTGCGAACGGCGCACGTTGGCTTATGAAACCAGGATCAGGCGCGAGCACGCTGCGCACGGGCTCCGGCAGGCTGCCGAGGATGCTCGGCAACGCGATCCCAAACAGCACTGCGAACACGTAGAGCGTCATCGTCACGGCCATTGAGCCGCGTCTGATGCGATCCGGATCGAGCGCTGCGCGCTGTGTTGGCGTCCAAGCGATACCTGGCGACTGGGCATCTCGCGTGAAGGCGCCGATGATCGCCGCCGTAACCAATACGCCGGGCCACCAAAACGACAGCATGCCAGCGGTCACCCACCAGTGCCCGAGCCGGCTCAAAAACTCGATATTGTCCTTGGGCGCGATCACCATGTCCCAGAAACTCAGCACCCATTGCACCGCAACGCCGCCCAGCGCCCACGCCGTAAAGCGCCGCGCATCCGCGCCACGAATGATCACCGGCCCCGCGTCGCGATAGCGCTCCGCCACAATATCCGGCGCGCCGAAATTCTGCAGCACATCCAGCGTCATCGCTTCATCGGCGCTGCGTCCGCTGTCGCCCTCGCGCCCCACCAGCTCGTCGCGCAGCAATGCATGCAGTTCACGCCCCACGTCTTTGCGCTGGCGTCCAGGCAAACGGCGTACGACGTCATCGACATAGCTTTCGATCATGGCCTTCGGGTCCATGAGATCACCCTTCCTTTTTGTTTTTGAGCAGTCGGTCCATGACCGCGTTCAAATCGCGCCATGAGGCTGTGAGTTCGCTGAGCGCGTGCGCGCCCTCCTTGCTGAGCGTGTAGTAGCGGCGCGGCGGTCCATCCTCGATGCGCCACTCGCTCGCCAACAGCTTTTGCGTTTCGAGCCGCCGCAGCAGCGGATAGAGCGTGCCCTCTTCGATGGGCATGCCCCGCGCGGCGAGCGCCTGGCGCAGCGAGTAGCCATACTGCGCCTCCCGCAGCTGCGAGAGCACCGCCAGCACGACCACACCGCGCCGGAGTTCCTGCTCCATTTTGTCAAAACTGATCTCAGCGGCGGCCATCGCGTCCCTGTACCTAGGGCGGACCTATACTATGTGATACATAGTAAGTCAACACGCACAGTATTCCCGCCTCCCGACCGCCATTTCCTGGGTTCAGCCAAGGCGGCCAAGG
>DASZWS010000217.1:0-11472 GCA_035546515.1 Vitreimonas sp. | reverse complement strand
GGGCCATTCCTGGTCCAAGCGGACAAAACTCTGCATCTTCTCGGCCACGCGCCGTCTCTTTCCGCGAATCCAATCTGCGAAGCTGCAGAAGCGTTACGCGGATGTCTCCGAGGACAGCAAGCAGCGGCTGCTAAACATTGGACGCCGCTAAAAATGATGCAACTGGCGCCAAAGACGCAGGCGCCTACGGCTCAGGTGTGATCGGTCTCGCGCCAAGCGCCGCCGCCACGCACGAACAAAAGACCCACAAATCCGATGCCGAGCAGCACAGCTATTGTGCCGAAGCCACCTTGCAGCGAATGAAATATGCGCGTTCCGAGGTTCACCGTGGTTGATCCAAGCCAGATCGTCGCCGTGCCTGAGAGCGCATAGATGCCGAAGAAAGCGCCTGTCTGCGCAGGCGGCGTCAACCGCGTCAGCATTGTCCGCGCGGAGGCGTATTGGGCGGTGATGAACACGGCGTTCGAGAAGCCGATCAGGATAAAGACGACATCCGGCAGGGTCCGGAACACCGGCCCGTTCCAGAGCGGCGCATGCGCGGCGGGGTCATAGGGCCAGAGATACAGAATTTGCGTCGGCGTCATGCCTAAGAGCGCGAGGATGCCTAGCATCGACATCCCGACCGAGATGACCAGCGACCATTTCGGTCCGAACGCGCCGTCCATCCAGCGGCCGACGAAGCCGCCGAGGACAGCGAGGACAGAGAGGATAATGCCGTTGGCGAGAAGCTCCAGCGGCCCCCAGTGCATGACCCCGCTGGCAAAGATGCCGTAGTAGAAAAGAATGGCGGTCATGCCGTCGACGAAGAACATGCGGGACACGAGATAGATCGCCGCGTCGCGATAGCCGCGAATGGTGCGCAGCATACGCGCGATGTTGGCGGCCCCGTCTGCAAACGCCTTGGGCAGCGACACGCCCTTGGCCTCGGCGTCGGGCGTAAACAGAAACAGCGGCAACGCGCCGATCGCAAAGATCACCGCGGCAAGCGGCGCCACGATGCGCTCGGGTTCGTGCTTGGCCGGATCCAATCCAAACAGAGGCTCCCGCGGCACCCAACCCCAGTCGACCTTGCCAGGCAAGGCAAAGGCGTAGGCGGTAAACGCCAGCGCAAAAACGGCGAACAGATTGCCCAGCGCCAGCGCAAGGCCGGATGCCTTGTGCGCGTTGCGCAGACCAGCAGCGCGCACCAGCAGGGAGTTGTGGAGCACCTCGGTGTAGGGAAACAGGACGTTGATGATCATGATCAGGAGCATGGCGGCGCCGAGCGAGAGTCCCGTCCCATCCGGGCGCAGCCACCAGAGCGTCGCCATCAGCGGGCACATGATGCCGACGATCAGCGCCAGCCAGCGTTTGCGTTTTCCAAGCTCATCGACCGCAGCTCCCAAGAACGGCGCTGTGGCCATAACGATCCAACCGGCAAACTGTGCGTAGTTGGAAATGACCTCCTGCCCCCGCACCGAGTCGCCGACCACCGTGGAGGCGATGTACGGCGCGAAGATGTAGATGGTGACGAGGATGACGTAGGGATTGCGCGCGCCTTCAAACAGCGACCAGGAGAGCGCGCCGAGCGAAAGATCGCCGCTCTTCCCTTCGCTTTGCTGCTTCGCCGCTTCAGCCGTCATGCGCAACCTCGTTGGTTCAGATTGCCGGACCGGCCGCCAACACGCCAGCGCCGCGGGCTGCAAAACAAAAGTAGCGGCGAACCCACGATGGGGTTCGCCGCACCTACATCGCCTACGTCAGTGCTGGGAGTTCTTCAGTTACCAGGTCTTCGCCACGCGAATACCAAAGGTGCGCGGCTCGGTCAGGAAAATGTTCCGGAATAAGCCCGACGAGTCGTCGGTCAGGTACGAACCGGTGATGGCGACTTCATCCGTCACGTTCTGACCCCAGAGGTCCACCGTCACGCCGTTATCCGGATTGGACACGCGGAACAGCAGGTTGAGGTTGTTGTAGGAGTGAATGCGATCGCCGTCGGTGTTGTAGATCCGCGCATACGACGCGCCCTGCCAATAGTAATCGGCCCGAACCATCGCCCGCCAGTTGCCGCCGAGACTCCAGTTGAACTCGCCGCCAAAGTTCGCCGTGAGATGCGGCGAGTACGGCAGCTGGTTGCCCTTGAGGTTGGCTTCGAAGCCCTCGATCGAATGCAGCGGGTTCGCCGGGTTGTTGATGCCCAACGCGTTGGCGTTTGAAGCGAAGTCACCGCACGCATAGGCAAGCGCCAGAGGATTGCCGTTGATCGCGCCGACAATGCCAGGCGAGAAGAACGCGGTCGGAACCAAGCAATTCTGCGCGGTGAATGGATCGTGCACCAGCGTGTAGCCCGGATTGCCTTGCGCGCGATCGAACACGTCGAGCGAGCTGCCGCCATCGATCGAGGTATCAAGGTAGCCGAGCGTGCCGTTGAAGCGCCAATTTTGCGTCGGGCTCCAAATGGTCTCGATTTCTGCGCCATTGACGCTGGCGTCGATGTTCTCGTTCACCGAACTCCGGTTCACGATGCGCGAGATTTGGTAGCCTTTGTAGTCGTAGTGGAAGCCCGTCAGGTTCAACAGGAAGTGGCCGCCCATAAACGTGTTCTTGAGCCCGACTTCATACGAATTGACGAATTCGGGATCGAACGTGGCGGTGATGCCGGCGATGCCGACCGAACCCGGCGGGTTGAAGCCGCCGCCCTTGTAGCCACGTGAGTAGAACGCGTAGAGCATCGACTCCTGGCTGAGGTGCCAGTCAAAGCCAAGACGGCCTGTGGTCTCGCGGAAAGTGACCGTTTGCAACGGCTCTTCCACAACCGCTCCCGGCGGCAAACCGCCCAAGAACCCGAACAGGATCGGCGCGAACGGATCGACCTCTTTGTGGTCGTTCGTGTAGCGCAGACCCAGAGTGAACCGCAGCGCATCGTTGGGCTGATAGTAGAACTCACCCATCGCCGCCCAAGACCGCAGCTTATAATTGCTGCGATTGAGATAGTAGTTTTGCCCGGTGCCGTCCGGGGGATTGTTGAAATCGACGAACGCCGGGCTGCCTGTCAGAGCCAACGTTGTCGCTGTCAGCGTGTTCGAGAACACGAAATAGTCGCTCGGCGTGAGCTTAAAGTCCAAATAGTTGGCGCCGATGTCGAAATTGAACGGGCCGCTGAAATTCGACTGCAAACGGATTTCTTCGGTCCATTGTGTGGTGTCGCCTGAGGAAATGTCGAAGGTGCGGAAGTGGTTGTCGCACCCGACTTGCGGGTCGCAGAAAACGCCCGTCGGCGTGGTCAGTCCCGCAACCGGCAGGAACGGTAAGCCGGGCGGCAGACGGTTGTAGTCTTCGAACGTGAAATAGGTGTCTCTGTTGTACGATGTTAAGCTGGTCAGCGTCAGGCTCGGGGAGACATCCAGAGACGCATTCAACTCAACGACGTCGGCTTTGGCCTGATAGATAGGATCAATCGAGGTCGCCAGGTTGCGCAGATTGGGGTCTTGCTGCAGGCCGGCGTTCACGTTGTACGGGATCAAGCCGATAACAGCGCCGAAGCTGCCGCCCAGTGTCGCCAGCGAGTTCGTGGCGCCAAGCGACGATGAAGAATAGAGCGACGATGGCGTGCAACCTTGGCTGAACCAGCCTTGCGCCACGGGATTGACGATGGCGTTGCCGTTGACGCTCGTCTGCCCCGGATCTGGTTGGCACAATTGCTTGCCAACGCGGGCGCGATTGTCGTCTTCGTCGAAATGCTCCCACATCAGCCAGGTGCTGAAATTGTCCGTCGGTTGCCACGCCAGGGTGGCGCGCGCGGCCCATAGGTCGCGACCGTCGATATCTTGATGCAGCGTTGAATTGTGCCCAAAGCCGTCCCGGCTGAGGTCGGTGCCGGCGATCCGGAAGGCGAGGTTATTCGCCAGCGGCAGGTTCAAAATCGCGGTATAGCGTTGCTCGTTATAGTTGCCCCATTCACCGCGCAGGGTGGCCTCGAAGTCCGGCCCAGGCTGGGTCGAGATGACGTTGACGACGCCGCCGGTCGCGTTGCGCCCGTACAGGGTACCCTGCGGACCGCGCAGAACCTCGACCCGCGAGACGTCATAGAAGTCCGCTTCGAACAAGCGGTTTGCGGTAAGCGGTGCGTTGTTGAGGTGGACCGAAACGCCGGCGTCGGCGCCGGCGGCGACCACCAGCGCGCCCACGCCGCGGATCTGGAAATTGTAGCCGGTGAAGTTGCCCTTAGAGAAAGAAACGTTGGGAACCGCTTGCAGCAGGTCGTACCCGCCGGTCAGACCCTGATCCTGCAGCTGGCTGGCGCTGAGCGCCGAAACCGCGATCGGAACGTCCTGGATCGCCTCCTCACGCCGTTGAGCTGTAACGACAATTTCTTCCGAGCCGCCGCTGGAGGCGTTGGTTTGCCCCGAATTGTCTTGCGCGATTGCAGTGCCGCTGCCGGCGATCGCGATTGCCGCGCCACCAAGCAGAACCTTAGCCAGTAACGACTTGCGGCTCATATATATTCCCTCCCCGCGTTTCCCCCGCAGGATTTCCCGTTAGCCGGGCTTAGTTCGCGCTAGCCCGTGTTGTTAGCCCTGCGAGGACCTTTTTCGAAACATCGGTATGGGAGGGTGGCTAAACCTCCGAGTCAACAAGATTTTGCCCCATCCGGCCTTGATTCAGCGCTTCGGCGCTCCGACCTTGCAGCGAAGCCACGACTGGCGCATGGGACCCGGCATGGCTGCTCCTCCCCGGTCAAAGCCGAAATTCGAAGCGAAGCGTGCCGCGATCCTCAACGCGGCGATGCGAATCCTCTATCGCCGTGGCGTTGCGGGGATGACCCTTTCTGCCGTCGCCGCTGAAGTAGGGCTCAATACGCCCGGCGTGACTTATTATTTTCCGCGCAAGGATGACCTAGCGGCGGCCTGCTACCTCGTGGCGATTGAGCGACTCGATGCATTGCTGACGAACGCCGCGCAGATCGGCGGCGCCAAGCGCCGCTTCCGCGAGGTGTTCGCGGCCATGTTCGATTGGCATCGCGGCATCCGCCGCGGCGACCAGCATCAATTCGTTCCGTTCGCCGACATGCGCGCGCTGGAAGAGACGCAGCGCAGCACCGTTGAGGCAGCGTTCGCGCAAATGGCAAAGAAAGCGCGCTCCCTTTTCGAAGGACCTGAGTTCGCGCATCTCGACAACACCGATCGTCGCGCCCGCGGCCATCTGCTGCTTGAGCATTTGTTCTGGGTGATGTCGTGGCTCTACGAGTTTGACGTCGAAGATTATCCGCGCGTGCTGGAGCGCACGTGCGACATCTACCTCTATGGTCTGCGTGACAGCGACCGCGGCGCCGACCTCGATTTCGGCTCCAGCGAACTCGAGCTGAGCATTGAATCCGCCGGTAAAGAGGATTTCCTCATCGCCGCGACCCGCGCATTGAACCAATTTGGCTATTGGGGCGCTTCAGTCGAGCGCATCTCGGCCAGCCTCAACGCCACCAAAGGCGCTTTCTATCATCACAACATGAGCAAGGATGAGCTGGTCATCTCCTGCTTTCACCGCACCTTCGATCTCGCCAAGGCCGCGCAGATGCGCGCCATGCAGCGCGACGGCTCGGCCTGGGAGATGCTCAAATTCGCCACCTGCGCGCTCGGCGAATTTCAGTTGTCCGAGCGCGGGCCGCTGCTGCGCCAGTACCTCCTGTCCTCAGTGCCGGAAGAATTGCGCCACAAAGTGTCAGGACGCGCCAACCGCATCTCCAACCGCTACATCGCCCTGATCTCGGACGGCGCGAAGGACGGGTCGCTGCGTTTGGTCGACGCCCAGATCGCGTCGCAAATGCTGCGCGTCACCATCAACGCGATCGCCGCCGGCCCGCTTTGGGTGAAGGGCATCTCGCGCAGCCAAGCGCCGCGCCTCTACCTCGCCCCCTTCCACTTCGGCGCCCTCTGGCACGCCGAAGCCGACGCCGAAACCTCGGACAGCCAAGCCGCTTAGAGCTTCGGCAAAAGGATAGGTGGCGGACAGACAGGGATTCGAACCCTGGATAGGCTTTCACCTATACACGCGTTCCAGGCGTGCGCCTTCAACCACTCGGCCACCTGTCCGGAGCGGCGGGTTATGACTGCGCCGCTGCGGGCTTGCAACTGGCCAGAGGGCTGCCCTTGGAGGCTGCGTTTGGCGCACGGAACAGCGCCGCCCCTTAAGCGGACCGCACCACGCCGACTACCTGCCTGCAGGCGCCCCGATACCGCGCCGGTTCGGGGCGCGGCGTGTCCGCGCCGGACAGCTCATTATTCTACTGGCCCACGGTGCGTACGCTCTAGTACTCGGCCAGATTCCGAGGCCGCGCGGCAGCGTCTGCGCGCGCCAATAACGCGGCCGCATCCGCCAAGTCTGAGGGACATCTGTGCGATAAATCACCGCTTGGTACATTCGATTGCATCGTTTCTTTTCCAAGAGATTCAGCGATCTTGCGGCCGCACCTGTCCCTCGATGGAACATCGCAGCCCCGCGAGAAACGCTTAGAAAGCGCGCGAAACGTGTTATGATCGGACCATGACCACTGCTCGTCGTATCTGCCTCATCGACGACGATACGTTTGCGCGCAACGCGCTGACGCTCGCGCTCGAAGACGCCGGCTACCAAGTTGTTTCCGCGCCTGGCGCCGCCGCTGGGTTTGACGCCGTCCGCCGCAACGGCGCTGACGCCATCGTCACCGACATGAACATGCCGGGCACCGATGGCGCGGAGCTGATCACGCAAGCCCGCGCGGCGTGGCCGAAAATGCCGATCGTCGCCATCTCGGGCTCCAGCGTGGTGG
Source organism: Vitreimonas sp. (assembly GCA_035546515.1). Lineage (GTDB taxonomy): Bacteria > Pseudomonadota > Alphaproteobacteria > Caulobacterales > Aquidulcibacteraceae > Vitreimonas. The sequence goes on along the minus strand of DASZWS010000217.1, from coordinate 4,691 downwards.
GCGAACGGGCGCTAACCGACGTCGCCAAGGACCGCGGCGCCAACGCCGCGCTCGCTAAGCCGTTTCCGGTGCGGGATTTGACGGCGGTGCTGGAGAAACTGCTGAACGCCGACGGCTAAGCGCGTTGCCCGATGAGCGGATCGCTCACGCTTGGCGCGCCGGTCTCGACGTGGCCGGCGTAGCGTCGTCTGAAGCCTTCCCAGCTGACCTCGACGTCGTACCAATTGTGCTCACGCAGGCCCACGAGATCGGCTTGTGAGGCGCCTGCGGCGACCGCGATGGTATGGTCAAAGCTCCCATACGCCAGCTCCCGCACGCGCACCGAAATCTCGCGCGCGCCTGAGTTGTTGAGCGTCAACGCGATGCCGCGTCGTTCGGCATCGATGCGAGCGTCCACCGTGATCGGCGCGTCGGTGCGGCCGCTAAAGGCGCGCACGAACCCGTTGGCGCCGTACGCGGTCAGATCGTAGGCGTCCGCACCCGCCATCAGCTCGTAACGCAGCGTCTTGCCGGCTTCGGCGGTGTAGGACCACGGCCCGCTGCCGCCGCCAGCGGCATACACGTTGAAAGCCGCCCCCACTGCGCCCGTATTGACGACGTTCAGCGCCACCGCTTTGCGGCTTGCGTCCACCTCACAAGCGATTTCGAAGGCATATGGCAATGCGCGCGCCGGCCGGCCGCCCTGCTCCTGCACGGGCGCGGGAAACACCTGCGGGACGGTGGCTGCCGGCAGGCCCTTGGTCGCGTCAGCGGCGGTCACATAGTTGGACGCGTCCGGCAGCGCCGCTACGGCTGCGTCCGGCGTTGCAAAATCGAACGCCGAGGTAAGGTCGCCGCACACCGCGCGCCGCCACGCACTGATATTCGGTTCGGCCACGCCAAAGCGTTGCTCCACCAAGCGCAGCACCGAAGTGTGATCGAACACCTGGCTGTTGACCCAGCCGCCCTTGCTCCACGGCGAAACAATCAGCATCGGCACGCGCGGGCCAAGCCCGACTGGTTCGCCGCGATACACTTCGCCCGCAGTATCCACGGTTGACGCGCCCATCGCCGCGCCAACCGCGGGCACATAAGGCGGCGCGTGATCGAAGAAGCCGTCGTTCTCATCGTAGTTCAGCAAGAACACGGTTTTCGAATACACTTCCGGATGCGCCACCAGCGCCGCCAACAGGCGCGCGGTCAGCGACTGACCATAGCCGGGGCTGCCCGACGGATGTTCGCTCATGATCTGCGGCGCAACGATCCACGATACTTGCGGCAAACGCCCGGCGGCGACATCCGCCGCGAAATCCGCAACAACGTGCTCGCCGCGCGAGTCCTTGGCGTTGTCCTTGTTCGAACCTGGTGCGCAGCTCCGCCCCTTCTGCATCAACGCCGCATTCGCGCCTGCGCCGCGGAACGCTGAAAAATAGGCCAGCGAGTTGTCGCCGTAATTGTCGTACTCTTGATAGACCTTCCAGCTCACGCCTGCTTGTTCGAGGCGCTCGGCGTAGGTTTTCCATTTCAAACCACTGAACAGATGGCTGTCGTTCTGCGGCAGCGCCGACCCGTTCAGCTCCAGATACGAATTGCGCACCGCCAGCACGCCGTCATAGCCCGCGCTCAAGCCGCTGGTGCCGGTGAACAGGAAGTTGCGGTTGGGTGATGTCGGCCCGAAGATCGAGCAATGATAGCCGTCACAGATCGTGAAGGCGTCGGCGAGCGCGTAGTAAAACGGCAGATCCTCGCGTGTGAAATAACCCATGGTCATCGCCGACTTCGCGGCGATCCATGCATCGTGATTTTTCCAGCGCGCGTGCGAGCCTTTCCAGCTGTGATCCAGGCTGCCCATGTGCGCGGCGCTGGTGGTGTTGCTGTCCAGCCGGAACGGCTCCACTGCGCCGCCGCGTGGATTGGGCTGCTTCCACACGCTGTCGCCGTTCGGCAGCGTCAGCGGCCGCGGATCGCTGAACCCGCGTACGCCGCGGAGCGCACCGAAATAGTGATCGAACGAACGGTTCTCCTGCATGAAGATCACGATGTGCTCGACATCGCGAATGGTGCCTGTGGGCGATGACGCCGGAATTGCCAGCGCCTTGGCGATCGTCTCGCCGAACGCTTCCGCCGCAAGCGCGGCCGCGCCCATCTGCAACATCGTGCGCCGTGACAGTTTCATGGAGAAGCTCCGCCCGAACGGCGAACGCTACGCCACAACCGTCGCACAAAAAAGCGCCGACGCATCGCGTCAACGCTTTGTCAGATTTTCGTCAGAAAAAGCCTAGCCCGGCCAGCGCAGGCCGACGCGGCGGCGCTGTTGCAGCGTTTGTTCAGCCCGTTGCAGCGCCCTGAGCGCCACTTCCGCCTGCTGCAGTGAATCCGTCGAGCGCAGAGCGTCCATCGCCAGGCGCAAGCGCGCTGCGCCTTCTTCCAGCTTGTCGCGCGCGCCTTCGCGCTCGCCGAGCGCCGTCAACGCACGGCCGATCTCCTGCTGGGCCGCGCCCCAAGCGCTCGGATCAGTCGTCCGATCGACGCGATCGAGATACGCTTGGCGCGCATCAAGCGCCTTCTGGAGCCATTTGATGTGGCCGCCGCGCTCGCCAACGCTCAGCGCACCCGATGCAAAGTCCGACAAGATGTCGAGCTGCACGCTCTCGCTCAGGTCAGGCGACTTGGCCTCGACCATCTTGTCGAGCGCTTCCACGATCGGCTGCAACCGCTCCGGCTTGAAATCCTGCGGGCGATGCAGAACCGGCCGCGCCTTGCGCGCCAGTTCGAACGCCAGCGCCCGCTGCACCACTTCGTTCGGACGTCCCGCGCGCCAGTTGAGATGGAATTCCTGCACCTCATGCACGCGTCCGTAGCTGGGCAGCGTCGTCATGCGCAGTTCGAGTTTTCCGAGCAGATTACGTTTGCCCCACAAGATCACGTCAGCAGCCGAACGCTCTAACGCGTCGGACGCTTCAACCGCGACACGGCGGCGGCTTTCCGGATGCGCATTTGAAGGCAGCGTCTTCAGTTTGATGGGGAAGAGATCGACCTGCACGTTCGGCTCGAACGAGAACATGCCGAAATTGTCCTCGACCGCTTCCTTCATTTCCTGTCGCGTCAAGAGACCGCCGCCTTCGATCTCGCCGATCAGCACCAACGCGCGATGATCCTTGGCGCGCTTCAGCGCTTGCGCACGCAGCGCGATACGCGCGGCGCGGCTGGCGCGGAACATGCCGGCCATAACCCAGAACGCACTGATGAGCACCGCCGCCAGCGCCATCGACATGAAGAACATGAAGACGTTCGGCGACTGCACGAACGCCTCTTGAAACTCACGTGGCAGCAGCCGCATGAGCTTTGACGCCAGATCCGGCGCCAAGGCAGAGGCGTCAGCAATATTAACCATTTAGCCGTCCAAAGTCCCGGGCAAGCTCAGACCTGTAGCCCGCCGTGCGGCATCGCACAACGGCTCCAGGCGCCGGAGCTGAGTCGAAATCCTGCCCTCTCTCCCCGGGCGGGAATAAGGCGTGTGGATTAGGCCACGGTTTAGTGCGTCCCGCGCGCCGCCGCGGCCGCTTTCGCCCGCGCCACCATGTCGTTGATCTCGCTTTGCGAGGGGGTGTGGGCGGTCGTGAATTGGACGCCGGCGGGCGGGGTGAACAAGCTCGGGTCCTGTGGGCCGCGCTGGATCGACGTGGTGTTGAACACCACCGCGCCGTTCATCTTCATTTGCAGCATGATCCCGTCGTTGGTGACGCACATCGAGCGCTGCTCTGCGGCGGTGTCGGTGCTGCCCGCAGGCGGCGCGACTTCCCATTCCGTGCCATTTTCGCCAGCCGCTGAGCACGTTCCCACCTGATGGGCGCGATTGGCCATGTCGGCGCGCCATTGCGCGACTTGATCCTGCGTGACGGGGCTCGCCGATTGCTGGGTGAGATCGATGCGCGTGGCGATGGTGCGTCCCATCATGTGCGTCAGCGTAAAGCCTTCGTGGGTGTCGTTGTTCACAACCATGATGGTGTCGCCCATCGGCCCCTTCATCTCGGTGCGCACCTTGCCGCCGTCGTGATAGCTGATCTGCGGGATGGTCTGACCGCCGATCGTAAGAGTGCCCTCCTGGCGGAACGCCACATTTGACGCCATCGGGAAGCCGCTGCCACCAGATGCTGTGGCGCCGCTTGAGCCTGCGCCATTCCCTGCTGTTGAGGCGCCGCCGCCCGGGCTGCACGCAGCCAGCACCAACACCGAAACCGCCGCCAACGCTGTCGCACGCATGATTCGCCTCCCCTGTGGCAGGGCTTCTGCTTAGCACGCGCTCTGAAGGCGGTAAGCCTGGCGAGCCCATTCGTCGCAAAAGTTTGGCGCCCGCTCGCAGCCGCTCCGCACGCGCCCTTGCTCCTACGTGTGATGACCCGCCAAAGTGTTCGCTGATTTTCGGGGGACTTAATGAAACAGCATCTCATGGCCGTGTGCCTGTTGGCGCTTATGCCGCTGGCGACCAGCTGCCAAACTTCATCCACAGGCTCGGCGAGCGCTGCCGCTTCAAGCGCCGCGCAGTACCAAGCCGCCCAAGCGGAGGTTGCGCGTTTGACCGCTCTTGCCAACCAAAACGTGTTGCTGGCGCCGTGGCAGGGCCCCCATGGCGGTGTGCCGCCGTTCGACCACGCCGATCCCGCGCAAATTCCCGCCGCTCTGCAGCTTGGCATCGCGCTGCAGACCGCTGA